>JAWUWD010000011.1:0-10837 GCA_034112085.1 Cyclobacteriaceae bacterium
GAAAAGAATGAGTACACTAAGCATAAAGTATGCGGAGAATATATTTCAAATGAAGCACTGCCCTATCTAAAAGCTTTAGATTTTAACCCTTTCGACTATGGGGCAAAAAACATTACTGACTTCAAATTAAGCACACCAGGTAGTAGATCTATAAGTACCCAATTGCCGAGAGGAGGTTTTAGCATAAGTCGCTACTGTATGGATTGGGAGCTATCTAAAAAAGCAAAACAATGCGGTGCTCAGATTCTTCATGCAAGCGTGACAGATATTCAATTCAAAGACGACCAATTTGAGGTGCTTACCAATCAGGATCAACAATTCACTTCAGAACTCGTAATTGGCTCTTTTGGCAAAAGGTCCAGTTTAGATGTGAAAATGAATAGAGATTTCATCAAGAAATCTTCTCCATTTCTGGGCGTAAAAGCACATTACAAAGGTAATTTTCCTGATGATGCTGTAGGTCTACATAATTTTGAGGGCGGCTATTGTGGTATCTCAAAAGTAGAAAATGACCTTGTAAACATCTGCTACCTAGCAGATTTCACATCATTTAAAAAGTATAAAAACATTGATGACTTTCAGAAGAAAGTATTGAGTAAAAATGAATTTTTAAAGAAAGTATTCGACACCTATGAATTAGCTTTTGAGAAACCATTATCCATTAGTCAAGTGTCATTTTCCTCAAAATTGCCAGTAGAGAATCACATTTTAATGTGTGGTGACAGTGCGGGTATGATTCACCCATTGGCAGGAAATGGAATGAGCATGGCTATCAGAGCTGCTCAAATGGCTTCCAAGCAAATATTAAAATTTAAATCTGGTGAGATTAAATCAAGAGCAGATTTAGAAAATAAGTATGCTAAACTTTGGAACAAAGAGTTTAGCTCTAGACTAAATTCAGGATATATTATCGCTAGATTATTTGATCTAGGATTATTTTCTGAATTGATCATGCTGTTTTTAAAGACCTTCCCGTTTATATTGCCACATATCATTAAAAGAACACACGGTAAACCGATGAAAGCAGAACTGTAATGTTTATAGATACAACAAATAGAAGTAAGGAAATTGAGATAATGGATGATCTTGATATGAGTGGTGAATTACTGATAAACTCACTGGACAAACTTGCCATTATAAATAAATGGCTAGGTGGTAATAAAATCACTATTGATGGGATTAATACGATTCTAAAAGACCAGCCCAAAGACAAAACAATTAGCCTTGTAGACTTAGGTTGTGGAAATGGTGACATTTTGAGAAGAGTTGCCCATTTTGGAAGAAAAAATGGTTATAAATTCGAGCTGTTAGGCATCGATGCAAATCAAACCACGATTGATTATGCCATAGAACTATCAGCAAGTTTTCCAGAAATAACCTACAGAAAAGAAGATGTTTTATCGAAAGAATTTGAATCTCATAGATATGACATTGCCATGTGTACCTTGTTTCTTCATCATTTTGAAGACCAAGTTGCTTTAGACTTTATTCAGACCTTGCTTAAGAATGCAAAAATAGGTGTTGTAGTTAATGACTTGCATCGCCACTGGTTAGCCTATTTTCTTTTCAAATTACTGACATCGGTTATTGATAATCATATGATAAGAAGAGATGGTTTAACATCCATTTTAAAAGCATTTAAACGAATAGACCTAGATCGGTTTTCAGAAAAAATAAATTTCAAAAGTACTATAACTTGGCGATGGGCATTTCGTTACCAATGGATTATTAACAAAACATGAGCGTAAAAATAACATCAATAGCTACCCAGCTGCCTCCATACTCTAGGTCTACCAAAGAAATAATTCCCTTTCTTAAGGTTTGGTTATCTGGACAAGAAGAAAGATATCAACGAAAAGTTATTAAGCTATTTGAAAATGCTGGAGTAGACAAAAGGTATTCCATTATGGATGCCGAAGATGTATTTCTAAAAACGTCCTTTGAAGAAAAGAATGATATCTACAAACGTGAAACGATAAAACTGGCAGAAAGTGCCTTGACTAAAGCACTCAACAAATCAAGCCTCGCTCCTACTGATATAGATTATATCATTACCGTTAGCTGTACAGGGATTATGATCCCATCTGTCGATGCCTATCTCATAAACAAGTTGGGTATGAAGCAAGATATTGTACGTCTTCCTGTTACTGAAATGGGCTGCGTAGCGGGAGTTTCAGGAATGATTTACGCAAATAATTTCCTAAAAGCCAATCCCAATAAACGTGCGGCAGTTATCGCGGTTGAGTCTCCTACTTCTACTTTTCAAATCGATGATTATTCGATGACCAATATTGTAAGCGCAGCTATCTTTGGAGATGGATGCGCTTGTACCATATTATCTTCTTATGAAGAAGAGCAAGGCCCAGAAATTATAGATGAAGCCATGTATCATTTTTACAATGCAGAGCATATGATGGGGTTTGAATTGAAGAACACAGGCCTTCAAATGGTTTTAGACAAAGAGGTTCCTGAAAAAATTTCAGCTCATTTTCCTGATATAGTCTACCCATTTTTAGAGCGAAACGATTTAACTATTGCCGATGTAGATCATCTTATTTTTCATCCAGGTGGAAAGAAGATCGTGCAAACCGTGGAAGAGCTATTTGGTTCGATGGGGAAAAACATAGACAACACAAAAGCAGTGCTTAAGGAATATGGAAATATGTCAAGTGCAACGGTGCTGTACGTGCTGGAGCGATTTATCAAACAGGGAGTCAAAAAAGGAGATATTGGCTTAATGCTTAGCTTCGGACCTGGCTTTACCGCACAAAGATTATTACTGAAATGGTAAGGGAATTTGAAGATAGAAACGAGTGGGCAATCATACTTGGTGCATCCAGTGGATTGGGCTTAGCTTCGGCTAAAAAATTAGCCAAAGAAGGACTAAATTTATGCTTGGTTTATCGGGCTAGGAAAAGTGATGTTCCTGGCATTATTTCTGATTTTGATTCCATCGTCTCTTCTAGTAATGTGAAACTACATCCTTTCAACATGGATGTTGTCAAGCCAGAAAACAGAGAATTTATATTAAGTTTCTTAGAAGAATCCCTTTCGGAGAACGGTAAGGTGAAATGTTTAATACACAGCATCGCCAAAGGAAATCTAAAACCAATGACCTCTAACGAGGACAGAGAATTACAAAACGATGACTTCCACATTACACTTGAGAACATGGCCATTAGTTTGTATGATTGGACGAAGCATGTTTTTTCTAAGAATCTATTTTCATCTGATGCTCGGATCATTAGCTTTACCAGCGAAGGGAATACAAAAGCCTTGAAAAACTACGCTGCCGTTTCGGTGGCCAAAGTTGCACTAGAAGCCATCACAAGAAACATAGCACTTGAGTTTGCTCCATATGGGATTAAGGCAAACTGTATAGAAGCAGGGATTACAGACACGGCATCATTCAGAATGATTCCCGGAAATGAAAAACTAAGAGAATACGCTATAAAACGCAATCCCTTTAAAAGGCTTACAACTCCAGAAGACGTTGCCAATGTGGTTTATTTATTGACTAAGGAAGAATCTAAATGGATCACAGGAGTCACAATTCCCGTAAACGGTGGAGAACATTTAAGCTAATATGGCATTCGAAGAGATAATAGCTCGACTTCCCTATCAAGATCCATTTCTATTCGTGGATGAAATAGTATCGGTGGATGAAAACAGTATTAGTGGATCCTATACCTACGATGATAAGCATGATTTCTATAAAGGACACTTTAAGAACAATCCCGTTACGCCTGGAGTGATTTTAACTGAAACGGCTGCTCAGATTGGTGTAGTGTCTTTAGGAATCTATCTTTTGAATAATTCTGAAAATTCGTTAGACGAAATAACAATTGCATTAACTTCTTCAGAAATGAACTTCTTTATCCCTGTTTATCCTTCTGAGAAAGTAATCGTGAAAAGCGAAAAGGAATATTTCAGATTCAATAAATTGAAATGCAACGTGCAGATGTTTAATGAAAAAGGTGAACTAGTTTGTAGAGGTAAAATAGCGGGGATGATGCAGATATAACATGGATAATAGAGTTGTAATTACCGGTCTTGGAGTTGTATCACCCAATGGTGTTGGATTGGATGCATTTACCAACGCAATAAAATCTGGAACCTCTGGAATTGAATTCTACGAAGAATTAAAAGAATTGAATTTCTCCTGCTGTATCGGTGGTATTCCCAACGTAAGCGAAGAGTTAAAACGAAATTACTTGACCGATCTTCAGCTTAGAAATTTTAACAGCTCTGGCATTTTATATGGTTGTATGGCAGGTATGGATGCTTGGAAAGATGCAGGACTTTCTATAACTGACAAAACTGATTTTGATAGTGGAACTATTTTCGGAGCTGGAACTTCTGGCGTAGAAAGATTTAGAGAAGCGATTTACAATTTAGACGATAAAAAAGTAAAGCGACTAGGAAGTACGGTAGTTGCACAGACTATGGCAAGTGGTGTGAGTGCTTATCTAGGAGGTATTTTAGGCTTAGGTAATCAGGTAACCACCAACTCTTCTGCATGCACCACTGGTACTGAGGCCATACTAATGGGATATGATAGAGTGAAGGCAGGGAAGGCTAAACGAATGATAGTTGGGAGTACCAGTGATCATGGCCCCTATGTATGGGGAGGGTTTGATGCTATGCGCGTGCTAACCTACAAGCACAATGAATCTCCTGAAGCTGGATCAAGACCTATGAGTGCATCTGCTTCTGGGTTTGTGCCTGGTAGTGGTGCAGGTGCTATGGTAATAGAATCTCTGGAAAGTGCGCTCCAAAGAAAAGCCACTATATATGGAGAAGTACTAGGAGGTGATGTGAATTCTGGTGGTCAGCGGAATCAAGGTACTATGACTGCACCTAACTCTGAAGCCGTTCAACGTTGCATTAAAAATGCGCTTAGAAACTCAAATATAAAACCGGAAGCTATTGATTTGATCAACGGTCATTTAACAGCCACAAGTAAAGATTTCACCGAGATCGAAAATTGGTCAAAAGCATTAGATTTGAAAGGAAACGATTTTCCCTACATCAATTCTTTAAAATCAATGATTGGGCATTGCTTATCTGCATCCGGAGCTATAGAGAGTGTTGCTAGTGTTTTGCAAATTCACCATGGTTTTATTTTTCCAAATATTAATTGTGAAGATTTAAATGAGGAAATAACCTCTTTAGTTTCTAAAAATAAAATACCGCAAGCATTAATAGATAAAGAAGTAAACATCGTAGCAAAAGCGAGTTTTGGTTTCGGTGATGTAAATGGCTGTGTACTATTTAAAAAATACAAAAAGTAATGAGTGATAAACAACAAATGATTGACGACTTAAAACAAATCGTTAAACCATACATTCAGAATGATGAAGCGTTTGAAAACTTAAATGAGGATACTGATTTCATCAATGATTTGAAGATAAATTCTGCAAACCTTGTCGATGTTATTCTGGATATTGAAGACAAATATGACATTGAGTTAGACAATGAATCGATGGATAAAATGCTGAATGTAAAAGCAGCTTTGGAAGTTATCAATACCAAAGTTTCTGAGAAGTAGTGGTCGGAAATGATATCATAGATATTAGTGAAACAAGACGTTCCACCAATTGGGAAAGACCCCGTTTTCTTCAGAAAATATTCACAACAACAGAACAGGACTTTATTAATGCCGCTGTCGATCCATTTACAACCGTGTGGCATTTATGGAGTATGAAAGAAAGTGCCTATAAAGTGTTTATTCAATCGGGATCCGATCGATTTTTCAATCCTTCAAGAATCGAATGTACCGTAGATTCTTTAAAAAGTGGCCAAGTTAAGATTGGCGAAACGTCAATAAAAACTGAAACTACCACTAATTCTAAATACATATTCACAACAGCTGTTCTTGATAGCTCAGAGAGTGACAATTGCGTTTTCAAGTTAGCAGATAGCTGTTTCGAATTTCAAAGTATTTATATGCAAAGTCAAGTTCTATCTGCTTTTTCAAAAAACAACTCTTTGGATAGTACTGAACTTCGAATACAAAAAACAACTACAGGCATACCCACTATTTTACACAAAAACAAACCTTTAAACTGCTCCTTATCTATTACACATCATGGAAATTATGGAGCATATTCTATTTTAAATAAATGAATGATTTCATAATATACTCTAAGCAAAAACTAAACATAGATAAAAGACTAATTGCCATTTATGTAGTCATCTACTTTATTTGGGGAATGGGCATGGACAAGTTTGGTTCAATGATGGAGATTGCTCGTTTCACTTATTGGTGGCAGGTGATTACGGTTTACCTATTCTATATGATCCCAATTTCATTGCTATTGAGGAAATTGCCTTTCCATAGGCAATATGCTTACGGCTTAGTGACTATGGGTCTTTTAGAATTTGGAGGATATGCATTGGAGACCTCTTACGCATATCCAAACAACTTAATGGATCAGTTTCTCAACGTTAGGAACTTTAGCTTAGGGATGGCTCTTTTCTTTGCTCTGTACTACCCTGCTGGTAACTGGATCTCAGCAAAAGTGTATAAACTACTATTTAAGAAAGAAGCTGAATAAATGTTAGGCATAAGAAGTTCGGAAAAAGAACAAATGGATAATTTTGAATTATCTGGAAACGAACTAAACAAAACACTAAGCGGCCTTTCTATCATCAACAAATATCTTGGGAATACATCAGCAACCTGTAAAGCTGTAAAAATAGAAATACTTAAATCCGACAAACAGATTAAAATAATAGACTTAGGCTGCGGTGCTGGAGACAATTTAAGGAAAATTGCAAAATGGTGCTCTAAGAACAATAAACAGGTAGAGCTCTTGGGTATAGATGGAAATGCTCATGTTCTCAAATATGCTACTGAAAAAAATATTAATAACAGCTCTATAAACTATTTAAAAGCCGACATACTCAACCCAGAATTCATCTTACCTACTTGTAACATTCTTATTAGTAGCCATTTTATGTATCATTTTAGTGACCATGAATTTGTGGAGTTTCTTAAGAAAGCAAAAACAAACATCACTACTAAAATCATATTTAGTGAGTTACAAAGAAATTCGTTCGCCTATTCCTTATTTAAAATAAGTTCTGCTTTACTCCCTTTTTCAACTATTGTAAAGCAAGATGGACTAGCGGCCATTAGAAGATCTTTCATCAAAAAGGAACTTGTTTCCATTTTGGAAAAGGCTCAAATGAAAGAATACCAAATTACTTGGAAATGGGCATTTCGATTTTTAATCTCTATCGAGATAGAAAAATAAAGCCATTGATGAAGACTAGAATAATCTTATTAAGATATGTGTTTCAGAAGTGTCATTTTCATAGTTAACCTACAAGGAAATGGCGGCTTGAAATTACTCAGAAATCTTGTCACTAAACTTTAGTGGCAAGATCATTTACTTCAAATTCTGATTGTTGGGTTTTGCATAAACCATTTGGACCACATTGATATTGCGCATTTTGAAAGCGGCCTCACAATACGAGAGGTAGTAGTTCCATTTACGAACGAATTCATCATTGAACCCCAGTGATTTCACTTCGTTGATTTTTTTATTGAAATTTTCGTTCCATTGATTCAGAGTTCGTGCATAATGCAATCCCATTTCTTCTAGCCCTACCAAATGAAGATCTCCTGTCGCGTTGACATTCTTATTTAGTATGGCAATACTTGGTAAAAGTGAGCCTGGAAAAATATGCTTTTGGATCCAATCTACATTGCTTTTCAGGTCTTGATATCTAGAATCTGGGCTAGTGATCGTCTGAATAGCCACAATGCCGTCAGGCTTCAGGACTTCATGTATTTTTTTAAAATATGATTTGTAATACTGATCGCCAACGGCCTCGATCATCTCAATAGATACAATTTTGTCAAACTGCCCTTTGAGATCTCTATAATCTTTGAATACAATACTAATTTTTTCGCTAAGTCCCGCTGCTTCCACTTGCTTGGTAGCATAATCAAACTGTTCCTGAGAAATAGTAATACCGGTAACATGCACATCATAATGAGAAGCCATATAGATGGCCATCCCTCCCCAACCACATCCAATCTCTAGAATTTCATCTCCTTTCGATAACTGCAGTTTCTCGGCAAGCTTTTGATACTTCAGTTGCTGTGCATCAAAAAGCGACTTGTCCTGATCCTCATAATAGGCACTAGAATAGGTCATGCTTTGGTCCAACCATAACTTGTAAAAGTCATTACTTAGATCGTAATGAAAGGAAATGTTTTTTTGTGAGCCTTCTTGAGTATTGGATTTACGTCTATGAATGAATCTATTCACAAACTGAAAACTATTCCAAGCTAACTTAGATGCTTTGCTGCCACTTAATCCTGGCATATTATCAAAATTCAGTAAGGACCACGAGATCACATCAACAATACTGCTAGTTTCCCAATAGCCCTCTACATAGGCTTCGCCAAACCCTACATCACCATAGAGTTTTACTTTATTGAAAAAATTATCATCAGTAATTTTAATCTCCGCACAATTTGCTTCGGTTTCATCTCCTGCTACAAATGAAGATCCGTTGGGTAGACTGATTTTCGCAGCGCCTTTATTCATTCTTTTTAAAAAGCTAACTACAAATTTTTCGTTGGCAGATAATTTCGAAGAAGTATCAGCGACTGGTTTGAATACTTTGACTTGATCAATCAATACTGTGTCCATGTTAATTAGGGTGTAATCTTATTTCTATTGTAAACGTCTACTTGTAATTCAGGATACTCTTCTTTTTTGTAAAATGGTATCTTTTTTAGCCAAATTTTCATGGCTTGCCAATGAATCAACCCGATGACACGAAGCGTAATCAAAGGGAACAGCAATGCATAACGCACTATATTACTGTTGGTTAAGGCTTTTCTCTCACCACTCAATAGAGCCGTGAAAAAATGATCATCTCCTTTATAATCATCGATTCTTAGATTGAGTTTCTCAGAGGGTAGACTCAGTCGAAAATCAAAATCTACATCGTGTGCGATAAAAGGAGAAACATAAAATAGTTTTTTTGTGCGGTAGGTGAAAACATCTTTCTTTAGATGAGCAGCATCTATGAAATATGGTTTTATTTCTTTGAAAGTATTTCCAACTTCCACCACAGAGCATAAGGGCTTATTATTGATGTCATATACAAAGTAAAAAGACACTGGATTAAATTGATACCCAAGCGTTGCTAGATTAGTCAATAGCATGATTCTGCCTATAGGTTCAAGTACCTCATTCTGAGCCAAATAGTTTATAAGATGTTCTCTTACCGGTTTAGACGTGTCTGGTTTTCCTTTGGGTAATCTGAGGTGATCTCTGTCTCGAAAACTGAAGTAATTAAATGAATTGTATCCGATGAGTTTAATTTTTTTCTTAATCGTTTCCAGCTCATTTAGATCGAGATAAAACATGAACAACCGATAGTCAAATTTTCGGTGAATAGGCTCAGACCGCACGTGAACGACTTTAGCATAGTACAAACAAGAATTGACGATCCCTTTCATGGTTCTATTTATTCGCTGGTGTTAAAAGTCCCTTAATAATTTGATCACTCAGCGTCACTGCCGAAGCATATGCGTCTTCATGAAATCCATATCTAAAATAACTTCCACAAAAATAGATGGGCCCAGTCTGATTCAATTCCTGCAACCTATCTTGAGCCGCAATTGCCTCGAGCGTAAATATAGGATGCGTATAATTGATTTTTTTGATAACCTTATTTGGATCCACTACTCCTTGATCATTGATCGATACAAAATAAGACTGATTTTTAGATACATGCTGTAGTCTATTCATGTAGTAAATAGTAGAAGGTAGCATCTTTCCTTCTTTCTCAATAATGCTATAATTCCATGCCGACCATATACTGCGATTTTTCGGCATAATCGAAGTGTCGGTATGTAGAGTGGCCACATTTGGTTGATACTGAAATTTAGACAAAAGCTCTTTTTGCAATTCACTTGGATTGCCCAATAAGTGATAGGCTTCATCACCGTGCGTAGCGACAATGACTCTGTCAAATTCATAAATCTGACCATCCAAGGTCTCTACTTCAGCCTTATCTCCTTTTTGCGTTACTGTCTTTACCCCCTTACTTGTATGGATTTTATCTTTGAACGGTGCAATGATCTTCTTTTTATAGGTTTCGCTACCATCCACCATAGTGTACCATTGGTGTTGGGTATGCATCCCAAGCATACCATGATTTTTCATAAATCTCACAATCGTGACAAACGGAAATTGCAGTGTCACCTCAGCAGGTGTGGACCATATAGCCGAGCTCATCGGTATTATATACTTCTGCGTAAAGCTATCGCCATAGCCCTTTTCCTTGATATAGTCTGCTAGATTGAAATCATCATAAGTACCCGACTCTAAATCCTTTATGCTATTGTCATTAAAATGTTTTATTTGAAGTAGCATCTTCAAAAATCCCGGATTGAATAGATTTTTCTTCTGTGCGAACAATCCAGCAAACCCACTACCATTATATTCCAATCCAGTAGGTTTATGCTGTACACTGAAGGACATCTCTGTCTTTTTGATGGGTACATCAAGCGTTTCAAAAAGTTTAACGAGGTTAGGATAAGTCACCTTATTAAACACCATAAAACCCGTATCTATCGGAACGTCTTTTTCACCTTCTTTTACGTTGACAGTATTCGTGTGTCCACCTACATAGTCGTTCTTTTCAAACAAGGTTAGATCAAAATGCTCTTTCAATAAATGCGCAGCACCCATTCCCGCAATTCCTGTTCCAATGATGGCTAATTTCTCTTTCATGGTGAACTACTATATTACTGCCGCTTTTAGTTTTTGATCAGTGCTATTTGGACTTACGCCAGTCATCT
>JAWUWD010000012.1:0-9368 GCA_034112085.1 Cyclobacteriaceae bacterium
AAGATAAAATAAGACTAAGATTTCACCCGGTAGATTATAATTTCTTGAGCACCTACCAAATGCCACTGCTCGAAGGACGCAAATTTTCTGAAGAATATGGCACTGATGCCAAAAATGGGGTCATCATAAACGAAACCGCCAAAAACCTTTTTGGATGGGAAAATGCCATTGGTAAAACCATTAACCATGGGGAGTTGACCGTAGTCGGTGTAATACAGGATTTTAACGACTATACTTTGTTCAAGAAAATCCCACCGATGGCCTTGACCATAGGCACTGAGCAATACCTCAACTTTGTCACTATCAAAGTCGCCAACAACAAGAGAAAAGAATCACAGACCTTCATCAATGGCCTATTTAATGAATACTTCCCTCAAGAGCCGATTGAGTTCAAGTTCATGGATGCAGAGTTTGATCATTCTTATTTGAGCTCACTGGGCAATGTCACCCGGATGTTCATATTCTTCACCATACTGGCAGTGTTCTTAGTAGTCATTGGCCTCTACAGCTTGGTATCATACTCCTCCGAGATGCAGCAAAAAATGATCGCCATACGGAAAATATTAGGGGCACCCGTGAAGAGTCTATTTATACTAATGATGAAGGAATACCTAGTGCTGTATGGCATTGCGGCTGTTTTTGGTATTGTAGGGACTTACTTTATTGCCCTCGAAGTGATGGATGTATTTCCCTATCATATAGGCGTGAAGTGGACTTACTTAATTTTCACGAGTGTCATCACCCTCTTGGTAGTGGTCATCTCTGCGAGTAGCAAAATACGCGCTACCGTCCTCGCCAATCCAGTAGACTCGATCTCCAAGAACAAGGGTTCTTGATAAGGAGTCCTGACAACTGGAAGGAACCACTACCTCTATGGATTCTCATGTGATCTTGACAATAGGCATTGGTTGGTCTCCCCATATCAGATGATTAGACTGAGTACTATTACTCAATTTCGTAAGTACTTATACCTACGATCAATCTTGATTTATGGCTTATCCGTCCGTCTGATAACATAGTCCATCCCGGCTCGGGTTACCATAGATGACTACTCAGTCTATAATCCATTATTTTTATTAGTGTCAATGAGCTTGGTGTGGTTATGCTTCAAATGATGAATTGTACTGAGATTTCAAGCGACATGGTATCTTGAAAACTTGTCTATTTATGAATAAACAGCATTCTGTCTAGGTATGTGACGTTTAGCCAATTGTTGGCGTTAATAAGTATTTCCAAAGATTTAATCATTCAGTTATCTTAGAATTAACTAACCAAACTAAAATGAAAAAATTATACGTAGCTTCAATTTGTTTCCTTGTAATCGGACTTTATGGTTGTTCTTCCGAAGAAGAAATCAGTAAAGAGTTTATACTAGAGACTAATTCCAAAATTGAGAATCAAGAAGGTTTAAAATTTCTTGGATCAGAATTGTCAGCGATAAACAGTTTTATTGAAACAGATTTTAATGACAATAAATCTTTAGTTCTAAATAATACAGACCTTAAACTTTTCAATAGTTTTAAATCAAGTTTTACTGGTATTGAGTCAAGAACTGTCTCATTGAAGGCTGAGGTAAGCATTCTTTTTGACCCTGAAAAGACACAATGTGCTTTACCAAAGAAAGTAGCTAGAAAACTTAAAAAACTAAGAGACGAAGGTAAGAGTTGGGCCCCAAGTTTTGTGGTAAATTTCATGAAGGAACTTCCTGATTCCGCAACTTTCTTACCTAGAACAAGTGTAAGCGTCCTACTCCATACAGTCGAAATAAAATCTAATGATGGTTCAACAAGAACTTGGACAACTTTTGACTCCCCTACCTTCAATAATTTAAGTATTGACAAATTCATTTTAAAAGAAGGCTTTGATTCATTTATTTATAGTCTAGACTGTTCTGGTTACTTGAATGCAGCAATAGAAGGAGCAGCCACCGTTCCAGGAGCTGACATTAAAGCAAGCGCAAAATCAGCTTTAGATAAACAAAATTCCATGTTTATCGGTGGGGGTGTTTTAGTTTCTCCACTTGCAACAGCTTTTTATGGTAGTACAATTGGCGTAGACCTTGATACCGCTGCAAGATTAGGGGTTCTTAAGTCAATTATCTCCATGCCACTAGTTCAAGATACCGACTCAATTATATTTTCAAATAGCTATGAAGCAATCTGGGCATCCAATGACGGGACTGCCAGCTTTAATGGTGAAGCACAATTTCAAGGTAATGCTGGAGGAGGAGTTGGAGTGGTTCAGGTATCAGCAAACGCAGGTGGTGGTGGTAGCATTTCTCGGGAAAGTTCATACAATACCTTCAAAACATATTTTACTAGTCGAAAAGTAATATCAGATTTACGACCTTTCACTATAGCTCAAGTCAAAAGCATGATTACTACGCTTGAAGACGGATCTGATATTGGGTTATAAGAAAGAAAAACAATTTAAAAGCTAAATCATCAATAAATATCTGCATTATGTCAAAAATATTATCATTGTCAATTATCTTATTCTTCCCAATTATTTGCTTTTCACAAGATAAAATCGTTGGCCAATTCACAACCCAGCAAGTAACTCATTCAATTGGTCAGCAGCAAGTTGGACAACAAGGCAATTGGGGCTATTCAATAAATGTAGGCAGGAGTTATTTAACTGTTAGCGGTAAAAAATATGATTTATATCGCTATAGTAAAGAAGAAATACAAAACTTATACATGCCTAATAATGGACAACAACAACAAGTTCAACAGCCTGTCTCCGTCATGGTTAAAGACTTTTATTTATTAGGTCATCAAAATGAAAATTTAAAGTACTGTCTATTCAACGGTACGATTGATGAGGAAAAAGGGATTATATACAGTTCTTCATTAATCAAGACGTATGATAATAACGAATTAGTTGAGGCTTTAAATAAATGTGGTATAAAATAACTACCGCCAACATACTGTGATGAAATCATACGTGGGCAGTGCTAGAGGTAAATTATTAGCATTCTGGCAGCCTCGCCAAATCTGCGAATTGGCCTATTGAGAATTTAAATAGTAATAGCCCTATTTGCAGATTTGGATATTTTGTAACCGAAACATTTTTTTAATCAAAACGCACGATTCATACAGTGACGTTATAGCCAATGCGAAAACCAAGCTCACAAAGCCAAACTACTTAAGTAAATAAATGGAAATCAAAATAACACATTGCAATAATATTGAAACAGGAGAAATAAAGATTTCCAATAATAAACTGAATATTAAGTTTGGAATTAATGGTACTGGAAAAAGTACGATAACAAGAGCTATAAAATACAATACAGAAACACCTGAAAAATTACAAGAATTAAGACCATTTAAACACAGAGGTGGAGAAGTTGAAATTATTCCAAAAGTAGAAACGAGTGAAGAAATTAAAAGTGTACTCATTTTTAATGAAGAGTACCTAAATCAATTTTTATTCAAGGAAGATGAATTAATTTCAAACAGTTACGAAATATTCATTGAGACTCCTGAATTCAAAAACTACACTGCTCAAATTGAGCAACTACTTTCTGAAGTGAAAAAAGTGTTTTCGGAAAATGTAGGGCTCGATGAAATAATATCCGACTTTGATAACTTATCAAAAAGTTTTAAAGCCACTCAAACTGGCCTCTCGAAAACTTCAGCACTATATAAAGGCCTTGAAAATGGAAACCAAATTGAACATATTCCAGAATTTTTAAAAGGTTATAGTAAATTAATTAAAGACAAAAGCTGTGTGAGTTGGTTAGACTGGCAAAATAAAGGAGAACAATATCTCGATATTTCGGATGATTGTCCATATTGCACCTCTCCAACAGTTGAGAAAAAAGACACCATAAAATCAGTTTCCACATTCTACAACAAGAATGTTATCAAAAATTTCAATGTAATAATTGAAGCATTGCAAAATCTTGGTGAATATTTTTCTGAATCAGCCAATACTACACTTAAAGATATAACAGAAAAACAAACAGGTTTAGAGGAATCCGAAATGAACTACATTGTTGTTGTTGTTAAACAACAAATTGATGATTTACTTTTAAAGTTAAAGTCATTAAAAGACATTTCGCCTTTAAGCTTTAGTGAAGATGAGAAAGCAGAGGGAAAATTAAAAGGATTAAAAATTAATGTAGACTTATTTGATAGATTAAAATCTGATAAAACTGCTGAAATAATAGACACTTTAAATTCTTCATTAGACACCGTTCTTGAAAAAGTGGGGATTTTAGAAGGAGAAATAAATAAGCAAAAAAGTTTAGTTAAAAAATTAATTCAAAAACATAGAAAAAGTATCAATTCGTTTTTAACGAATGCAGGATATAAATATACAGTTGAAATTCAAAATGTAGGTTCAAGTGACTACAAACTACTTCTAAAACATATTGAGTCTGCCGATATAATTACGGGAGGGAAACAATATCTAAGTTTTGGAGAAAAAAATGCATTTGCACTCGTTCTATTTATGTATCAAGCTTTGCATAAAAACCCTGACTTAATAGTTCTTGATGATCCAATATCTTCATTTGATAAAAGCAAAAAATATGCAATTATGCATATGCTTTTTAGAGGCAAAAGCATAGACTGTCTTTTAAATAAAACAGTATTGATGTTAACTCACGACCTTGACCCTGTAATTGACACCGTGAAAGTCCTTAAAGAGTTTAACAACCTATCTGAAGCAAATTTCATATCCACTAAAAATGGAATTCTATCAGAGACAGAAATAAAAAAGAATAACATATTGTCATTCGCTCAAATTTGCAAAAAAACTTTAGATTCCGAAATTGATAATATAATTAAACTAATATACCTAAGACGACATTATGAAATATTAGATGATTTAGGAAATGAATATGAAGTGCTCTCAAATTTGTTTCATAAAAGGGAAGTAGTCGAATGCACTGACCACAGAAAAGAAATAGAGAATAATTTACTATCAGAAGAAGATTACAATTCAGGTGTAGAAAACATAAAATCTTATATCCTCGATTTTGACTATGAAGTATTATTGGGTTCATTAAATGACCTAGAATTCTTAAAGAATTTATTTTTAAATGCAGAAAATAATTATACCAAGTTGAGTGTATTTAGACTGATTTATGACAAAAAACTTGAAGAAATACCAAGTGTTCTAAGAAAGTTTATTAACGAAACATTTCATATAGAAAATGAACTAATATGCCAACTTGACCCAAGTGAATATGATATAATTCCTGATTTTCTTATTGAAGATTGCGAAAAATACATAAATGAAATGTAAATAAAACACTGGCTATAACAAAGATGTTTATAGCAAATAGGGCGTTAGTGCAAGCCAAAAGTTAAGTATTTTCAACAAACACCGCCAATTTTTTAATTTGGCTTTTAAGATGAAAAAATGAAAAGCAGAATATAAAAATTTAGCTCAGTGCAAATCCGAAAATGCATTACTTCGTACTGCCCTACTTGCCATATACTAAACGTCACCTAATAGGAACTATGAAAAAAGTAATCGCAACTCTATTTATTTTAATAACGACTAACATATATGCTCAACAAGAGTCCAACTGGAAGTTAGGTCTAGAAATTTCTGAGGATAATCTATCAGGTGAAAATTATGTTAAAGTTGCTAGTGGAATCATCAGTGGGTATACGATAGCATATACTGAGCTCAATTATAGTATCGGAATATTGTCTGAATTCAATCTGAATGAAAGGGTAACCATAAGTTCAGGCCTATTTTTCTCAAACAAGGACGTTAGTGGAGGAGTCATTTGCAATACTTGTGACGTAATCCCTGCATTGATTAAGCAGCAGTATTTGAGTGTCCCAGTTTCAGTGAGTTATGGAATTTTTAAATCAAGATTGAGACCACATTTGAAACTTGGATTGATAAATAATATTAGCTTGATAAATGAATTAGAAAATAGCAACGAATACTTTAGCAGCAATGGATACTTTATAGAAGGGTTGGCTGGACTGTCGCTCTCCTATAAGGTGGGGGGAAATTGGGAAACTGAAATAGGGTATAATTACCGTACGGCATTAACGACTATGTATAAGGAAACTTCAGTTGGTGACTACACTCGCAACAAGCTCAACACGAATGGTCTGGCAATAGGAATGAAATTCGTTCTAAAATAACATTGGGTAACAACACCAATGAATGAATGGGTTGTCATCGGTCAGGAAACTATTTCGAGCTTGGGATGTCCGCCACCAATGGTAAACTTATTAACTAATAGCGATCCTAAGACCATTGAAATATCAAAGGAATATAGCTAAAGTAGCTTTGGTGGAGCTTATAGTTTAGTGACGAGCAGATCAAAAGTCAACCTCATGGATTCGCTACCTAGTAAACTTATTTTTTTGTATTTTTAAATCAGCTACGCTTCATAAAGCGGGCATAGTAACCACCTCAAAGACAAATCGACCAGATGAAATATGCCTATACCATCCTTTATGTAGAAAACGTAATTGAGACCATTGAATTTTATGAAAAAGCCTTCGGGTTCAATCGAAAATTTATCACCCCTGAAAATGATTATGGAGAATTGATTTCAGGAGAGACGACCATCTCATTTGCGTCAATTGAATTGGGCAACTCAAACTTCAAGAACGGATTTGAGAAAATATCAAACGCGAATAAACCCTTCGGAGTTGAATTGGCTTTTACGACTGAAAACATCGAGGCAGACTTTCAAAACGCGATCAATTCGGGAGCAACAGAATTTGAGCCCTTGGTTGAAAAGCCATGGGGACAAAAAGTCGGATATGTTCGTGACAATAATGGGTTTTTGATTGAAATATGCACCCCAATTAAAACAGCATAAAACCCCACTAGTCGTACGCATCCTAAGCGACTCTAAGACCAGAGGGAGAAGGTTTTAATACAGAAGAAAGAAATATCACAAATCTATCTACTTGAATTGCATTTGATCGTTACACTGACAGGCGCATCAGTCTATCAAGTCTTTCAAAAGTAATCTATGCTATGGCAGCAGAGATGACCAAGTCGGACTACGTTGTACTGCAGTCCTAGCTGAAGGTGGAAATCGCGAGGCAGGAATAGATATATAAAAACAAACGATCAATGAAACTTAAGCTGCTATTTCTAATCTTAATATCAACACTGTTTTTCCACAATGGATTTGGACAAACACAATCCCCTCAAAAAAAGAATCAACTGGAGTTCTCTACAGGCGCCAATCTAGGTTTTTTGAAAAACATAGCCTTTTCACCCATTTCACGCTATGATTACAATGGATTGAACCATCAGTTGAAATATGTGCGGACTAGTAAAAATGAAAATTTATTTGAAGGTCAAGTAGATTATTTAAGTTCAGAAATAACCTCAGATTTAATACCAGCACTCAATGCAGACTATTCACTAACGGTACTGAATCTGTCCTATTTGAAACGAGTATATCATAAAAATGGATTTGCGATACATGCAGGTTTACAATCACAAACCAATCAATCTTCCTATTCACCTTCGGAGGCCTATGATTTTCAACAAAAACTCGGAATTGCGGGCCGCTTTACTTTTCAAATAGATGAAAAACAATCATTGTCTTCGAAGCTAACCCTTCCATTTTTTATGTGGCGGACTTCGACTTTCGAAGAAGAATTTTATTCATTGAGTAGTTATCAAAGTGTCTTGTGGAGTACCGCCTATAAATACACGCTTTCCAATCATTTTGACGCGACCGTAAACTATAATTTCAATTTCCACAGGCTGCAAACTTTTAATGCCTACCGAGAGCTACAGCATCAACTCAGTTTGGGCATTAACTTCAAATTTTAATTGGTTATGAAAAACATACAGCTTCTAACTTACGCTTTACTTCTAGTAGTCATCTCAGCACTAGGCTCTTGCGGAAACGATAAAAATCTGGATCAAGATATTTACTTAAAATATCAAACCATTACAGATTTAGAACTGCCATTTGAAGAACAATGGTATACAGCAACCGGTGGAAGAACACATTTAGAAGGTCGGCATCATTTCAGATCACGAGGCGAAAGATATGCCTATGACTTCCTCATAGAAATCGATGGAAGAATACGTACAGGTGATGGCAGTAAAAATGAAGATCATCATTGTTTCGGAAAGCGATTGAATGCTCCTGGTGCTGGGAAAATAATAGCCATGGTAAATGATGTTGAGGATAATCAACCCGGTGTTGTCAATGAAAATCAGGGTGGTGGTAATTACATTATTATTGATCATTTGAACAGGGAATCTTCCGTAATGGCACACTTTAAAAAAGGATCAATTATAGTTTCTGTTGGTGACATGGTCACTCAAGGTCAAGAAGTCGGTCAAACTGGAAATAGTGGTGCTTCTACCGCGCCACATCTACATTATCACCTACAAGGAACCTCTGGGGATTTGACTGGCGTGGGACTTCCTGCTCAGTTTTTAGATTATATTCAAGATGATGTATTGTTAGAAAGAGGTGAGCCAGTGACCACCCAGAAGGTTAGAAAAAATTAAGTCCTTTTGCTAAGCGCACAGCATCGCACACATTTGCCATAAATAGAGATCGCCATGAAAATTCATGAAACTGAATTACCTAAAAATTCAATCCTCAATGTACCTCATGACAAATATGATTATGCCGATAGCTATCAAGGAACGCTAACTGATAAGGATAATAATATCAGTCCTACTGACATCGTGAAAGCCTTCTTTACCTCTGGACCAAAATGGGTGGGTGCTTTATTAGTTATTAGAAATAAAATCGTAGGCGTCTTTGGGCTTAAAACTGGAGACGATACGCCTGACCTGCAGGAAGAATTGGACACGTTCGCCTGTGAGCCTAATCAACAGTTGGGTCTGTTTAAGGTGTTTGACAAAAGCGAGCATGAAGTGATTCTGGGAGAAGATGACAAGCACTTAAACTTCAGAATTTCTTTACTCATAGAGAATTCAAAATCTGACCCAGAAAAAAAGGAAGTCACCATTTCCACCACTGTGGTCTTTAATAATTGGTTTGGAAAACTATATTTCCTCCCTGTCAAAACCTTCCATAAATTGATTGTCAAGAGAATGTTGAAGGCAACGATCAAAGAGTTAGAGAATTCTCAAACATTGATGGATTAAGAAATAAGAATTGGCACTTAGTAGATGAGAAGGGTGAATTGGTCTTGGCGAATGTTCCGACCAGAGACCGCATCAATCAAACCTTGTCATCTGCGCTACGAAACCGCGCATCTTTGTTCGCTCCTCCTCTTGTCTATTAATCTCCCATCCCAGCGATGCATCAAATACAGACATCACTTGGCCTACCTCCTCAAGCACATGATCAATATCAAAAAGTAGCTTGGCCGTACGTCTCGCAAAGAAGTCTTCTAGGCATATCACCCCTTCATGCTGAATCGTGAAGT
>JAWUWD010000013.1:0-49918 GCA_034112085.1 Cyclobacteriaceae bacterium
ACCGAGCTGATATCCTGATGATTGCTTAGTTGGTAGCGTCTCTTTGTTCTTAGACAAGTAGACATCCACCTCTCTCGCTGCTTCACGGCCTTCATGAATGGCCCAAACTACCAGCGACTGACCTCTGCGCATATCTCCAGCAGCAACCACCCCTTCTTTTGAGGTCTTAAATTTGTCGACCTTGACATTGCCACGTTCATCGAGTTCAATATTAAGCTGGGTCAATAGCCCTTCTTTTTGTGGCTGTAAAAACCCTACTGCCAAGAGCGCTAACTCACAAGGGTAAACTTTTTCAGAATCTTTAACTTCTTCAAACTGCTTTCCTTTCCATTCAATTTCAACAGTCTGTATGCCCTCAAGTTCCCCTTGCTTATTTCCAATAAAGGCTTTTGTCATAATCGACCATTCTCGTGTACAACCTTCCGCTTGAGAGGAAGAAGTCCTAAATATGAGTGGCCATTCTGGCCAAGGGTTTCGATCTGCTCTACCGATAGAGGGCTGTGTCAATAATTCAAATTGAATCACAGACTTAGCGCCCTGTCGTTTGGAGGTGCCGATACAGTCAGAGCCGGTATCTCCTCCTCCAATCACAATCACATTTTTATCAGTGGCTAAAATATCTTCTTCACTCAATGCAATACCTGAGACTCGTTTGTTTTGCTGGGTAAGAAATTCCATAGCAAAATGCACACCCTTCAAATTTCTTCCAGTCGCAGTGATATCTCTTGGAATCGTTGCACCACCCGTCAGCATGAGCGAATCATACTCATTCAACAATTTGTCTGCGGTGATATCAAATCCGACATGACAATCGGTGATGAAGTTCACTCCCTCCTCTTTCATCAAATCTACGCGTCTTTCCACTACCCACTTCTCTAGCTTAAAGTCAGGAATTCCAAAACGCAAGAGTCCGCCAGGTTCTGAATCTCGTTCGAATACAGTGACTTGGTAGCCAGCTTTGTTGAGTTGGTCAGCAGCAGCGAGTCCAGCAGGACCAGAACCGACAATGGCCACTTTCTGGCTTTTGCGATTGGTGACCTCGGCTGGTTGGATATAATCAGTCTCAAACGCCCGTTCGACAATCGACTTCTCAATATGCTCTATCGCTACAGGTGGACTGTTGATGCCGAGCACGCATGATCCTTCGCAAGGAGCAGGGCAAATCCTTCCAGTAAATTCCGGGAAGTTGTTTGTTTCTAACAAAAGATCGGTCGCTCTATTCCAATCTTCCTCATACACTGCATCATTGAAATCGGGGATCATATTGCCAAGAGGACATCCATTGTGACAAAATGGAACCCCACAGTCCATGCATCTGCTCGCCTGTTTTTTGGTCAACTCTTCTGAATGTGGCACATACAATTCTTTGTAGTCCTTTACTCTGTCTTTGACTTCTCTGGTCTCTGGAAGCTGCCTATCTGTATCTAAAAAACCTGTTAAACTTCCCATATTATGCCGTTTGATTTTTTTGCCTTTTTGCCTCCAAGACTCTTTTTAGTTCAAAAGGCATTATTTTTATAAAAGTATGCTTCTCACTATCCCAATTTTCCAAAATGCTGTTGGCCAATGGGCTACATGTGAATTTTTTATGCTTGGTCAACTTTGACTTGAGTAGTTCGTAATCTGGGGTATCTGGGGTCTCTATACCAATCATTTCTGGATTGTATCGGCTCTTGAAACTACCGTCTTTGTCCCAGATGTAGGCATTTCCTCCACTCATACCAGCACCAAAATTATTACCGACAGCGCCTAACACGATGGTCAGTCCTCCAGTCATGTACTCACATCCATGATCACCTATTCCTTCCACAACGGCCACTGCTCCTGAGTTGCGTACACAAAATCGTTCTCCTCCCATACCGTTAATGTATACTTCACCAGACGTAGCTCCGTACAAAGAGACATTGCCGATGATGATGTTTTCGTTTGGTATTATATTCGATTTTTCAGACGGTCTGATGATGATCGTTCCTCCCGAAAGTCCTTTGGCTACGTAATCATTGGCCTCACCATACAATTCAAATTTGATATTCCTGGCCAAAAAGGCACCGAAACTTTGACCCGCTGACCCAGTAAACTTAGCCTGTACTTCAGTCTTTAGTTTTTGGTTATTGATGGTGAAGTAGTGTGATAGCATCGTCCCTACTGCCCTATCAGTATTTTGAATTTCATAATTCAATTGATAAGGTGGTTTCAAAGCTTCTATGTCTGCAATGATCTTTTTGTCCAAAATATCCTCCATCTCATGATCCTGATCAATCTGCTTATGCGTCCCAATGTGACTAGGCAGTTGGTTGTAATACAGAATAGGAGTAAGATCGAGTTTATTGATTTTCCAATGATCCTTGCCGATGTTCGGTTTGAGCTGGAGTACATGAGAATGTCCCACCATTTCATTGACGGTTCTAAACCCAAGTTGTGCCATGATCTCCCGGTACTCCTTTACCAGGAATGTGAAAAAATTCACCACATGATCTGGATCTCCAGTAAATAGCTTTCTAAGGTCAGGATTTTGAGTGGCTATTCCCACTGGGCAAGTGTTCAGGTGGCATTTCCTCATCATGATACACCCTTCCACAATCAAGGCCGCTGTACTGATCCCGAACTCCTCAGCACCCAATAAGGTAGCTACTGCCAAATCCTTACCGGTCATAATCTTCCCATCGGTCTGTAGGGTGATTCTATTCCGAAGATTATTCTTCACTAAGGTCTGATGTGCTTCAGCAAGCCCCATTTCCCATGGTAGACCTGCGTGGCGAATGGAACTCAAAGGACTAGCACCCGTGCCTCCATCTGCACCAGATACTAATACGACATCAGCTTTCGCCTTTGCTACGCCCGCAGCGATGGTACCTACACCAGCTTCTGAAACCAATTTAACATTGATCCGTGCTTTTGGATTGGCATTTTTCAAATCAAAAATCAGTTGCTTGAGATCTTCAATGGAATAAATATCATGGTGCGGAGGTGGAGAAATCAGTCCGACACCTGGTGTGCTATTGCGTACACGTGCAATCCATTCATCAACCTTGTGACCTGGAAGTTGACCTCCTTCACCGGGCTTTGCTCCTTGGGCTACTTTTATTTGTATTTCTTCTGCTTGATTGAGGTAGTCTATCGTGACGCCAAATCTCCCTGAGGCGACTTGCTTGATAGCTGATCTCTCCCAATCACCATTTGACTTCTTTTCAAAACGTGCAGGATCTTCGCCTCCTTCACCACTATTGCTTTTAGCACCAATACGATTCATCGCAATAGCCAATGTACTGTGTGCTTCGTGCGAAATAGAGCCAAATGACATAGCGCCCGTTGCGAAGCGCTTCAGAATATTCTCAACAGGCTCGACTTCTTCAAGAGGTACTGATTGGCGTTTCTTGAAGGTAAGTAAGTCACGAATATTGATGATCGAATTATCATCGTCTTGAACCTTCTTTGAATATTTTTTGAAGAGGTCATAGTCATTCAACCTAGTGGATTTTTGTAAGAGATGAATAACCTCTGGGCTCAATAGGTGTTTTTCGCCTTTATGTTTCCATTGATAAATGCCTCCCGTTTCCAGCAGTTTCCTATTCTCGTCTTTGTATGCTGAGGTATGCCGAGTAACAATCTCTCTTTCCAAATCTTCAAAGTCCAAACCGTCCAATCGACTGATTGTGCCTTTGAAACACTTAGATATCACTTCTTGCCCAAGGCCAATACATTCGAAAATCTGTGCTGACTGATAGGACTGCATCGTGCTAATACCCATTTTTGAAAGGACTTTGAGCAGTCCTTTGCCCACACCCTTTACATAAGATTCTAGATAGTGTGAAACGGGTTTTGATTGATCCAGTTTGCCCATGTTATGGGCATTTATGATTGTATCATATGTCAAGTAAGGATATACTGCACTGGCACCGTAGCCTATTATCGTGGCAAAATGATGAGTTTCCCACGCATCACTACTTTCTACTATCAGACCTGTCTTAGTTCGGAGCCTTATGCTGACCAAGTGATGATGAATGGCTCCAATCGCCATCAGACCAGGAATAGGCGCAAACTCTTTGGTTTCCTTTCTATTAGAAATGATCAAAATACTGGCTCCGCCTCTTACAGCTTCTTCTGCTTCCTTACAGATTCGCTCTACGGCCTTCTCTAACTTTTCGCCTGCCACTGCATCAAAAGTGGCATTGATGATTTGATGATCG
This sequence comes from Cyclobacteriaceae bacterium, assembly GCA_034112085.1. Taxonomy (GTDB): domain Bacteria; phylum Bacteroidota; class Bacteroidia; order Cytophagales; family Cyclobacteriaceae; genus JAWUWD01. Next base: position 4,188 of record JAWUWD010000013.1, read on the forward strand.
AACCCTTCTTTTGCTAATTCCTTTATTTCATAGAAATTCTCTCTGGATAATATCGGCTGAGAAATATGCACTAGTCGTGCGTGCTCTGGAGTTTCTTCTAGTATGTTTTTAGACTCTCCTATTTTAGTGAAAAGTGACATCACTAATCGTTCTCTTATTGGATCGATGGGAGGATTACTCACTTGTGCAAAATACTGTTTGAAGTAATTAGAGATGTGCTGACTCTGCTTTGAAAGCACGGCCAATGGAATATCAGCACCCATAGATCCTAGTGGTTCTATTCCTTTACCAGCAAGTGGAAGAATAATCATCTTCACATCTTCTTCCGTAATCCCATTGGACACCTGTCTAGTACTTAGACGATAGGGCTTTATGGATTTCGATTCTAATTTAGGTATAGGAATTTCACGAAGTTTTAGTCGGTGTTGCTTGACCCAAGCATTGTAAGGCTTGGCAGTATAAACCTTTTTCTTAATCTCATTATCACCGTATACTTTATGTTCGGAGAGATCGGCCATCAACATCTTGCCTGGCTGTAATCTTCCTTTCCTGAGAATGAGATTTTCGTCTACTTTGAGTGCTCCCGCTTCGGATGCCATAATGAGTCGATCGTCAGAGGTGATGCAGAAGCGAACGGGTCGGAGACCATTTCGATCAAGTGCAGCACCCACTTGATGCCCATTGGTAAAGAACAGGGCTGCTGGTCCATCCCATGGCTCCATCAGTCCAGAATGATATTTATAAAAGGCTTTGCGATCAGTTTCCATACGGTTATTGTCTTCCCAAGCCTCAGGTACTAACATCATCAGTACATGTGGTAGTGATCGACCAGATAAAGTCAACAGCTCGACTAAAGCATCTAAATTGGCAGAATCAGAATTATTAGGATCGGTAACTGGAATAAGAAAAGATAGCTCTTCTTTGGTGTAAAGTGAAGAATTCATCAAAGCCTCTTTGGACTTCATCTTGGTGACATTTCCCTTTATGGTATTGATTTCACCATTGTGTGCTATAAAGCGAAAGGGCTGAGCGAGTTTCCAATTAGGAAATGTATTGGTAGAGAATCGTGAGTGAACGATCGCGATTGCCGATGTCAGTTCCTCATTCTGTAGATCTAGATAGTATTTTTTTACTTGGCCAGTTTTTAACTGACCTTTGTAGATCACTGTCTGAGCTGAGCAGCTGACCACATAAAACTCGCTGTTCTCGCCATCTACCAAGTTTGTTATTTGGTGTTTGATGAAATTACTTAGGACAAAGAGTTTACGCTCTAGTTCGTCACCAATGAGTGTTTCATCAGTATGCCTTACAAAGAGTTGCTCAATAAATGGTTCTACTGACTTGGATTCATGACCAATTTGCGTGTTATCTGAAGGAACGGTTCTGTAAGCAATCATCTCGAAAGACATTCGCTGAATGCATTGATTGATTACCTCTTTACATTTTGCTCGTGTTGCTTCATGTTGTGGAAAGAAGAACATGCCCACACCGTATGTGCCTTGTTCTGGTAGTTGGGTGATTTTTTGTTTGTAGAAGTTATGCGGGATTTGGATTAGGATACCAGCGCCATCTCCAGTATTTGCGTCAGCTCCAGTCGCTCCTCGATGTTCCATATTGACGAGCATTTCCAGCGCATCAGATACTATTTGATGTGATTTCTCTCCTTTGATATTGACAACACAACCCACGCCACATTCATCATGCTCATGCTCTTTGCAGTACATATCTTTCTCTTCTTCCTGGGTTTTATATGTCATAATTAGATATTACATTAAACTAAATACTCAAACAAATGCGGCTTATCATTGAGATATTCTCCATAAAAATTGAGCGATTTCATTTTAGTCATAAGGGGTTCGAAGTCCTCCTTGTTTTTGAGCTCTACTCCTACGATCGCTGGGCCGTTTTCTTTATTGGTCTTTTTAGAAAACTCGAAGTGAACGATGTCGTCAGTTGGGCCTAATACGTTCATTACGAATTCCTTGAGCGCACCAGCCCGTTGTGGAAAGTTGACGATAAAGTAGTGCTTGAGTTGCTCGTACAATAGCGATCGATCTTTAATCTCTTGCATGCGCGCAATATCATTATTACTGCCAGAAACAACGCATACTACATTCTTCCCCTTTATTTGATCGCTGAGTTGATCAAGTACGGCTAAGGTAAGTGCACCTGCAGGTTCGGCTACTATCGCATCCTTGTTGTATAAATCAAGAATGGTGGAACACACCTTTCCTTCATGTACAGTTACGACCTCATCGAGGTTTTCTTTACAGATCTCGTAAGTCAGATCACCAATACGCTTTACTGCTGCTCCATCTACAAACTTATCAATATCATTGAGGGTGGTATTGTAGCCGTTTTGAAAAGAAGTGAATAAAGCTGGCGCTCCCTCTGGCTCAACACCTATTATTTTAGTATCAGGACTGAGTGACTTGAATACGGTAGATACGCCTGAGGCCAATCCTCCTCCTCCTACTGGAACTATCAAGTAGTCAATTTTAAAATCAGCATCTTCCAAGATTTCTAGACCTACTGTTCCTTGCCCTGAGATCACTTTTTCATCATCAAAAGGATGAATAAATTCTAATCTATGCACTTCTTGATGGATTCGTGCCGCATGATATGCATCATCAAAAGTATCTCCGGTCAATACAACTTCAACCCACTGCTTGCCAAACATCTTTACTTGATCCACTTTTTGTTTGGGTGTAGTCGTTGGCATGTAGATGATTCCCTTCACGTGAAGTCTGTTGCAAGAGTATGCTACTCCTTGGGCATGATTTCCAGCACTAGCACAGACTATTCCATTCTCCAGTTCTGGTGATGATAGTCTTGAAATTTTATTGTATGCACCCCTGATCTTGTAAGATCTTACCACTTGTAAATCTTCTCTTTTTAGAAAAACATTGGCATCAAATTTTTCAGAGGCTGTTGCATTGTGCATCAACGGAGTATGTGTCACCACAGACTTAAGCACATCATGTGCATGCCTTATGTTTTTGAGGTTGACCGTATTCGTGGTATCTGTTTGCATTTTGCTAATTATTAGAATCAAAAACCTTGTTAAGACACCCGAGTTTAGGTGGCTTAACAAATTCATATCTCAATATCTAGACAGATTCAGGACGAAGAGAACGAACGGTCTTACCCGTCACCCACATTTCTGACTCTCTCACTTCTTTCAGTTCTTCTTCTAGTTTCTCTCTGTAGTCATCTTGAGAATTGGTGTCAATTGAACGTTGTGCTTCTTCACCAGTTTTTACAGACTTGTACAAGTCTTCAAATACGGGTTGCACGGCTTTTTTGAATTTCCCTTTCCAGTCAAGTGCTCCACGTTGTGCTGTTGTAGAAGTATTGGCATACATCCAATCCATTCCGTTTTCAGCTACGAGTGGCATCAATGACTGAGTCAATTCTTCTACTGTCTCATTGAAAGCTTCAGAAGGTGAATGACCATTGGCCCTCAACACTTCATATTGTGCTTCGAAGATTCCTGCGATTGCGCCCATCAAAGTTCCACGCTCTCCAGTTAGATCAGAATACACTTCTTTCTCAAAATCAGTCTCGAATAAGTATCCAGAACCTACTGCAATTCCCAATGCAGTTACTATATCTCTAGCTTTTCCAGTTACATCTTGATAGATGGCGATAGACGAATTGATCCCTTTCCCTGCCACAAATAGTCTTCTCAATGATGTTCCAGAACCCTTTGGAGCTACGAGTACAACATCCACATCTTTGGGAGGAATGATGCCTGTTCTTTCGTTGAACGTAATACCAAATCCGTGAGAAAAACAAAGCGTTTTGCCAGGTATCAAGTGTGCTTTCACTTCTTCCCAAGCCTGTATTTGACCAGCATCAGAAAGAAGATACTGAATGATTGTTCCTTTTTTCAATGCTTCTGATATAGGGAAGAGCGTCTCTCCTGGCACCCAACCATCTGCAACTGCCTTGTCCCAAGACTTACTATTTTCTCTTTGCCCAACAATCACATTGATGCCATTGTCTTTAAGATTAAGGGATTGTCCAGGTCCTTGCACTCCGTAGCCCAAAATTGCTACGGTTTCATTCTTCAATACTTCTTGTGCTTTAGCTACTGAGAATTCTTCTCTGGTTACTACGTTTTCCTCTACTCCGCCAAAATTTAACTTTGCCATTTTAATTGATATTTAGTTCGTGTTATAATTCTTTAGTTCAAATAAGTGTTCATATGTTCAAGCTGCTTGGTCACGGATACTCTCCCCGATCGCACAAACTCCATTATTCCATAGGGCTCCAATTTTTTCATCAGTGCTTGTGTTTCCTCTTTGTGGCCTGTCTTTTCGATAATCATAAAATCAGGCTCTATGGCCAATATCCTAGCATAATTATCTCGAATCAGTGACTCAATCTTGATCCCATTTACCACCGAGTTGGAAGGCACTTTATATAAGGCGATTTCTTGAAAAACGGTATCATCATCTAGGTGGTAGAATGCTCGAATCACTTCGATTTGCTTTTCAATTTGCTTGACCAACTTGATCAAAACTTCTTCTGTGGTAGACACCACAATGGTAAATCGATGTACTCCTTCGATCTCAGATTCTGATGTGTTGAGACTTTCAATGTTCAACCTTCTTCTAGTGAAGATTATTGTTATTCTGTTAAGAAGACCTATGTGGTTTTCTGTGAAAACAGAGATGGTATATTTATTAATAGTATCCATTTTATCTATCGATTAACTTAATCTTATTTCGCTCACTGATGAGCCAGTTTGTATCATAGGGAATACATTGCCTTCCTTTTTGACTCTTACGTCCAATACATAGCTGCCTTTTGAAGACAGCATCTCAGCTAATGCTTCTTTGAGATCTTTTCGATCCGAAACTGTTTGTCCATCGATTCTGTATCCTTTGGCAATCGCTATAAAGTCAGGATTTTGCATTTCGGTAGCTGCATATCTTTTTTCAAAGAAGAGTTCTTGCCATTGTCTTACCATGCCTAAGAATTCATTATTAAGAATGACCACCTTGACCGCAATACCCGTTTGCATCAGTGTTCCTAGTTCCTGAATGGTCATTTGAAACCCACCATCTCCAATAACTGCGATGACTTGTCTATCTGGAGTAGCAAACTTCGCCCCTATGGCTGCAGGCAAACAGAATCCCATTGTTCCTAGTCCTCCAGAAGTGATACTACTTTTCGTTTGGTTGAACTTTGCATACCTACTGGCAATCATTTGATGCTGTCCCACATCCGTAACCACAATCGCATCCCCTCCAGTTAGTTGATTGATTTCATTGATGACTTCTCCCATGCTCAGTTCTTCTGAGCTTGGGCTGAAATCTTCGTTAATTACTTTCTCTTTTTCTATTAACTCGCAATTGTCAAATTCACCATGCCACTTCTCATGCTTATTAGGTTGAACTTGTGGTAATAGTTTTTGCATCACGAGTTTGGCATCTCCCAAAAGTGCTATCTCACATTTCACATTCTTGTCTATCTCCGCAGCGTCTATTTCAATATGAATAACCTTTGCCTGCTTTGCATACCTGCTGAGATCACCTGTTACACGATCATCGAACCTCATACCCACGGCTATTAACACATCGCACTCATTGGTGAGGATATTGGGCCCATAGTTACCATGCATCCCAACCATGCCTTTGTGATGACTGTGCTCAGTTGGCAAGGCCGAAAGTCCTAATACGGTAGAGGCTGAAGGAATATCTGCTTTTTCAATCAACTCTTTAAGTTCCTTTTCTCCTTCGCTCAATATGATTCCTTGTCCCCAGATCAAAAATGGTTTCTTCGCATTATTTATCAAATGGGCTGCTCGTTCTATTGCTGACTCTCTTACATCGGGAACTGGTTTATAGCTTCTGATATAATCGCATTTCTTATAGGAGAAATCAAACGATGCTATTTGCGCATCCTTGGTAATATCTATCACCACTGGGCCCGGTCTACCGGATTTAGCAATGTAGAATGCCTTAGCAAGAGCCTCAGGTATCTCCTCTGGTGTCGTTACTTGGTAATTCCATTTCGTGACAGGCATAGATACCCCGATCACATCAGTTTCTTGAAAGGCATCAGTTCCCAATAGATGTGAAGCCACTTGGCCTGTGATACACACCAGTGGAGTAGAGTCAATCTGTGCATCGGCAATTCCTGTAATCAAATTAGTAGCTCCCGGTCCCGATGTCGCGATCACCACACCTACTTTGCCAGATGATCTTGCATATCCCTGTGCAGCATGGATGGCTCCCTGCTCATGTCTGGTCAAAATATGTGTGATCGACTCCTGATATCTATAAAAGGAATCGTAGACTGGCATTATCGCGCCTCCCGGATAACCGAATAGAATAGCTACACCTTCTTGAATAAGTGATTCTACTACGGCATCTGCTCCTGAAATTTGAACTGATTCAACTTTCCTTTCCACCTCTGGCTGTATAGTCTCAATTGTACTCATAGTCCTTTGTTATAAATCAGTTACGCATCCTTCTGATGCAGATGCTACTTGCTTGGCGTATTTATAAAGTACTCCGCGAGTTGCTTTTAGAGCTGGAGCTTTCCATTCAACTTTCCGCTTAGCAAGCTCTTCTTTCTCCAATTCCACATCAATCGTATTGTTGACTGCATCCAATGATATCATATCACCATCTTTGACTAAGGCAATCGTTCCTCCGTCTTGCGCCTCAGGGCTCACATGTCCTACGACAAAACCATGGCTTCCCCCGGAGAATCTACCATCTGTGATCAAGGCAACATCATTTCCCAAACCAGCTCCCATGATCGCAGAAGTAGGTTTCAACATCTCAGGCATCCCGGGACCACCTTTGGGGCCTTCGTATCGTATTACCACTACATTTCCTTTGACGACTTTGCCAGACTGTACGCCTTCTATCGCTAGAAATTCATTATCAAAAACTACTGCTGGTCCTCTAAACTTCTCACCTTCTTTACCGGTGATTTTAGCCACTGCACCTTCAGTTGCTAGATTTCCATAGAGTACCTGAATATGTCCCGTTGATTTTAATGGATTAGATATTGGCAGGATTACCTTTTGCTCATCGCTTAACTCTGGTACATCATTTAGATTCTCTCCTACGGTCTTTCCCGTTACCGTCATACATGTGCCATCGATCATGCCTTCTTGAAGTAGGTATTTCATGACTGCTGGAGTACCTCCTGCCTCATGCAAGTCTTCCATCAGGTATTGGCCACTCGGCTTGAGGTCAGCCAATAAGGGTGTCTTGTCACTTATCCTTTGAAAATCAGCAAGTGATACATCTACCTCCACACTTTTCGCAATAGCGATCAGATGCATTACCGCATTGGTCGATCCACCCAATGCCATGATCAAAGTGATCGCATTCTCAAATGCCGCTTTGGTCATGATGTCTTTTGGCTTCAGGTCTTTTTCAAGTAAAACTTTGATTGCCTTGCCTACATTTTGACATTCGCTATTCTTGTCATTGCTGACGGCAGGGTTTGAAGAACTATATGGCAGCGACATCCCGAGTGCTTCGATGGCGGAAGCCATTGTGTTGGCGGTATACATTCCTCCACATGCTCCTGCTGCGGGACAGGAGTTCTTAATGATTCCTTTGTAATCTTCATCTGATATGCTACCTGAGAACTTTTCTCCCAATGCTTCAAATGCTGATACGATATTTAGTTTCTTTCCTTTATAGCATCCCGGTGCGATTGTGCCACCATAGAGAAGTATCGAAGGACGGTTAAGTCTTCCTTGTGCCATCAAAGCACCAGGCATGTTTTTATCACATCCCACGACTGTTACAAGTCCATCATAATAGTGCGCCCCAGCGACTGCCTCAATAGAGTCTGCGATGATATCACGAGACACTAGCGAGTAGCGCATGCCCTCAGTTCCATTGGCAATGCCATCACTTACGCCTATCGTGTTGAATATCAAGGCTACTAAATCATTTTGCTGAACACTATGTTTCACCTCTTTTGCGAGATCATTCAGATGCATGTTACACGTATTGCCCTCATAGCCGGTGCTCACCACACCGATCTGGGCTTTGCTCATATCCTCTTCAGTCAGTCCCACACCATAAAGCATAGCTTGTGAAGCAGGCTGTGTCGGGTCTTGCGTTAGTCTTTTACTATATTTGTTCAGAGTCATGTGCTTAGATTACTGTGTATGCTTGATTGTACTGTCCTAAAACAGCTAGTTGGTAGGTATTGGAGAGTTCATACCCCAAGGTATCCTCCCAATCTTTGTTAAATTTCTTATCATCGAGTGAATCAATGCCAGCTACTTCTGCAGCAGTTCCTGTGAAGAATGCACCGTCAGCATTCTCTAAGTCTTTTAGTGTGTATTGTCCCTCAACTACTGTGTACCCTAAGTCTCTCGCAATATCGATGATGGTCGACCTGGTTATTCCTGGAAGAATATTTCCTCTTTGCGGAGTAAATAGTTTCCCATCCTTTTCAAAGAAGAAGTTAGCTCCAGGCCCTTCAGCTACGAATCCATTCTGGTCAAGAAGTAGGGCTTCATCGTATCCTTTGGCTTTGGCATCAGTGGTCGCAAGGATCGAGTTGGTGTAATGTCCACTGACTTTTGCTTCTACATGACATGACTTTGGATTAGGTCTTTCGAAAGGAGAAGTCATCAATCGAAGTCCTCCTTCGCCCAAGTATCTTCCCCAGTTCCAAGCGCAAATGAATAGGTTCACTTCAGAAGTTGGAGACAACGCCATATTCTGTCCTAAATAAACCAAAGGTCGGATATAAGCATCAGATAACTTATTAACTCTTAATAGTTCATTGGTTATACTTACTAACTCCTCTACCTCATAGTCAAGCTTGATATGGGACTTCTTAGCGGAAAAAAGTAATCGCTCATAATGTTCTTCAGCTTTGAAGACTCTAGCTCCTTCTTCAGTCTTATATGATCGGATGCCCTCAAACACACCACTACCATAGTGCATTGATTGACCAAATAAGGTGGACTGAGCATTTTTAGCTTTTATAAAGCTGCCATTGAGAAATACTTTGGTCTTGTCTGAATAGTACATGTTATAATATTTAGCGTAAAAATATTTTTTCCTTTGTCTTGATCAGAATCGCAATAATCAATTGTTACTACTGCTATTCCTCTGACATTTTATTTATATATCTGATTATCAGTACTTTATATTTTGATGAATTACAATTTCAAATCAATAAAAAAGCCTTTCTCTATTGGTGAGAAAGGCTTTCGTTTTATCGCGTTTAGTCCTAATCTCACCCTGGTGGTGCAGTAATTATAATAATGACGATGACTATAATATTTATGTAATTCATGTTTCTATATAAAATCAGTGCATAAAAAAAGCCTTCCGATTGGGAAGGCTTTTGATATTTATATTTTATCTATAGCGCTCCCCTATCTCTTGTCAATAATGACAGTGACAATAATGTTGACGATTGCTATGATGTTGTTTTTTCTCATTTACTATCTCAAATAAATATGGAAAATATTTCATATCAAAATGAATGGTCGCAAAATATATAAATTTGGAAGCTATATATCAAAGCTCAGTGTAAATTCACTTCCTTCACCTTCTTTCGATTCTAGTTCTATTTTGGCTTCAAGTTTATTAACTAAAGTTTTCACAAGTGCTAAACCCAAACCGCTAGAGTTTTCACCTTGTGTTGGCCTGGCACTTAACTTGGTGAACTTTTTGTACAAATTATTTTTGTCATCATCAGTGAAACCTGGTCCATGATCTTTGATGGTAACTACGACTTTTGAATCTTTCTCTATGGCAGACAGTTCAACTTCATCACCAGGATTAGAGAATTTAATTGCATTGGACAATAGGTTGTTGAAAATACGAGAACAATATTCTTTATCAGAATTTATTTTCGTTCCAGTACTTTCAGATAATAATTTAATCTCAATATTCTTGAGTTCTGCTACTTGTTGATTGATAGAAATGGTATCCTCCAATAATTCCAAAACATCCAATTCTTGAATGTTCATTTTTCTTTCGTTTTCTTCAAAGGCACTTACATCCAATAAATCGCGAATTAAGGCCAAGTTCCTTTCTGATACTGTCACCAGCATGTCAATAAGTTCTTCTTGCTCCTTGTTCGGAGTGCTCATTTTAAGTAAGGTTGAGATTCCCAACACATTATTTATTGGTGCCTTCAGATCATGGGCTACCACATTCATCAAGAAATCTTTTTCGGTATTTGCCTCTTTCAGTAAGAGGTTGCGCTCCTTAAGTCGATTATTTTGTAAAGAAATCTCTTTTTGCTGATCGTTGATCCTGCTATTTTTATCAGTTAGATCTAAGTTTAGTTGTTTTGTTCTTCTACCATTGGTCCATAATATGTAGGCAAATAATATCACGGCAACCAATACTACAGATAGTAGAATATTACGAATTTTACTTTCAGCCAATACAGCTTCATTCGCTTCTTGCGTTGCTTTTAAAAGTACATTATCTCCCTTTCTCCTATCTAACTCAACAATAAACAACAAACTATCAATCGCCCTTCTGGCCTCGGATTGACTTAACTGATCATTGATCTCACCATATTGAACGCGATGATTATATGCCTTAAATCCATCATTTCTTTTCAAATAGATCTTAGATAAAAACAAGTGTGCTTGTTTCTGTAGTTCCAGTTGATTAGACGCTTTTGAATGTTGAAGAACATTCATGAATTCCTCTTCAGACTCATTTATCTTTGAGTTAAGATATAATGCTATTCCATATTGAATGCTCACCCTATTTTTCAGGTCTTGATTGTCGTAGCTCTTGGCCAATTCATCAGCATTCACGGCATAAGTCAATCCCTTTCTATAGTTCGTCAATTGGATCTCTAGTTCTGAAAGTCCCAATTCAGTATTGGTCATGGCTACAATATCATTTGCAGCTACCCCTTTTTCTTTGGCAAGCTGATAATGATAGAATGCAGAATCTGAAATATCTAATAGTGCAAATATTCTTGCCAAATCTATGTGCGCATGTGCCTGCCTAGCGTCACGAAAATGATCCAAGCGAATCTGTAACGATTCACGAGTAATTTTCAATGCCTCTTGAAGATATCCTTGTGCCAAATACATTTCACTGATTCTTTTTTGAGAATAGGCAATTCCGTCTAAGTCATTTAGATCTCTAAATAAATCAAGTGCCCTATTACAATAATCAAATGCTTCCGTATAATTTCCTTGACTTGAATAAAATCTGCCTAAGTTGTTCATAGCATGTCCCATCTGTAGGGTATCACTATGCGAAATGGCATAATTGTAGGCTAATAAGTAATAATCATATGATCCAACATTATCCCCTTTATAGTGATAGGCTATACCCTTGAAGTTGTAAAGCTTTGCCAGGCCTAAAGTATCAGATGTTCTAATTGATTCTTCAATGGCCAAATCGCAATAATAAAGGGTGCTGTCAGGATACAGTTTTCGATGTTTCCATGCTGTATCCTCATAATCTTGAACTAGGCTACAAGTGTCACATTCCACTTGTATGTCCTCTGAACTCCACAGACTAGCGTATGCAGAACTGCATAGAACAGAGATAACAAATGCCAGAATCAATTTTTTCACCGCTATAATTTAATACAAAACATAACATGCAATACAATTTCAGGTCAATTTTTCAATAATTCTTCTAATATTAAAAATATTACTCCAGTCATTTATATAACTTTACAAACCCAACTTAAACAAGGAAAAATTGCCTTTTGATCCTATCAAATTTGATCTTCCCATAACGAAAATCATTCCAGAAGTAAGAGAAAAATTATCTAGTGAAAACACATTGATAGTTCATGCTCCTCCTGGAGCAGGTAAGAGTACTTTGATTCCTCTGGCACTATTTGAAGAGCCTTGGCTTAAAGCAAAGAAAATCCTGATGCTAGAACCCAGAAGGTTGGCAGCCAAGTCAATCGCTTCTCGCATGTCCTTCTTGCTTGATAAAGGTGTTGGACATACGGCAGGATACAGAATTCGCTTTGAAAGTCGGGTAAGCGAGTACACGCGTATAGAAGTAGTGACAGAAGGCATTCTTACCCGAATGTTACAAAGTGATAATTCACTTGAAGAAGTTGGACTGGTTATATTTGATGAATTTCATGAGCGCAGCATTCATGCAGATGTAGCGATGGCGTTGTGTCGAGAGGCTCAGCAAGTGCTGAGACCAGACCTGCGGATACTGGTGATGTCAGCGACATTGGATATACCAAATCTCACAACATTGCTGAAAGCAAATGTTGTCGAAAGTCTTGGTCGTCAATATCCTGTAGAAATCATCTACTCAGGAGAACAAGACCTGATGATGCTTCCTGAAATAGCGGTCCGAACAATTATCAAGGCTGTCAATGAATATGATGGTGATGCACTGGTCTTTCTACCAGGAGAAGGAGAAATTCGAAAGTGCGAAGAGATGTTAAAGAAACAGCTCGGTAACTTTGCCATACATCCGCTTTATGGACAATTACCATTCAGTAAACAGCAAGCAGCTATTCTACCCAACAAAAATGGGAAACGGAAAATAGTTTTAGCGACACCCATTGCTGAAACCAGTTTGACCATTGAAGGGGTAACCATTGTTGTAGATTCTGGCTTTGCTCGTACTTCTAAGTTTGACCCTAACTCTGGGCTCACCAAGCTAGAGACTATACAGATCGCCAAAGACTCCGCAGACCAACGGGCAGGTAGAGCTGGTAGACTCAGTCCTGGTGTCTGTTACCGCATGTGGTCAAAAACTACCCAATCTCGAATGGCTGATCACCGAACACCAGAGATTATGGAGGCAGATCTTGCCAATCTGATGCTAGACATGGCACAATGGGGTGTGATCGATATCCAACAACTCACCTGGATTAGTCAACCACCAAAAGGCCACTTGTCACAAGCATCCGAGATTCTTCACCAGCTCGATGCGCTTGAAAATGGTCGAATCACTGAGCATGGTAAAAGTCTGCATAAGCTACCTTGCCATCCACGCATCGCACATATGTTACTTAAGGCAAAAGAAGATGAAATGCTCGACCTCGCTTGTGACACCGCTGCGATTCTGGAGGAGCGAGACCCGCTTCCGAAAGAAGCCGGAATAGACATCAACTTACGAGTAGAGGCACTTCGAAGATTCCGCAAGAACAATGGACAGGGAAGCCCCTTTGGAAGAATTGAAAAAGTAGCAGCCTCTTATCGTAAATTATTCAACATCGTAGTACAAAACGATCTTTTTGATCCCTTCGAGACGGGTATAATCCTTGCTCATGCTTATCCAGAGCGTATTGCACATGCCCAACCTGGCAACAATGCGCAATTCAAATTAGCCAATGGAAAAATGGCTTCAGCGAGTCACCGAGATGACCTCGCACACGAAGCATGGCTAGCCATCGCGAATATCAATGCGAGAGAAGGTATGGGTAAAATTTTCCTAGCGGCACCACTCAACCCAAAGGACCTAGCTCCACTGGTCAAAGAAACAGAAGTGATCAAATGGGATACCGATGGCGGTGGTCTCATTGCTACTAAAGACTTGAGGATTGGTAGTATAGTATTGCAATCAAAACCATTGCCCAACCCGGATGAATTACTTAGGGTAGGAGTCATTTCTCATGCGATTAAATCTGAGGGAGAACGATTGCTTAACTTCGATGAATTATTTTCTCAGTGGCAAAACAGAGTATTGAGTCTGAGAAAATGGAATCCTCAGGATGAATGGCCAGATGTAAGTACCTCATCACTGCTTATAACTAATATGGAATGGCTCAGTCCATATCTTAATCGAGTCAGGAAGCCTGAAGATCTTAAGAAAATTAACTTAACAGAGATACTACAGCATTCACTTGACTATGACAAGCAAAAGCTCTTGGACAAACTAGTCCCGACCAAAATCGAAGTGCCCAGTGGATCAATAATCAAAATCGAATACTTGGCAGATGGTGCTGCCCCAATACTTGCAGTAAGGCTTCAGGAAGTCTTTGGACTGGAAGACACACCCACTATAAATCAAGGTAAAACAGCTCTACTGATGCACTTGCAATCACCTGGATTCAAACTTGTACAAATCACAGGTGACCTCCGCAGCTTCTGGAATAATACCTACTTTGAAGTCAAGAAAGACCTCAAAAGACGATATCCAAAACACGCTTGGCCAGATGATCCATGGACTGCTGTGGCGGTGAAAGGAGTGAAAAGGAAGAATTAGATTATTTTGATATTTTTTGGTTAATTGTAATGGGTATTGTCATACCTTGGTGATGAAGATGCAACGGTCTCAATTATAAATGCACTCATTGACGGAGTAACATACAAATGGTAAAGTGCACAAAAACACATTGCATTAACTTGAAATATTACTAGCAATCATCTACTGCATGAAAACTTATATTCTACTTGTCTCGATACTTATTCTACCCTTTTTGACGCCATGTGCTACAGCACAGGACATCCCCACTCGCCCGAATGCTGTTGATTCCGAAGGACTCAAAACAGGAGACTGGGTGTATTACTATGATGAAGACTGGAATGATACTGAACAAGCCGACAGTGCGGAATTCTACCGACTGATCACCTATGACCAAGGAAAGCCGAATGGGAAGTTTGGAGACTACTTCAAAAGTGGGCATGTGCAGATGGAAGGTACACTCTTAACCGAGGATCCTAAATTATTTGTAGGTGAGCTCACCTTCTATTCTGAAGAAGGAAATATTGAAAACATTAGTTTTTTTGAAGATGGAATTGAGAATTTTCAAAAATCGATACTCCTATTAGAAAAAGTAGTGGCAGAACACAAAAACAACATTCCTAATCATCTTGACTATGCAACAATTCTCAGCAACCTGGGATGGCTCTACAATGCTATGGGTCGCTATGCAGAAGCCGATCCGCTTTACCTGCAGTCCATAAAAATAAGAAAGGAACAATTGGGTGAGAATCATCCTTCCTATGCATATAGTCTCAACAACCTGGCATTGCTCTACTCTAATATGGGTCGCTATGCAGAAGCCGAGCGGCTTAACCTGCAGTCCTTAAAAATAAGAAAGGAACAATTGGGTGAAAATCATCCTTCCTATGCCATAAGTCTCAACAACCTAGCATTGCTCTACGAGTCTATGGGTCGCTATGCAGAAGCCGAGCCGCTGTACCATCAGTCCTTAAAAATAAGGAAGGAACAATTGGGTGAGAATCATCCTAGCTATGCCACAGTTCTCAACAACCTTGCAATTCTCTATGAGCATATGGGTCGCTATGCAGAAGTTGAATCGCTTTACCATCAGTCCTTAAAAATAATGAAGGAACAATTGGGTGAAAATCATCCTGATTATGCCTCAAGTCTCAGCAATCTGGCATTTCTCTACCATGAAATGTGTCGCTATGCAGAAGCCGAGCCGCTTTACCATCAGTCCTTAAAAATAAGAAAGGAACAATTGGGTGAGAATCATCCTAATTATGCAGTAAGTCTCTATGCAATAGCAAAACTCTACCAGGCCATGGATACATTGCCTGAAACCGTATTGTCCTATTATCAACTAGATCATAAGATCAGTCAGACAATATTTGGAATAAACAGTGTGAGTGTAGCAGGATCGAAACGTGCCATGGCAACCTTCTACTATACGCAAGGACAGAAAGAAACTGCCCTTCCTTTGTTTGCCGCCAATCTTGAATTTCGTCAAAATTATTTGCAAGAATACTTTGATTACCTAGGAGAATCAGAGCGTGAAGCTTTTTATAAAACAGTTAAGAACCATTTCGAACAATATGCCGAACTCTCTTTTCGTGAATACAGCGACCATCCCGAATTGCTTGCCACTACTTATAATCTACAACTACGCTACAAGGCGCTGCTACTGAATACCACCAATCAAGTCAAGAAAAGAATATTGTCCAGTGGTGATCGCCAACTGATCGCGCTATACGATGAGGTGCAGGCACTCAAACAGCTACTCGGACAGACCGCTTCACTTTCTGATGCAGCATTGCTCCTGCAGCGAGGTGTGAAACGAGACAGCCTCAAACAAGTATTAGAAACCAAAGACGAACAGCTCACCCAACTTTCAGGTTTTTATGCAGGTGTAAACAAGCTACAGACTTGGCAAGATGTCCAAGCCAAGCTAGGGAAGAAAGAAGCGGCAGTAGAGGTGGTACGATTCCGCACCTATGACTATAGACGACAGGAATTTACCGATACCGTGAGATATGCTGCTTTTATTATCACCGCTAAAACCACGGAGTATCCTGAGGTAGTTTTCTTTGGAGATGGTAATTACCTGGAGGATAAAGCCATTTCTGTTTATCGCAAGAGCATTCAATTCCAACTAGCAGATGAAGAGTCGTATAAAAATTTCTGGGAGCCGTTGCAGCGTAAGTTGAAGAAAATGGAGAAGGTTTACTTTTCTCCTGATGGGGTATTCAATTCTGTCAATATGAAAACCTTATACAATTCCGAAACAGGTGATTACCTGAGGGATGAAATAAAGTTGGAATTGGTCACGAGTGGCAGGGACCTGCTTGCCGAGAAGGAAGCAGCACTACCTCAAAAGCTAGGGCTGCTGATAGGTAATCCTGACTTTGGGGGAGCAGTAAGTGATGGTGCACAAGAGCGCAGCGCAGATTTCAGTAATGTATTAGATAACGTAGAGCGAGGGTCAGGCCTTGCGCCACTACCGGGAACAGAAAAGGAAGTGCAACAAATTCAGGCATTACTCAAAGCCAACCAATGGCGAGAAACCACCTTGATTAATGCAGCTGCTACAGAGGAGACCTTGAAAACCATGCTCAAGCCAAATGTATTGCACATCGCCACGCATGGTTTTTTCGAAGAAGATGTAAAAGGTGAAATCAAATACAACAATAATCCACTCTACCGATCGGGCTTACTATTGAGCGGAGCAGCTGAAACATTAGAGAACAAAGCTGACTTGAGGGGAAATGTGCAAACAGGAAAAGAGGATGGCATCCTTACCGCCTTTGAGGCACTAAACCTTAATATTGACAATACTGATCTGGTGGTGCTCTCAGCCTGCGAGACAGGTCTTGGTGAAATCCGTAATGGAGAAGGCGTGTACGGCTTGCAGCGTGCTTTCAAACTAGCAGGAGCACGTACTATCCTGATGTCGCTTTGGAAAGTAAATGACCAAACCACTCAGGAGTTGATGGTGAGTTTCTATGAAAACTGGTTGGGAGGCATGAGTAAGCGAGCCGCTTTTGATCTGGCCCAAACCCAACTAAAAACCAAATATGACCATCCTTATTATTGGGGTGCATTTGTGCTGATTGGGGAGTGATTGTTGGTTCCCACCAGAGTCATGCTTGAGTGACTATGAGCGAGAGGGGTATTACAACTACCAGGCTTCAAACTCGTCCAGATCACAGGTGACCTGCGAAGCTTCTGGAATGATGCCTACTTCGAAGTCAAAAAAGACCTCAAAAGAAGGTATCCCAAACATGCTTGGCCAGATGATCCATGGACTGCTGAAGCTGTAAGAGGTGCGAAAAGGAAGGGATAATTAAGTGAATAGAGGTGAATTGAAACTGCAGTGGTTATTATGAGTTTTCATTCAACTCCTTACCAATTTTTCTGACAGCTTCATCTAATTCAGTTGCACTCGTCTTTAGTAATTTGATGAAGGTTTCTTGATCCATAGCTTCACTATCAGATAAATGGATCATACCCAAAATTCTTGCCAGTGGTCCTCTCAATTCATGAGAATTGAGAAAGGCATACCTTGAAATAATATCTTTGGAAGAGAGTAGTTCAGTCGTACGCATTTGAATGATTTCATTTTGTTTTGCGTTAAGTACTTCTATTTCTTGGCGCTGACTCTCTAAGACTTGGTTCTTCTTTTTTGAGGATAGGAAATACCCCAAAGTAATGAGTAGAATGATCCCAATAAAGATTAAAACAAAAATTAATCTCCATTGAGCCAATTGCTTTTGTTCGATTTGCAATTCAAGATCAGCTTGTTTTAAACTTTGCTCATTCTTAAGTTCCAACTCTCTCAGATCATAGGAATACTTAGCTGATAAACCCGCTATTTTATTGTTTATACTCAACTGTTGAATTGAATCATTCCTCATAGTGAAGAGGTCATAATAGTGGTTAGACACTTTGTATTGCGCTTTCTTCTGATAGGTTTGAGCCAAAATCTTTAGGACTGATATACTCAAACTAGTGTTTAAATATTTTTCTTTAGGCAATAAATTTTGAAGTGCAGCATCCAACTTGTTTTGCGCAATAAATATTCTAGCCTGTAGCACAATCATTTCTTCTGACAAAGTTGCAAGACCGAGCTGCTCTGATAAGGCCATACTCTGATCCACATAATTCATGGCAGAGTCAAGTGAGTTACTTAGGTAGTGAAATTCACCTAATACACCATAAGAGTTAGCCAACCCCAATTTATTGTTATGTCGGGTTTGTAATACCAAAGCTTTGTGGGCAAAGTAATAGGCAGAATCAAGATCACCCGTTAAGTTATAAATAGCTCCCAAATTGCCATAACAACTAGATAATCTCATACGGTCATTAACAGCTTCTCTAAGCCTTAATGATTTGTATTGAAAGTAAAGTGCCTCTTTTAGATTTCCAATATCTTGATAGATTTTGCTGAGGCTATTATATCCGTTGGCAAGCGGAATGGTGTCTCTGAATTCTAGTTTCAGTTTGATAGATCGCATATTGTAAATAATGGCATCTGTTAGTCTACCTTGATCCGCAAAGACTACACTTAGATTCCCAAGTAGATTCGAAACTTGTTTTTGGTTATCTAATGCTTCCCACT
This sequence comes from Cyclobacteriaceae bacterium, assembly GCA_034112085.1. Lineage (GTDB taxonomy): Bacteria > Bacteroidota > Bacteroidia > Cytophagales > Cyclobacteriaceae > JAWUWD01. The sequence goes on from JAWUWD010000013.1 coordinate 22,947, forward strand.
CCCTTAATGAAGAGCTGAAATAATACTCAGTACTATCAAAAAGGCCTTTCTGGTGTGCCAATATACCTAGGTAATTATAACCCATGGCTATACCAGATGAAAAATGCAATTCGCGACTATATTTAAGTGCCTTTATAGATAATAACCTTGCTGTGTCTGGACTAGAGTTTATCAATAACCTTGTAGAATCATAAAGCCGAATTACTAGAGTAGTGTCAACATCATCGTGGCTGAAAACAGATTCTTGGCAATTAGCTGCTTTCATTTGTAAAATGAGAGCGCAAGTCAAAAAAATCATTACAAGTACTTTAATTTTTGGCATAGAGGGCATCACTGGATTTTGCAAATTCTGATTTGATTATTGGTGAGCTTTACTATCATTTTATTAAAAGTATATGATAGCAAAATACAACAACGTATGCCGCTAATGCCAGAGTTGATTTTAACATGATTAAAGCCTAAATAAGGCGCAATATAAAAAAGTAATGCTATTAAAATGGTCGAGCAATAATCAATATCTTCCGTCTAATCAAAGTGACAATAAATTCTAATATTAATCTTCATTTTTATAACGGTACTAATGATCAAATTGAGCCTGTCTATTGCATTTTCAATAATAATGATGGGGTAATTAATCCAATACCAAAAGAATAAATAATAACGATAATATATTAATTGATTGAAATTACTAAGCAAAACCGATACTTTGGTAATGTTGTAGCAGTAATAGAGACTCGCGCCATTGACCGAGTTTTATGAACTCCTATCAAAATAATCATAAAATAACCAACCTATGAAAAACATACTTTACTTACTTATCCTAATAACATGTTTGGCTTGTCAGACTAAAGAAAAACCAACTGAAGTCGTAGCTACCACTCAAACTGAAAATCCAGCGGCAGAAGGCTTCAACCTCGAAGCATCGGACCAGTCAGCCATAGATATTGCAGATCAGGTAATGGCAGCCATGGGTGGACGAAAAGCTTGGAATGACACACGTTATATATCTTGGCAGTTTTTCAACTCTCGTAAACTATGGTGGGACAAGTGGACGGGAGATGTGAGAGTAGAGTCACTCAATTCAGACTTAAAAATATTGGTTAACATCAATGATCTCACAGGGAAAGTATACAGAGACAGTGCTGAATACACCAACGTAGATTCACTAGATTATTTCCTCGGCCGAGGGAAAAGCATGTGGATCAATGATGCGTATTGGCTAGTGATGCCTTATAAATTGAAAGATTCTGGTGTGACTCTAAAACAGCTAAAAGAAGATACCACTGCCGTTGGGGAATTATCAGAAGTGTTACAACTATCATTTGAAAGTGTAGGTGATACGCCAGAGAATATTTACAAGGTTTGGATAGATAAGAAATCAAGTCTCGTCACCCAATGGGCATTTTATAGAAATGATACGGTGACTGTTCCAAACTTCATCACTCCTTGGGACGATTACAATAAGTATGGTAATATCTTGTTGTCTGGAGGAAGAGGTCGAGGAAAACTATCTGAGATTAATGTTATGGATAGTATGTCAGTGGACTTATTTACTGAGTTTTAGTGAAAATTGAAATAGTATTAACAATACAGCATGGTTTAGTTTTGTACTAGATTACTAAATGCATCCACTTTCATGATTAATTATATAGCGATGAGACTCCTAGGTGGCTGATACATTCATTTATCGATAGCTGGAAATAAGTATTGATTATCCTCATAACAACTTTTCAACAAGCTAGTTCCTGAGAAAATTTGTATACTCAGCGGATCAAAATCTAATACTTGGAAGATGGTGCTTAGCTTATGTTCGGGAGAGACTAAAAAGAGTTTTTAGGCTAGAAGGCATGTCTACTGTCAATGAAAAAATCTAAAATGTAAGTAAAACTGCTAATTTTGTATTGTTAACAACATCTATGTCAAACATAAATAATTCACTTGCTATAAATGCCTTAACATTCGTGTTTACGTTTGTTTTAATTAATAATTTAGCATTTTCTCAAAAAAATTATATTGTAAAAAATAATAAAATTTCTTCAGGATTAAACCTCATTAAAGGAACTCCAAGTGACAATGCATTACATATAATTGAGAAAAAAAAAGGAGCCACGGTTATGCATTTCCCAAATGACATTACTGAATATGGATTTACAGATGGCTCCGTGTTCAGATCTTTCAAAATTAAAACTAATATTGATAGTTCACTTTACTTTTTTGAACGCATATTTAAAGGAGCAATCAATATATATTACCTCAAGAATAAAGATGTTGCACATTCATTCTACATTACTCCAAATGACATTATTCCCTTAAAAGCAATTCCAAAAGACAAAAGTGATTATAAGAGATTTTTATCTAAATATTTAAAAAATTGTGATGATTCTTGGACAAGTATAGAAAATGTTACTTTATCCAAGAATAAACTACGCAAACTATTTACAAACAATGAGTTGTGTAAAAAAGGTTATCTTCCAAGGCTTAGATATGGATTTAAAATTTCTTCTTCATTGAATAAATTATCATCTCAAAAAAGACACCAACAACTCAGTATTCCAGCTTATGACTATTTTTTCGCAAGATCAATTAGTGCCTATGTAAACGTGCCACTGAGCACCACTAATTTTTCTTTTTTGATAGGGCTAGGTTTTAACCAATATAAGTACTCTGAGGCCTTCACTTCATACAATTTACAACTAAACATTCTGAATTTGCATAATTTGGACGTTGACCAGACTAGACTCAATTTACCCATTGCTTTTAGATATACATTTTTAAACTTAAAAATGTCTCCGTTTATTGAAGCAGGAGCAGTTTATTCAACACAAATAAAAGGCTCCAGTACTTTAGTGAGTGATAATTCGATAAGTTTAACAGAGTCTTCTACGATTAGTAATTCTCAAATTGGCTTATCCGTTGGAGCAGGGATGATATTTAAATACAATTCGAATTTTTCGTTTTTCATTCAGGCAGAACACAAAAAATTTCACCCTACTCAAAAACAAAGTGGGCTATTATTAATTGAAGATTTTTCTTTCTCTGTAGGGACATTGTTTTAATAATGCTTACTCTTTACATTCCACGTTTCACTCTGAATTTCACATCTATTTTTAGCTGGATTTGTAAGAGAGCAGCTAATTAAAATACTTGTCCAAATAGTTTTCATAGAAGTCTAAATCAGAACATTTAGCTGGAGAATTACTATAAACATGGCAATATCTTATTGTCTGAAATTTATGTTACGGATAGTTTGTCAGTGGGCTTATTTACTGAATTTTAGTGGGAGTTATAATCAGGAAAGATTGTGGCATTTACCTTGAAATCTAATAAATACCAAAATCAATAAGGCAACAGGGCATGAACCTATACCGTGGGTTTAAATTGAACATGATAAGTTTCACTTTCCACTCACCAATAAATCTCTAAGTCCTTGCTGATCACTTAAAGAACTGCCTTTTATGACCTCTGGTGAATCTTTCACATCCGCTTCAGTCTTCGTAATGTAAACTGGAACCTCTACCCTGATGCGTTTTTCAATAAACACTGTATCAGCTGGCAACTGAATCATCAATGTGTCAGTCTTTCCGGGAAGCTGCACAGTAACGGCACGGTCTATAATCACTTGTTCTGTGGGTTTCAAAAACCAAACAGATACTATGACAAAGATTAACAAAAGTGCCTGTGCATAGGCTGGCATTCTATAACCCAACCAGACGAATGAAGTCTTTTGATGTTTGCCTTTGAATTGCTTTACCAAATCAGCCTTGACAGAAGAAGTAACTAAAAGCGATTCGGATTGTTGAGCTTCTAACACCAGTGATCTTAAGTTTGTAAAAGCCTGTTCCCCTCCTAATTGACCGGACACAAATATTCTTTCTTCAACTGACAAAGCCTCATAGTTCTTCACTCGGATCAGTCCATCTAGTTTGTCAAAATCTCTACTTTCCATCTTTCAATACATTTTCATCATCTTCAATTACTCCCGCCAAGAGCTTCTTTATGTAAAATATCCTTGACTTGATCGTACCTTCTGGTAAGTCAAAGATTGTGGCAATCTCTTTCAATGATAAATCCTGCTGATATCTTAGTAAGAAAATTGTCCTCCGATCTTCATCCAATTGATCGAGTGCCTTATGCAGCATTTCAGTCTGAATCTCCTCATCTATCTTTCGTTCTACACTTGGGATCGTAATTTGATATTCTTCAAGCTGTTGACGATAAGCATCTTCGAATCCACGCTTGCGATAGGCATTCTTACACATATTGGAAGCTATTCGAAATAACCAAGGCTTCACATCATAGCCCTGCTTATATAACTCAGGCCGATTAATGATACGAGTAAACAGGTCATGTACATTGTCTTCTGCCATCTCTTGATCAGACCACAACATCTTTCGAAAAAAACCATTGAGCCTGTTGGCATATCGTTCATATAGACTTTCGAACGCACGATGATCCCCATCTTGGATGAGGATCATCAACTGTTCGTCAGTTTTGTTACTATAGTTGGTGAATAGGCCCAACTACTCTTCTATAACATCCATAAAAACTCTGAACCCTACTCTCGTATCTGCACCCTGATATTCATTAATACTGGTGATAGTTGACTCACCCTTGACATGATCCCAGCTGCCTCCCATTGCTTTACCTTTCTCATCGGTCATCTCTGCTACATTACCGATCACATCAAAGAGTCCCATATCTCCAGAGAAATAAGTCCCTACTGGTGATGTCATGATAAATCCATCTCCTTTCAACTTACCCTTGCAAAATGGTTTTTCTGGCATATTGATATTGGCCAATGGGCAGCCACTATCATTGACTATCGCATTGCGATGCTTGAACCAATCTGAGTGATACCAAGGATAGCTTACACTATCATAATCTCCGATGCGGTACTCTTCGAAAAGTCTTGGCTTACCATCTCCGTCAGGTCGAGCCTTCACGATGTTATCTTCGAACTCCCAAGTCTGGAAATCCACATATCCTAAAGCTGCCATTGTCCATTCTTTTCTTGTAGGAAGTCTGAATTTCACTTTCTTGAATTTACGATCATCTTGTACGTTATATTGTGTGGTCAACCACTCACAGTAGATTTTTGCAGCATCATAAGTCATTTCCATGGCTGGGAAGTTTGAAAAGAGTGGTTTTCCTTTCTCAGATTTATTGTAGCTGTAGTGATATGCTTTCATCATCGCTAGCGGCATACCTTCATACTTCGAAAGATCAAATTCAGCTGTTTGATACAGATCATCGTAACCGTTAGTTTTAAGATATTTCAAAAAGAATTCATATTCTTTATTGGTCAATTCCATACTATTTGCATAAACATTGTCCTTGACCTTTGTCATGCGTTTGTCGATTTTCTTGATGTCCAAAGTTGTCTTTACGAAGTTGGTGGACATATTCACATCTGACTTCAGTAGCATCTCCACGCGCGCTTTCATCTGTGATCTGTCAGCAATCGTAAGTATATTTTCTTTCCATGCTTTGGCACTTTCAGCATCTTCAATCTTCTCATAGTATTGTTTCAATAGCATAAATGGCACAATGTAATTTGGCTCTAGCGTCCTGCCTGTGGCAGTCTTAGGCTCTCCATTGAAATCCACTGATAAGTAGTCCAATAAAAATCTCTTTTCAATATTTTCCTTAATCACAGTATAGTTGTCGATCTTCTTCTCGCTCAGCTGTGAAGTGAGTCCTACAACATATAGTCTATTTTCGACCTGCTCGAGACTCTTTCTCGGCATTGTTAGCGCATAGAAGAAGTTAGTCTCAGGGTTCAACAATGGTAAAGAAGCCAAATCACTATTTTCACTAATGAGTCCGATCTTATCGAACTTAGCACTTTGATAGTCTGCATTAGACAATAAGTCAAGATTAAGGACTTTTACATCTTCTCGCACTTTCATAACATCCTGTAAAATCCATAATGGAATCGTAGTATTCTCTCCTTCGGTGAATAACACACCGTTCTCCCCTACTGACATCAACACATTGTATGAGTAGTTGAGTAAGCTCGGGTAAACCACATTTGCCTCGTAAAGCGATTGTGTCAGCGTCCTACGGTCTGTCCCTATGACTTCAGCCATCATGATGCGTTCTGGCAGTAACAATTTCTTATCTACCACTTTCAGCGCTTTGGATAGGTTCTCTACTCCTTGGCTAGACCAGCCTTGGAGCTTGGCCTTGACCAGATAAGCTTCCGGACTTGCTTCGAATCGTGTACTGATGTCATCTGACAAGATCGTCAACTCTTGGTTGGACATACCGCTGTAATGACCCGCCTTGAAGTATTCGACCCAACCAGGCTTATCATCTGGATGCTCTTCAAGATAGGTCTTCCAAGATCTGAATTTTTCTTTGTACCAACTGCTGGCCTTTACTTCGGTAAGTTTCGAAGGGATGGTTTCTGGTCGGTTGATTGCATTCGCTTGATAGCCAATGCCTAGTATAAGTATGATGATTATCTTTTTCATTGTCGTTTCGATTAATGATGTCTTCTTCCGGAAGTCAAAAGGTCATACACCTGAACTATGGGCAGGTTCAATATTAGGAAAGAATTAATTTTAATAAAGGAAATAAGCATCTGAAAAAAATCACTATCAATGTCCATTTGTTCTGTTTTTTTTGCTGATCGAAGCTTCTAGTATTGCTTTCTATTTCTAATTAGAAGACTAACCGCCTAAGCGATAATATTATACATGAAATTTACTATCACAACGTTGAAATAAGAATTGATTATATTGGTCATCTTAACAATGACTAATGAGAATATTAATTTCTACTATACTCTTACTATACATCACCTCTTGTCAGGAGTCTAACGAAAAACAAACTTCTAAATCAAAGCCTAATATACTACTCATCGTGGCAGATGACATGGGCTATGCAGACCTAGGTTGCTTTGGCAGTGATATTCTTACGCCAAACATCGACCAACTGGCTGCTGAAGGCGTACGTTTCACCAACTTCTATTCTGCTCCTAGTTGTGCTCCCACCAGAGCTTCGCTACTCACTGGAGCTGATAATCATATGGCAGGTATGGGTTCACAATTCAACCGAACTGGAGATCAGTGGGGTTATGAAGGATTCCTCAGTGATAGGGTCATTACCATACCTCAGGTGTTAAGTGATCACGGTTACCATACCTCTATGGTTGGTAAGTGGCATCTCGGTGGTAAAGAAGATCAACTTGCTCAAAGTAAAGGATTTCAGAGATCATTCATTCTTCATCAAGGTGGCGGCAATCACTATAACAATATTGGATTTGAATCTACAGACTTACCTTCTATATATTCACTCAATGGACAGGAAATCGAGTGGCCAAAAGACGCCTACTCGACTGATCTATACACTGACTATTTGATCGATTTCATCAGCGAAAGTAATAAAGAGAATAAGCCTTTCTTTGCCTTGGGGGCATATACTTCTCCTCATTGGCCCCTACAAGTGGATAGTGCCTATTGGACAAAGTACGAGGCTGACTATGTTGATGGGTATGAGTCCTTGCGCATTAGAAGGTTAGCAGCCCTAAAAGCCAAAGGCATTATTTCTCAAGATCATCCAATGCCTCCGCTACATCCAGGCATCACACCTTGGGATTCTTTATCTTCAGAGGAACAAAAAATAGAAACACGTAAAATGGCCTTATATGCTGGCATGCTTGAAAACTTAGACGTGAATGTTGGACGAATAATTGCGCATTTGAAAGGTATCGGTGAATATGACAATACGGTAATTATCTTTATGAGTGACAATGGCGCTGCCTATCGAGACTTTTATAGCATTGGTCCCTTCAAAGAATTCTTGCAAGCAAACTATGACAATGGCTATGACAATATGGGAAAAGCCTCCTCATTTGTATCATACGGACCAGGTTGGGCTGAAGCTGGCTCAGCTCCGTTTAGATTTTACAAGCAATACACTTTTGAAGGTGGTATCCGCGTCCCGATGATTATCCGTGATCCATCTACTCAGTCGGCTGGCAGCATCAATAAAAGCTTTGCTACACTCACGGATATCGCACCTACATTCTATGAACTAGCACAGGCTCCATTCCCTAAAAAACACCTAGGTAATGACATTTATCCACTACAAGGAAAGTCTATCTTACCATTGATAAGAGGAGAGGTCAACGAAATACACGGTGAAGATGATGCCTGGACGATGGAGCATCATCATCATGTACTGGTTCGTAAAGGAGAATGGAAACTCATCAATACAGGAATGGGCTGGGAAGAGTCTAAATTTGGTCTCTACAATATTGCGACCGATCCATCAGAAAGCACTGATGTCAAAGAAAACCACCCTGAAAAATATCAAGGATTGCTATCGGTATGGAAGAAATTCAAACACGAATATAAGGTGACAGCGTACGATGCTGGAGATGAGTGATTCAAACATTAACTAACCATGGTTTAACAATCGACATATGACTAATACAGAACTGATTACTAAATTCTATGATTCATTTGCCAAAGGGAATATCGAAAGCATGATCGAATGCTATCATGATGATATCGTCTTTGAAGACCCAGCCTTCGGAACGTTGAAAGGTGAAACGGCTAAAAACATGTGGCGTATGCTTCTTTCTAGAAGAGAAGCAACTACTGAGATCACCTACTCAGATGTGCAAGAAACTGCCGATGGTGGTACTGCGCAATGGATCGCATCTTATATTTATGGACCTAAAAAGAGAAAAGTAGTCAACCACGTTTCAGCACAATTGACTATCTCTGAAGGCAAAATTATTACTCATACAGATACTTTTGATATGTGGAAGTGGACACAACAGGCTTTAGGAGCCTCCGGTTATCTACTGGGATGGTCTTCTTTTATGCAAAACAAGATTCAGCAGAAATTGAGTGGGCTTTTAAAAAAGTATGTTGACAAGCAATAGTAAATAATTTCTTTAGTTTGAGATTCTTCTGCCGAGTAATCTGATTGGCCTAGCTGAATAAACTCAGTCTACATTAATGAAAAACTTAGTATTAATAAAATAACTCATTCGATTAAAGCGCTTCAATTTTAGCAATATCATCAACCCCGAGAAGTTTATCTTCTTTGTTAGTATACCATGTTCGGAGCTTGGGGATTTTGATTCCCTCAACTTCGACCATTCCTTCAAGCGTAATATATTCTCCGTCATTCTTTGACTCGTCATGAAAGAATTGATAGGCTGACATCTCATAAGTATCAGGATGGATATAGAAGTACCAAATATCCTTACCTACAACAGCATCGTAAGTCACCTTCAGCTTGAGATAATCCTTACCCATGAACTCGACCTGCTTTACTTCATTATCAATTTGAGTTCCATCATCTTTGAGCTTCATTGGTAGTCCATAAAGATATACATAATAGTTGCGCATCATCTTAGCGCGATCAGGATTAAGTCTATGTTTTTCCCTTTCTTCATCTGTGAAATCACTGCTGCCATCCAAGGTCAAAGTACACGAATCTCCATCTAGTATTTGTACAGTTTCATGCTCACCATCACTACGATATCCTTGAAAGTAATTTCCCCCATTTCTAAACTCTATGATCTGTTTGATCATTTTCCCATTGCGCTCGTCCTCCGCGAAAGTAATTTTAGCACCCAGGGTTGCCCAATTTCCATTTGGATCATGGTAGGCAATAGTTTTATCAAGTAACTCTGTTCCAGTTAGATTTTGAGCTGTAGCGGATAGAGATAACGAAAGAGTTGCGAGTAGTATTAGATTTTTCATATAAATTGAATTGCTTTGGTCAGCATAATTTAAGTACTTTCTACTGATATGCCTATTTAATATTATTTAGTAAATTGTAATCATCATCAAATCAAATAAAACATGAAGGAAATCAAAAAAGAAGACATCAATCAAGATGTCTATGATTTACTAGATAGCTATATTCATAGTAAAATAGACCGAAGAAAATTTGTACATAAGCTTTCAGCTTATGCTATCGGAGGACTTACGGTCACTTCCTTAATGTCATTTCTACTACCAAATTATGTAGAAAAACAGCAAGTCAAGCCAAGTGATCCCCGATTGATATCGGAGTATATAGAATATGATTCTCCAAATGGTGCAGGAAAAATGCGTGGTTTACTTACAAGACTAAAGGACATCTCAACCAAATCTCCAGGAGTCATTGTTGTTCATGAAAACAGAGGACTCAACCCACATATCGAGGATGTTGCAAGAAGAGCAGCTTTAGAAGGGTTTGTAGCCTTCGCACCTGACGCACTCTACCCGCTGGGTGGATATCCAGGCACAGATGATGAAGGTCGAGAGATGCAACGTAAACGGGACCGAGATGAAATGCTAGAAGATTTCATAGCAGCATACGATTACTTGAAAGTACACAATGAGTGTACTGGCAATGTAGGTGTAGTAGGATTCTGCTTCGGTGGATCTATCTCTAATAAAATGGCAGTTCGTCTACCAGACTTAAAAGCTTCTGTGCCATTCTATGGTGGACAACCAACTGCTGAAGATGTGCCAAATATCAAGGCGCCTCTATTACTTCAGTTTGCAGGACTTGACAAAAGAGTAAATGAAGGTTGGCCAGCTTATGAAGAAGCATTAAAAGCTAATAATAAAGAATATACTGCTCATGTGTACCCAGCGGTTAATCATGGATTTCATAATGACACAACTCCTAGATATGATGAAAAAGCAGCTAAACTCGCTTGGCAACGTACGATCGATTTCTTTAAGGAAAAATTAGTTTAGATTTTAGAACTCATAATTTTCATCAGTAAAACACAAAAATCCACCTACCCTAATCCACAAAAAAACCCTGACTAGCTTTAAGCTAATCAGGGTTTTTGGTTTTAGATGTTATCAGAAATTAATCTTCCTTCTCTTCCTCTTCTTCCTCATTCTCTTCTTCACTATCATCTTTGAAGGTGATATCATCATCGCCTTTCAGTCTCTTCGATATGGCTAGAAATGGACCTACTACGATCTCAGCACCAACTTCTACTCCACTGATAATTTGGATGTTTTCATAGTCACTGATTCCAGTTTTCACTACGACCATTTTGGCAATGCCATTCTCATGAATAAACACAACCTCTTTTAAGTCATCCTTATTGACTTTCTTTTCAGACTTCTTGTCATCACCACGCCCCTTATTTTCATCGTCTTTCTTTCCTTTTTTATTAGGATCTCTAGTCGTTACCGATGACAATGGAATGATTAAAATATTATCCCTTTGCTCAGTGACAATATCTACACTAGCAGTCATTCCCGGTCTGAATGGAAATTTATTACCTTCCTTCTGTAGATCGGCAAATGAAGAGTTGAGAATCTTGATCTTCACCTCAAATTCTGTGATTGCATCAGCAGAAGCTTTATCGTTAGCTGTATTGGCGATGGCAGTAACAATACCTTTAAATTTCTTCTCTAGATAAGCATATGAATCAACATCGATGATCGCTGTATCACCTAAAGTGATTCTAATGATGTCGTTCTCATTGACAGCCACTCGTACTTCCATGTTATTGAGATCAGCTATACGAAGCATCTCCGTACCGGTCATCGTTTGCGTACCTACCACTCTTTCGCCTTTCTTTACGACCAACTTAGAAACAATACCATCGATAGGTGCCTTCACACTGGTAAGCCTCACATTTTCTTTCGCCTCTTCCAAAGAAGCTGAACTACTTCTCACAATATATTGAGCAGCAACTACAGTCTGTTCTGCTGAACTCTTATCACTCTTTGCGATGTCATAGTTTTGTTGTGAAAGCTCCATATCGGCATCAGAGATTACACCTTCTTCTCTTAATTTCATTTGTCGGTCAAAGTCCTGCTTAGCTCGAAGTAATGAAGCTTCAGCTCGGCTCAATGAAGCTCTAGAAGATGCTAGGTTCGCTCTTTGTTGATTCAAAGAAGCTTCTGCTCTTTCTTTGGCATTCAACAAATTATCTGGTCTGATCTTTACTAGTAACTGATCAGCAGTAACGGCATCGCCTTCTTCCACTGTTAACTTAATGATCTCACCAGATACATCAGGACTCAACTTCACTTCTACTATTGGTTGGATTGCTCCTGAAGCACTTACCTTCTCTATGATGGTTCCATTCTTGGCTTCACCAAGTTCTACCTCTAATTGTTTCTTCTTTCCTATCCAGCCCTTTGATTTCCCTACCATCGCTACGATGATGAGTAATACGACTGCTCCTATGAGGATGTATATGAGTTTGTTCGATTTCTTCTTTTTCTTAGCCATTATTTTAAAAGTCTAAAGTGTTGCCTTGGTAAAAGTCTATTATTTTGAGTTTAAATATGTAATCGTATTTCGCCCTAAGTAGATCTGAGTTTGCTTGAAAGAAATTATTCTCAGCTAATAAAAAATCAACATCACTTATCGCTCTTTGGTTTCTTCTTTTTTGAGCTATTCTATAAGCCTCTTCGGTCGCCTTAACTTGGGTTAGAGAAGCATTATAAGTTCTAGCTGCAGCCAAAGCATCGTTATGAGAAGTTTCTATGGCTTGTCTTAGTGTATTTCTAGTTTCCTTAGCACTTATTTCAGCTTGCTTTTTTTGAATCAAAGCTCTCTGTACTCCTGCTTTCGCTTGGTAGCGATTGAAAATTGGAATAGAAAGCCCAAAGCTTAAGAACTTACTTAAGTTATCACCGAACTGATCATTCAATCCATAACTATCTGCAAATTCACCGCTCGGTGCAAATGATGGATTGTTGGAAAATACAGAAGCATTCGTGCCACTCACGAATCCAATCTCTGGATTAGTTTCTAATAATATTGGGTCTCCACCATCTGAGACAAACCTTCTACCATCTCTAGCGTCAGAATAGTTTGTGGATAATCCAGCGCTAGCCGTGATAGTTGGGTAATAATTTCCTTTAGAAGCCTTCAAACTATAGTCTGCGCTTTGAACACCAAGATCAGTGCTTCTAATTTCTGGCATGGACTGAACTGAAATACTATAAATCTCTTCGACTGATGCAGGCTCTGTTACGATCCCATCTTCAAGATCAATTTGAGGCAAGACCACATCAAAAGATTCCGAAGCTGGAATCTGCAAAAGTTGCTTAAGTTGAAGAACAGATAGATTAAACTGATTCTCTTGATTGATTACATTGACATCATTCGTGGCGCGTTGTGCCATCACGTTATATAGACTACTCATTGCAATAGCTCCTTGTTCTTCTTGAATTTTTGCTGTATTCAGCTGCTCATCAGAAGAGGCAAGTTGTAATCTGGAATTATTCAACAACTCCTGATTGAAAATTACATTCATATAGAATAAAATGACGTTTTGCGTTATATCATTCTTAGATTTTTCTAAATCATTTTGACTAGCTTCAAAAGCCAATTTATTTTGAGTTATCGAGTTCCTCAACAAAAACCCATTGAACAAGGTAACTTGGGCATTTGCATTTGCATTAGTAGACTGAATCCTAGCCGTTATAAACTGATTAGAAGTTGGATCAATAGAACGACCCCAGTTGTAGCCATAGCTACCACCAGCGTTAAGGTTAGGCAATAATGCCATCTTAGACTGATCGTAGTTCACATCATTGGATTGCACATTGAGCAAACTTCGCTGGACAGTCAGGTTATTATCCAACGCATATTCTACGCATTCTTTTAGGGTCCATTTTTTAGCACTGTTGTCCTGTGCTATTGAGTGTGTGGACCAACTTAGCAGTGATAGCGCTGCTATCAGTATCCGAGTAGTTGACATATATTTATTCATTTTTGACATTCATTAAGTAATTTTTGGTACATAAGTCACCTCTTTGATCCAAGTAAGGCTATTGAGATAATCTATCGTTGGTTGATTAATTTCTGAATCTGCTTCAATAATCTGGCAGGCCTTATCATTTTTACCTTTACGGGATACAGACATTGTCGCAATATTGCAATCTGCTTGAGAAAGAACATTGGCTATAAAGGCAATACTTCCCTTAGTATCATCTGCCTTTACGATCAAAGTATGCAGTGCAGCCGAAAAGTGTGATTTGAAACCATCTACTTCACCAATATTGATCACTCCTCCTCCTCTACTCTCACCCATAACTATCACGGTTCGATCGCCTTTGACCAGTTTGAGTACTATCGTATTTGGATGATGAGTCGAGGCATTGCCAATTGATCTAAAGGTATATTTTAAATTAGCATTTTTGGCTTCATTGAAGGCGTCTCTAATCCGCTTATCATCTGTAGCATATCCTAGCAGCCCTGCTATTACGGCTTTATCACTTCCATGACCTTCATAAGTTCTTGCAAATGAATTGTAAAAAGTAATCTCAGCATGATCAGGAATATCTCCCAATATACTAATCGCTGCACGGGCGATTTTCACCACGCCAGCTGTGTGGGAACTCGATGGCCCAATCATCACTGGACCTATCATATCAAATACACTACTCTTTTCTGCCATCCTATTGATTCTACAAGTTCAATTATACTGATATTTTTAAACGAATTTTCCTTAACATTGTGAATGGTAATATAACCCTTTGAGGTGTATCTTTCACCCCGTGAAAATAGGATAACTTACCATTCGAAAGCAAATAAACCGATTAAGAATCAGTCCTCATACAGAAATGCACATATTTTACAATGGTGATATTATTGATGAGGCGGATCTAGATTTAGGAGTGAACAATCGTGCCTTTCAATACGGTGATGGTCTTTTCGAAACTATTATTTGTCAAAGTGATCAACTCTCCTTTGAACAGTATCATAAAGAACGTCTAATAGCAGGAATGAAAGCCTTAGATCTTTCATTCTCGAATCACCTTTCTATTCATGATATTTTCGAAGGAATTCATTCCTTAATCAAAAAAGTCAATTATTCTTCGGCACGTGTCCGATTGCAAGTTTGGAGAAAAACTGGCGGGCTTTATACGCCATCTGACAATGAAGTAGAAGTAATAGCCACTTGCTCAGCTTATCCGTTTACAGAAAGCACGCCAAAGTTAAATGCAAGTTTCTCCAAAGATGTGCAACTAACCCCAACCCCATGGTCTAGCTACAAAACCATTAGTGCATTGCCGTATGTTCAAGCGGCTCTTGAAAGAGAGCGAAGAGGTCTTGATGAACTCATCCTTTTAGATCAACTAGGAAATATCGCTGAGTGTTCTTCAAGTAATGTTTTCTGGAAAAAAGGCAATGTCTACTTTACACCTTCACTGAAAACTGGCTGCATAGAAGGTATTATGCGAAGACATGTCATCAAAAAATTGAGGAGTAACAACCTAACGATACAAATTGGAGAATACTCACAAACTACATTGCATGATGCAGAAGAGGTTTTCACAACCAACGTCACAGGAATTCACTCTATACTATCGATAGACGAATGTCAATATGCACATAAGCTATCGATTAAACCGCTATTGGAGCTTTGATAGATGGATGCGCCTCATAGTTCTGAATCTCAAAGTCTTCAACCTTATAATCAAAAATTGAGTCTGGTTTCCTCAATATCTTCAATTGTGAAATGGTCATGGTCTCTCTTCCTAGCTGTAACTTGGCTTGATCCAAATGATTGGTATATAGATGTGTATCGCCTCCCGTCCAAACAAAATCGCCTGGCTCAAGATCACACTGCTGTGCAAACATATGGACTAATAACGCATATGATGCTACATTGAATGGCACTCCTAAGAAATAATCTGCACTTCTCTGATAGAGTTGGCAGGACAGCTTTCCATCTGCTACATAAAATTGAAACATCGTGTGGCAAGGAGGTAAAGCCATCTTGTTGACTTCCGATACATTCCAAGCACTTACAATATGTCTTCTAGAATTAGGATTGTTTTTGATCTGGTCGATCACCTGTGATATCTGATCAATAGTACTTCCGTCTGGTGCAGGCCAACTCCTCCATTGGTGGCCGTATACTGGTCCCAAGTCTCCATTCTCATCTGCCCACTCATCCCATATCTTTACTTTATTATCATTCAAGTATTTGATATTGGTGTCTCCGCTCAAGAACCAAAGCAACTCATGGACGATAGATCTGATATGAAGTTTTTTAGTCGTCAACAAAGGAAACCCTTCTTGGAGGTCAAATCTTAATTGTCGTCCAAAAACCGATAGTGTACCCGTACCTGTACGATCACCCTTTTCAGCGCCATTGTCTAAAATATCTTGCATTAAGTTGAGGTACTGCTTCATGTTTCTTTACTTGTTTGGAGATTAATTAACAAATGTAATATTCATCGAGTGAAAAATATAATTCGGCAGGCATATTTTGATGTTTGACGAATTACCTGAAATCTGAAAAAGCAATTCGTTAATTTTGTAATTAATTGATCATTAAACAATTGAGCAATGTTCCATGAAGAATAGTCTCGACTATATGAACATATAGAATTAATTGTATATTAAAGTTTAACCTAAATAATACCTAACCGAAACAACTATTACAAATGGAAATTAACACAGAAGCAATTTGGAAATTGGCAATGACTTATGGCCCTAAAATAGTCTACGCTATTATTACACTTATCATTGGTCTATGGATCGTCAAAGCGATCACTAGCGGTTTTGGAAAAGTCCTTGACAAACGGGATGTAGATGCCTCATTAAAGCCCTTTCTAAAAAGCCTTATCGGTACACTCCTAAAGATCATGTTGATCATTACAGTAATGACGATGTTGGGTATAGAAATGACCTCATTCATAGCCATACTTGGTGCAGCAGGACTGGCTGTCGGTATGGCACTTTCAGGTACTTTACAAAATTTCGCTGGAGGCGTGATACTGCTTATATTAAAGCCTTTCAAAGTAGGTGATTTTGTGGAAGCTCAAGGATATGCTGGGGTTATTAAGGAGATCCAAATCTTTAATACCATCATGACTACTGGTGACAACAAAACGATCATCATTCCTAATGGAGGTCTTTCGAATGGTGCAATGACCAATTTCTCCACCCAAGCAACTAGAAGAGTTGATATGAGTTTCGGGATAGGCTATGGCGATGATATTAAGAAAGCTAAAGAAGTGCTAGCCACAATCATGGCTGCTGATGATCGTATATTGAAAGACCCTGCTGTATTTATAGCAGTATCTGAACTTGCCGATAGCTATGTGAATTTTGTGGTAAGGGCTTGGGTCAATTCTGCAGACTATTGGGGGGTGTTCTTCCATATGCAAGAAACAGTGAAACTCACTTTTGACAAGGAAGGTCTTAGTATTCCTTTCCCACAAAGAGACATTCACGTACACAACCAAAAATAATCAATTCACCTAGTGAGTTTGGTTTATTAAGCTTAAGACCAGACATTTGTAGAAATTATAAACAGTTAAATATGAATAAAATGAAAGTTAGTTTTTTAGGTCTCGTTATAGGTATAATCTCTATGGCGACTTCTTATGGACAAAGTGATACTACTTATTGGAAGCGTGGAGCTACAGGAACACTTACTTTTACACAAGTGAGCCTTACGAACTGGGCGGCTGGTGGTGACAATTCTGTCTCTTTCAATGCCTACTTCAATACATTTGCTAACTACACAAAGGGAAGAACTACTTGGGACAATAACCTCGAATTAGGATACGGACTTCTTAATCAGGGTGATGTAGGTGCTAGAAAAAGTGATGACAAAATCATCTTCACTACTAAGTATGGCTACAAAATCAAACCAGAAAATGACCGTATGTACTGGAGTACTTTACTTGATTTCAAAACGCAATTTGATGGCGGGCTGGAGTACACAGCTGATGGTGCTGAAGTAAAGATATCAGACTTTATGGCTCCAGGTTATTTGACTATTGCTACAGGTCTTGAATATAAGCCCTCTGCTGCCTTCAATTTAATATATGCTCCAGTCGCTGGTAAGATCACCTTTGTGAATAGTGAAGTGTTATCCAATCAAGCTGGCGGAGCTTATGGTGTAGAGCAAGGAGATAATAGTGTTGCTGAGCTTGGTTCTTTCCTGAAAATGGGTTTCAAAAAAGACATCGCTGAGAACATAAATCTGGATTCTAAGCTTGAGCTATTTACTGCTTATGATGATAGCTTTGGTAATGTTGATATCAACTGGCAAAATGCACTTTTGATGAAGGTGAACGATTGGCTATCTGCTAGCCTTATCACGCAACTGATATACGATGATGATATCGATATAGTCGAAGTAAACGATGCTGGAGACGTTATCAGTTCTGGTCCTAAAGTTCAATTCAAACAAATATTTGGGTTAGGATTATCCTATACTGTAGGGAATAAATAAGTCTACTCAAACTGAATAAAAAAAGGGCTGTGATATCACAGCCCTTTTTTAGTGCCCTATTTTTATCAATGCGTATATCCTCTTCTTTGCTTTTAGACTTTTCTTATTAGTGGCTTAAGATAGATCGTAGGATCGCTGCTCTAAACCAAGTAAGAACTCAACTGTTTATCTTGTTTATCTAGCAATAATAATACTAAAAATATTAGTTATTAAAATCATAAAATGTTTAAAATCTGACAGTTAAGTGTAAATACATAAAGTAATATTTAACTCATATTCACTACAAGCTTACCTATCCTATCCCCTGTTTTCATCTGGTCAAAAGCACCAAGAATATCGTCAAATGGCCTAACTGAGTCTATCACCGGAACAAGTTGATGGCTCTCAATAAAATGAATCATCTCAACAAATTCTTGATCATTGCCCATCGTTGATCCTTGTAGAGTAACCTGATTCCAGAACATTCTAAACATGTCCAACTTGGCAGGCATTCCATTGGTCGCACCATAGAACACTATTCGTCCAGCTGGTCGCATTATCTTGATGAATGTATTGATCTGATCTCCGCCTGCACTGTCTATCACTATATCAAACCCTCCAGAAACTTTATAAGCTTCTTTAGCCCAGTTTTCATCTTTATAATTGAATCCAGCCTTAGCACCCATAGATATGGCCTGATCGATCTTGCTTTGACTACCGGAGGTGATATATACCTCTGCTCCTGCCGCCACGGCAAATTGAAAGGCAAACTGCCCGACTCCACCGCCAAACCCCGAAATCAATACCGTATCGCCTGATTGCAGTTGTCCATGTGTCATGATTGCTCGGTATGCCGTCAACCCTCCAAGAGGAATAGCTGCTGCTTGTTCGTCTTTAAGATATTCAGGTTTCTCAATAAGACGATCAATATCGACTATTATGTATTCTGCAAAGGTGCCTGGTACTGGCATCCCTAATACGGAATAATCAGCTGCCTGTGCCTTTGGATTGTCGCCCCAGTTGACATTGGGATTGATCAGTACTTTCTTATTCAACCAAGATTGATTCACATCGTTGGCTACTTCTACCACCTCTCCGCAGGCATCTGAACCGAGTGTCGTCCCAAATTGGATGTTTGGATACATGCCTTCTCTTATCCATTGATCTCTCCGATTGAGCGCTACAGCGGAAACTTTCACCAACGCCTGATTAGATTTAATAGCTGGTTTGTCGACTTCGCAAATTTCTATTTGGTGTTCAGCGGTGATTTGAAGTGCTTTCATGGATTATAGATTAAATAATAGATATGAGACATTAGTTGATAGATAGTAGACTAGAGGATGTAAGACACGTTATATAAGGCTTTAGAAACGCAATTTAAAGGTTTAAGACTTAACACTTAAAGTTTTAATAAACAGTATTTTACATGACATATATTGAGAGCTAAAGACAATAGACTTATCGCAATAGAATTGACCCAGATACTCACTGGCCCTAGGTTTTAAATCTTAAAAATGACGCCTAAGACCTAAAAAGGAGCATCACTGTCATCATCGGCAGAATGACCAAAACTCGTATTTGGAGGTGGTGTTCCGCTGTCATTGTTGAGCTTACTACCAAGCATCACTGTGCCACTTCCACTATCAAACTCCGATGGAATACCCTCATTGCCAAATCCTCCAGAATAGTCTACAGCGTCCAAATCCGTGAACTTGGTAAACTTTCCGATAAACTTCAATGGCACATCTTCCAGAGAACCATTTCTATGCTTAGCAATGATCACTTCACCGACTCCCGTAGTCGGAAGGCCATTCTCGTCTTCTGTGATTCCGTAGTATTCAGGACGGTACAAGAACATTACCATATCCGCATCTTGCTCAATAGATCCAGACTCCCTCAAATCCGAGAGCTGTGGACGCTTATCTCCCCCTCTAGTCTCAACAGCCCTACTCAATTGAGATAGCGCTATCACGGGCACGTTAAGCTCCTTAGCGATGCCTTTCAATGCTCGAGAGATGGATGCAATCTCTTGTTCACGATTTCCAACCCCTTTCGAACTATCACCTGACATCAATTGTAAATAGTCAATCACGATCAATTGAATATCATGCTGCTGTTTAAGTCTCCGACACTTTGCACGCAGTTCGAGAATACTCAACCCAGGTGTATCATCTATAAAAATAGGCGCATTGGTAAGTCTGTTGGTCTTATGTACCAACTGCTCCCATTCATGATCTGCCAGATTACCTTTCTTGATTTTCTCACTATCTAATTCTGCTTCAGCTGAAATAAGCCTGTTGACTAGCTGAATAGACGACATCTCCAGCGAGAAGATCGCAGCTGGCTTCCCATGATCAACGGCCGCATTACGCAATGCCGTTACCACAAATGCTGTTTTACCCATGGCAGGTCTGGCCGCAATAATTACTAAATCTGCTGGCTGCCATCCAGAAGTTACCCTATCCAGTGCCGTAAACCCTGAAGGTACTCCCGTCAATCCATCTTTATGATTCTTACGCTCTTCTAACTCCTCGATCGCCTTGCCCATGAGTGTCCTCATGCTATCGTAGTTCTTCTTGATGTTGGCATCTGAAACTTCAAAAAGTGCCTGCTCTGTCTTGTCTAGTAATTGAAATACATCAGTCGTATCTTCGTATGCATCCTTTTGAATTTCTGAGGAAATCCTAATAAGCTCTCTCTTAATAGACATTTCCGCGACTATTCTCGCATGAAACTCGATGTTAGCCGAAGAGTTAACCCCTCTGGTAAGTTCCGTGATATAATATGCTCCTCCTACAAAATCGAGTTTCGCATCTTTACGCAACTGATTGGTCACGGTCAACATATCGATAGGCTCAGAATTTTTGAACAACTCCTGAATCGCCTTATAAATCTCCTGATGTTGATCTTTGTAAAAACTGACTGGCTGAAGAATATCAATAACATTGGTTAAGGCATCCTTTTCCAACATCAATGCGCCCAATACGGCTTTCTCTAAATCAATCGCTTGCGGTGGGAGTTTTCCCAATCCTTCAGTAAGGTCTCTACCTATTCTACTGCTCTTCAACCCCATTCGTTTCTTTGAGTCACTTGATACTGATGATTGGTCTTGATTCATTATTATCGATGTATTTTAAGTCAATGATTATTCAAAACTACTAAGAATTAGCCCTTCAGTCAATTGATGTGAATTAGTTTTCAATGAAATAATTTACCCATCGGAAAGAACCTCACACCCAGCCGAAACATTATCTGATGGACTTCAACTAACTATTTGCGTTTGAACTGCCATTCGTTTATTAAAAATAACGAGTTTTCCACTACTGGGTTGTTCATAAAAAGTCAAATTATCCACACTGTGAGATCTTATTAACATGGTTGTCCACATCAAATTCTCTTTATCCACAATATCAGTGAATGACACGATTATTCTTTTTTTTCTAGTATTTTTGAGGCTGTAATAAGAAGAATATGAACAACAATCAAAGAATACATTTCATAGCCATTGGCGGCAGTATAATGCACAATTTGGCAATCGCTCTTAAAGAAAAAGGCCATCAAGTCACTGGATCAGATGACGAGGTTTATGAGCCTTCCAAATCTAGGTTAGATGCCCATGGCCTACTACCTTCCAAACAAGGATGGGACACCGCATCTATCTCCGAGGAATTGGATGCTGTGATACTAGGCATGCATGCCAGGGCAGACAACCCTGAACTCCTGAAAGCACAAGAGATGGGATTGAAGATTTATTCTTTTCCAGAATACATCTACGAGCAGTCTAAGAACAAACAACGCATAGTGATCGCAGGTAGCCATGGCAAGACCTCAATCACTTCAGTGATCATGCATGTGTTACAGTTTTTCGATAGGAAATTTGACTATGCTGTTGGTGCACAACTCAATGGATTTGAGAACATGGTGAAGATCACGGATGCTCCGATCATCATTATCGAAGGTGACGAGTATTTAAGCTCCCCTATCGATCGAACACCAAAATTCTTAAAGTATCACCACCATATCGGATTGATCAGTGGGATCTCATGGGATCACATCAATGTCTTCCCAACAGAAGAAGAATATGTGAAGCAGTTCGAATTGTTTGCTGACCAAACCCCAAAATCTGGGTCTTTGGCATTTTATGAAAATGACTCGATGACCATGATGCTTGGGAACAAGGAACGTCCAGAGGTTGTGAAAATTCCTTATACAACGCTTCCACATACGATTGAGAACAGTAAAACTTACCTGACTGTAGAGAAAGAAAACTACTTACTCAAAGTATTTGGCAGGCATAACCTTCAAAATCTCAGTGGCGCAAAAGGGGTACTTGGAAGAATCGGAATCTCTGAAGAGCAATTCTATGAAGCGATTCAGTCATTTGAGGGGGCCAGTAGGAGAATGGAAAAAGTAGCGGGTAATGACAATACTACTGTATACAGAGATTATGCACATGCACCTTCAAAAGTACAAGCAACTACGCTAGCAGTCAAAGAGCAATATCCTGAACGTGAATTGGTCGCCTGCTTAGAATTGCACACATTTAGCAGCCTCAACAAGGACTTCTTGTCTCAATATAAAGACACAATGAAGTATGCCAACAAACCTGTCGTTTACTTCAACCCAGAAACGGTAGCTCACAAACAACTCCCTGCGATCACTAAGGAAGACATCAAAACCAACTTTGCTACTAGCCAGCTGGAAGTATTCGACAATATAGACGAGTTGAAGACCTTTTTGAAAGCTCAGAAATGGGAGAATAAAAACCTAATCATGATGAGTTCTGGCAACTTCAATGATTTGGACATGAATGAATTATCATCAGAAATCATATAACCTCATAACCAATCGCATTAATGGGATTACACCTTAAAAATCCAATTGCCTTCTTTGACTTAGAAACTACAGGCACCAATACATCAAAAGACAGAATCGTAGAATTGTCTTTTATAAAAATCATGCCTGATGGTGAGGAAGTGATCAAAACCATGAAGATCAATCCGACTATTCCTATTCCGTTGGAGACGAGCTTGATTCATGGCATCTATGCTGAAGACATCAAGGACGCACCCACCTTTAAGTCAATTGCTAAGTCACTTGCTAAATTCCTTGAAGGAACTGATCTAGCAGGATTCAATATTTTGAAATTTGATGTCCCAGTATTGGTTGAGGAATTCTTACGTGCTGATGTGGAATTCAATATTTCTAATAGAAAATTGGTCGATGCCCAAAAGGTCTTCCACTCTATGGAAAAACGTACACTCGGTGCCGCTTACAAGTTCTACTGCGATAAGAAACTCGTAGGTGCTCATGGTGCAGAAGCTGATACTTTGGCGACATACGAAGTCTTCAAGGCGCAAATGATCAAATACGAAGACCAGATGGTCGTGGACAATCTAGGCAAAGAGATTGGGGTCATAAAAAACGATATGGGAGTGATTCATGAACTGTTCAATCAGAACCTTGTGGACCTAAGAGGAAGCATGGTCATGAAAAATGGTGTTGAGTTATTCAACTTCGGAAAACATCGTGGCAGACCTGTAACTGAGGTATTCCAAAAAGAACCTGGCTACTATGACTGGATGATGAAAGGAGACTTTCCATTAGACACCAAGAACAAACTGACACAGATTAAACTAAGAGGGTTTAATAAATAGTTTAACAGTTCTTCAGTTGATAGTCGATAGTCAATTCACACCAGAATATTAATTGAAGTTCAAAATGCCAATTCTATCTTGATGCCAACTGTATAACTGAACAACTAGAAACTGAATGACCACGTCAGACACCATCATAGCACTAGCCACACCGCAAGGTATAGGCGCCATTGCCGTCATTAGATTGTCTGGCAAAGATGCTATTGCGATTACCAATAAAGTATTCAAAGGAAAAGACCTCGAAGCCCAACCCACACATACGATCCACTTTGGTACGTTGAGGGATGAAGGTAAGATTGTTGATGAGGTATTGGCATCGGTATTCAAAGAACCAAAATCATTCACCAAGGAGAATGTGGTAGAGATCTCGACTCACGGCTCTCAATACATCGTAAAGCAAGTGGTGAAGCTGCTCTTAAAGAATGGTGCTCGACTTGCCAAACCTGGCGAATTTACCCAGCGAGCATTTCTCAATGGTCAATTTGATCTGGCACAAGCAGAAGCCGTAGCCGATCTTATCAACTCTGACACTGAAGCTTCACATCAAGCGGCCATGACGCAGATGCGTGGTGGCTTCTCCAAAGAGATCGCCAGCCTTCGTAAGGAGCTTATTCACTTTGCCTCTATGATCGAACTCGAGCTTGACTTTGGTGAAGAGGATGTGGAGTTTGCAGATAGAGATGATCTCAAAGGGCTGATCAACAAATTACTTGTCGTTATTGAGGCACTGATCAAGAGCTTTGATTTAGGAAATGTCATCAAGAACGGGGTACCTACAGTCATCGCAGGGAAGCCCAACGCAGGGAAGTCCACCCTACTCAATGCCTTACTCAATGAAGACCGAGCAATCGTCTCAGAGATCGCTGGTACTACGCGTGACTCTATCGAAGATGAAGTGAACATAGAAGGCATCAACTTCCGATTCATCGATACAGCGGGACTCAGAGAGACTACTGACACCATCGAGGCTATTGGTGTAGAGCGTACCCAAGCGAAGATGAAAGAGGCCGCATTGATCATCTACATGTTCGACTTGGTCAATGAGCCGATCACAGAGATCCTCAGAGAAGTCAATAAACTTGAAAACTCAGGCAAACCATTCGTCTGTGTAGGTAATAAGATAGATAAAGCTGACCCCGAACTCATCAAACAGTTAGCATCCAATACGCACTTTGTATTTATCTCAGCCTCTGAAAAAGCGAAAATTGAGGTGCTTAAAGACAAACTATTAGAGCTCGTCAATCTAGACAACTTCAAATCAGGTGATACAGTAGTCACCAATATCCGTCACTATGACAATCTGATGCAGACGCGTAATGCCCTCAAAGATGTGCTCAATGGTCTTGGTCAAAATGTGACAGGTGACTTCCTTGCGATGGACATCAGACAGTCACTGCACTATCTCGGAGAGATCACCGGTGAGATCACTACGGATGACCTTTTGGATAATATCTTTAGTAAGTTCTGTATTGGTAAGTAGGAAGGTCGTTTAAAGGCTTTAATGAATGTTTCTGGTATTTCCAGGGCTTACAGGAGGAACATAAAGACAGCTATTTGACAAGCGAGGTCTCAAAAGGCTCAAAACGGTCATGCCATTATGGTTTATGAAAAGAATCTATAACAGAATCTAATCGGGTTATACAAGAGAAATGACTCAATAATACATCCTCCACTCAATTTTCAGACTTCCTCTCCTTCTTCCTTACTAAGCGCCTCTAATAATGCGAGAAGATCACGTCTCTCCTATTAAGTCAGTTTTCTTGAGCAATACTCTACATTAATAATATGTTTCGCACTTCCTTGCGACTTATAGAATAATAAAGTACCTTATCATTATAAAGTATAACAAAAGCATGTTTTGTACAATAAGGTACTATGATAATATTTTTATAGGCATTCCACATAGCGAATTGTTAGCGTGATTCAAAAAATGAAGATGAATGATAAACCATCATACGAAGAATTAGAGAAGCAAAATATTGAACTTAAAAAGCAAATTGAAATTTTCAGATTACATGATTCACTTCACGAAGAACAAAAAGTAAGCGATTATTATTTCAATACGATCCTAAACAATATTGGCGACCCTATATTTGTAAAGGATAACCAAAGCAGGTTACTTATTGTCAATGACGCTTTCTGCGAAATCTTTGGGCTTACAAGGGCAAATATAATTGGAAAAACACTTGCCGAGGATGTTACGCCTGATGAGCGAGAAAGCTTTTTGAAAATTGATAAGCAGGTAATACTTGATGGGGTAGAAAATATAAATGAAGAATCACTTACAGTACGTGGTGGTCAAGTCCAAACAATTTCTACACGAAAGTCACGGTTTAAAAATTCTGATGGAAAAATATTTCTTCTCGGAGTAATTCGTAATATCACCGACCGTAAACTGAGCGAGCTAAAATTAAAGAAACAATTTGTTGAGTTGCAAAAAACCAATAATGAACTTGACCAGTTTGTGTATAGCGTATCGCACGATCTACGTGCCCCGTTGTCTTCTCTTCTGGGCCTCATCCAATTAGCGAAAATGGATAAGACTACAATTTCCCATAAAAATTATCTTGAGATGATGCAAGCCAGCGTAAACAAACTAGACGGCTTCATAAAAGACATCCTCGATTACTCGAGAAATTCGAGAGTGAAAGTTAAGGCTGACAAAATCATGTTCAATGACATTATACTGGAGGTCAAAAATCGACTGATGACAACCTCTGATGCTGAACGCCTAAATTTTGAGATTAAAATTAATAATGACATTCCTTATTATTCTGATATTATAAGATTTGAAATTATTTTTAATAACTTATTTTCAAATGCCATTCGGTACCAGGATTTTCAAAAAGAATCTTCTCAAGTTTCTATTCAAATCAATACATCTGTTGAAAAAGTCGAAATCAAATTCTCAGATAACGGAATTGGTATTGAGAAAAAGAATCTGAAGAAGATATTCGACATGTTTTATCGAGCATCCGACATTTCCAAAGGATCAGGTCTAGGTCTCTATATCGTAAAAGAAACAATAGATAAGTTAGGTGGTTCAATAAAAGTTGAAACAGAATTTGGGGTGTTTACAACCTTTAAGATTATCATTCCGAACATTCATACGGAAATAGATGATTTTAAAGAAA
>JAWUWD010000014.1:0-11597 GCA_034112085.1 Cyclobacteriaceae bacterium
AAAGAAATATTATAAAAAGCAATAATGTCAGTTTGATACATAAAATCATTTTCTATTAGATATTAACAAAAACAGCCAATCTAGGAACCTAGATTGGCTGTTTTTGTTAATATCAGCTGGATTTTCAGTGATTTTTGTTATTTTTAATTTTTAGCATATATCTCACGATATGAATAAGCACTTCAGAATAGCAGTTATTTTTTCTATTCTAGTATTCTCCCATATAAAAATTGCTCTTGGTCAAGAGGACTCTATTGCGTTGTCCTTGGTCTACATGGAGCAAGCAGATGAAATATACAAATTTCAAAAAGAGGCTATTGAAATCGCTAAAGAAATGTATGTTCAAGCGGCCAATTTGGATCCATCCAATATCAAGGCCAACTGGATGGCTGGTAAACTTTATATAGAAACAATAAATAAAGACAAGGCACTAGAATATTTTCGACAAGTTCAAGTAATAGATCCTAATTATCGTTTTGATATTGATTTTCAAATAGGACAGGCCTACCACTATGGTTTTGATTTTGATAAAGCTATAGAGAAGTATGAAAAGTATAAAAGGAAATATTACGCCAAAGCAAAATACAGAGGTAAAGACCGAACTAGATTAGTTACTGTTGACCGTAAACTTTTTGAATGTAAAAATGCGAAGGATATAATATCGCGACCAACTCAATATTCCGTAGAAAGCATAGGAGAAGAGATAAACTCAACATGGCCTGATTATGCTCCAGTGATTAGTGAAGATGAATCTGTTATGATATTTACTTCAAGGAGACAAGATGGTAACACAAGTAGCGATGTGGATAGCGATAATTTTTACTTCGAGGAGATCTTTATCTCGAGAAAAGAAGGGGGGAAATGGTCTCCAGCCAAGAATATAGGCGAGCCTATCAATACTGCCTATCATGATGCTAATATCGCACTGTCTGCAGATGGTAAGAGACTGTACTTATATAAGGATACTGGACGTGGTGATATTTATTACTCTGATTATGACGGTAGCAATTGGTCAAAACCTAAATTTCTAAGTAACCGAATCAATTCATCAATATATGCCGAAAATTCAATAAGTGAGACCTCATCACCTGGTGTGGTTATATATAGTAGCGATCGGCCAGGTGGAAAAGGTGGCATTGATTTGTACTATTGCGTCACCGATTCTAAAGGGAATTGGTATAAGTCCAAAAGTCTAGGAGAAACGATTAATACAAAGTACGATGAAGACAGTCCATTTCTTGACTATGATGGGAAAACACTTTATTTCAGTAGTAGTGGACATAAGGGGTATGGGGGGTATGATGTTTTTCGATCAGTCTATGACAGTGCCAAGCAAGAGTGGTCTAATCCAGAAAATCTCGGATATCCCGTAAATACACCTGATAATGAATTGTTTTTTCATCCAACAAAAGGAGGTCGAACTGCCTATTTTGCTTCTGTGAGAGAAGGTGGTCTTGGCTTTGAGGACATATTTATGGTTCACTACCATGGCGATAAAAGTGGAACAGAAGAAGTCGTTGATATCGTATCGCACCGAGCTAAGTTTGATGTAAATACGGTTAACGAGGTAGAAAATGAAGTTGTTGAGAATGAAACGACTAAAGGATTTGAGAAATATGAATTAGATTTAATTGGAGGTTCTCATAAAGTATATTTTGATGCAAGCCAAAGCCACATACAAGAACAACATCAGATTGAGTTGGACAGCATAGTTACTCTACTTGAAAAATATGATGATCTGATGATTAATATTGCTGGTTTTGCCTCATCTGATGGCAATCCTAAATACAATATGGATTTGTCTAACAAAAGAGCACTAATCGTATTAAATTTCTTTGTAGAAAAAGGTATCCCCGAAGAAAAAATCATAGCTCAAGGGTATGGATCACTTCAACACGAAGAAGGTGTAGGTGAAGAGAATAGAAGGGCAGAGGTGAGAATTGTTGGAGGAGGTTAAAATAAACCAATTTAACTTGTCTCTGGTAATTCAATTATGCAGGAGCACCCTTGGTTTGATTTGCTTTTACCATCCTGCGATTCTATAATATTTTTCAATGTGTAATGTACAGGAGTAAATAGATCGGTTTTTAAATGTATACAATCGCTATTGATTACAGATTCATTGAAAGTCACGATTCGTATTTTGAAGAATGATTATTGGGTATTATTAGATCAATATCTCGGTAAACAGTGTTATAAAATCCTATAAAGCAACACGCAGCTATTTTTAGGTCTTATGTTTTTTGTAAAAAGTAGATTTTTTTTTGTGTCTCTTGGCTTAAGATCATTTCCTACCTTAAGGCGCTTTTGATCCATGATCAAAGTGTCCATTACAAACTGTTAATATAGATCTATGAGTTATCGTACAAATATTTTTTGAATTTGTTGTAAAAATGAGTAATTAGCAGATTAATAGATGTACCTTTGCGGTTCACTAGAAAAATACCGATTTGAATACTTTTTCATCATTGGGACTTTCGTCTCAATTATTACAAGCCCTCGAAGAACTTGGGTTTGAAACACCAACCGATATACAACAACAAGCAATTCCATCATTGATCAATGATGATATAGATTTTATTGGCTTAGCACAGACAGGAACTGGTAAAACGGCTGCTTTTGGCTTACCATTATTAGATAAAATAGATATTAGCCAGGACCATGTTCAAGCATTGATCCTGTCACCTACAAGAGAACTTGCACAACAGATTGCTAAAGGGTTGCAAGACTTTGGAAAGCATAAGAAAGGATTAAAAACTTTGTGTGTTTACGGAGGTGCGGCTGTTTCTGATCAAATCAGAAGCTTAAAACGACCTACTCATATCGTAGTAGCTACTCCAGGTCGATTACTTGACCTTATCAAGCGTAGAGCTTTGAAAATTGACAATATCAGTAAAGTTATATTGGATGAAGCCGATGAGATGCTCAACATGGGTTTCAAAGAGGATATCAATTCGATTCTTGAACACACACCGGATGAGAAAAACACTTGGTTGTTTTCTGCGACTATGCCTTCGGCTATCAAGCGGATTACAAAGGAGTATATGGATAACCCAATGGAGGTTTCTGTAAATACCGGTACAAAGGTCAACGAGAATATATCTCATCAATACATGATATTGAAAGCATCTGATAAAACAGAAGCAATCAAGCGTCTCATGGATCATGAGAAGGATTTGTTTGGCGTAATATTTTGTCGTACAAAGATCGATACACAAACACTTGCGGATGATTTGAGTAGAGCAGGATACAGTGCTGAAGCTCTTCATGGTGATCTATCACAACGTCAGAGAGATAGTGTGATGACGAAGTTTAAATCAAAAAGAGTACAATTACTTATTGCAACTGATGTAGCTGCTCGTGGTATAGATGTGGATAATGTGACACATGTCATACACCACCGTTTACCAGATGACGATGAATATTACACACACAGAAGTGGTCGGACTGCACGTGCGGGTAAAAAAGGGATCTCTCTTACATTAGCGACTAAAGGTGATTTAAGAAAGATTAAAGAGTTTCAGAAAAGATTAAAAATCTCATTTGAAAAAGTAGAAGCACCTTCAGCAACAGAGATTAAGGCAAACAAAATTAAAACTTGGGTTGAGGATATTGTAAATACTAAAGTAGCATCAAATATCACTGATGATGAATGGAGCCATGTCTTGGATGCATTCGCTCATATTGATAAGAATGGAGTTATAGGTAGAATATTATCCAAGGAATTGGCAGGAATGTCATTGAATAATAATATGGGTGATATCAATGCTGCTGAACCTGCTGATAGAGGTGATGAAGATAGTGGTAGAGACGGATTTGATGACTATTTCATCAATGTAGGTGTCTTTGACAACTTGAACAGAAAAGGACTTTTGGAGTACATTACTACTACTACACAAGTTCCCGCGAAGGCAATTGGTGATATTGAAATGCAGAAAATGAATTCTATATTTCAATTAGACTCAAGTTACGCTAAAGCCGTAATACAGAAGTTCAAAGGAGTTGACTTTTCAGGACGTGAGGTTCGCGTGAACAAGGAAGAAGGAAACAGACCTGGTCGTAAAGACAAAAAGAAAGACTTTAATAGAAAGAGGAGCAGTGGAGGCTCTAGTAGTAGAGACAGAGGAGGAAGAGGAGGAGATAGAAGTAGAAGAAGATAAATAGTCTAAGAATCTAGTATTTAGAGCTTAGAAATTAGAGATAGTCCTACCCTAACTTAAATGTAATGGGTAGGACTATTTTTTGTTTGACAGCTTTACCATGCTGACGCCCAGGCTTCCAAGAAGAAGCATTGGAAATAACACGTACAGCTTCAGCATCACAACCTCCTCCAATACCTTTTATCGCCTTTATGTTGGTGAGATTTCCACTCTTATCAACCACAAACTCAACAAATATTTGTCCTTCAATCCCAAGTTTACGTGCTTTCTTAGGGTATTTCATATTCTTTGATATGTATTTATAAAACTCAGTCATGTCGCCAGAACGTGGAGTAGCACTTTCTTCGACTATCATAAATACTTTTTCTTCTTTGATAGATACATCGACTGTTTGAATTTCGTTTGAAAAATCTATTCCCTTAGGATTGACTTTATTTGGAAGTAGTACTTTGCTTTTTATTTCTACATCTAACAAATGCTTATCATTATTGTATTCGGGTTTCGGAATAGGAGTGGAACTGACCTCATCTCTTTGAAGAACGTTCAAATCTTGATTAATTATGAGAGGTTGAATCTGATGCTCCAAAACCTCTTCTATCGAAAAAGACATAGTGAAAATCATAAAAATCAAAAGAGGAACAACTGCCAATAATTTGACCAGGTTAGTCTTTTGTCCGTACTTCTTCAGCATTTTCAACCGCTTGATAACTTCAGAGGATTTAAATGGGTGAATCACCTCAAGTCCATTGAGTGCCAAAGTATGCTTCGCAAGAAATTCAGCATAGTCCTCAACTCCATTAGATGCTTTGGCATCAGCGAGGTATTCGTGATTTTCACTGATTGCCTTTCGCCAAAGCCATACAATAGGATTGAACCAAAATAGTATGCTCAAAAATTCAATCAATAGAATATCATAGGTGTGCCTTTCCATAATATGAACCCTTTCATGATCTATTATTTGATGTTTTTCACTTTCATTAATAGACAATGTGTTATCCCAGAATAGATAATTTAGAAATGAGGAAGTAGGTAGCTTGCCATTAGTTGGAATGACCTGGTAGGTGTATTTATTCTCACGAAGATGTCTATTGGAATTGATGATAATCCACAATTGATACATTCTATATGACAACCTAACCACTAAGAACACTGCTCCTAAAAAGTAGAGTATATTTAGAATACTAAAAATATTATAAACTTGGCCAGCCTGTTCTATTGCAGTGCCTGAGATAATGATTTCTGGTAGGATAAAAGCATTTGGGTCAATTGGGCTATTGCTTGGAAAAGCAATAGAAATACTGAGCATCGGTAGTATAAATGATAAAGCGAGTGTGATCAACAAATAACCACGATTAAAACTAAAGCACGTTTCATTTCTTAGTATGATCGCATAAAAAACATAAAAGAAAGCCAGGCAAGCAGTGGATCTAATAGCGTAATTTATTAATTCGGCATACATATTATTCCTTGTCTTTAGTTACATCCTTTTCTAAGTATTGCATGAGTTGCTCTAGTTGCTTTACATCCATATCGTTCTCTTTTGCAAAAAATGATACTAGGTTTTGAAAAGAGCCCCCAAAGTAGCTTCCCACAAATTTGTTAAGAAAGAACTTACTATACTCATCTCTTGTAACTAGGGCAAAATATTCATGGGTTTTACCATAAGCTTTATAGCCGATAAAGCCTTTCTTTTCAAGAATACGAACAATAGTAGAAACAGTATTATAGGCAGGCTTAGGTTCGTCAAATTCAGTTACAATATCTTTCACAAAAGCTTTATCGAGCTTCCATAATATTTGCATTACTTGATCTTCTGCCTTAGTAAGTTCTTTTAGTTGCATAGAAATATAATTATTCCCAAAAATACAAATGCGATTATAAAACCCAACTATCAACTTAGTTAATAGTTAGGTTGATTATTATTAATTAGTATCAGTTTTCACTATTTAACCTAAGGTGGAAGGATATTGGCATTACAATTTTTTGTTTGACAATTTACCACTCCTGCTAAGCAGGAGGCCACTTGTTAGAGTACTATGTATTATTAGTGAGGATTAGAAAAGCTCTAACTCTTTCATCCATTGATCTTAGTTCTGGTGTTTTTCTCATAGCATTAAATTCAATTATTTAGTAGTACTATATGTTACAGGGCTACATTGAGCAAATTTTTTATCAGCAGTTAACAAGAATCGATATTCTTGAATAAATTCCTCTAATAATTCTCCAAATCTTTTTTCTTCTTTTTTCGTCAATTGATTTGGTCTAAAGAGATAAAGGAAATAATCAATTTTTCCAGTTTTGTCAAAGTAAATTCGGTTAAAGCCTTTAGTTTGGTTTTCCCATAAAAAGTTATTGATTTTTAAATATTGACCAAGATCTTGAAGTAGCTGCCTATAAGATGAGATATATTCATCTTCATTATTATTAAATACTGCAAGGGTTGTGTCAGAGTGAATACCACTTGCGTAGATACTATCTAAATGAGACATACTTAACCCTTGTTGTTTAGCTTCATCAAATGTTAACGATTTCTGTCCATAGGAAAAATTAGAAATGAAAATTGGAATCAGAGCAATAATTAAATTTTTCATGCAGGCTGAATTTTGCGTTCTTTTACCTCTTTCAGTAATGTCAGAATAATATTTATGACTTGTCTTCCTTCATTTTTGTTTCTTTCCCCAATTTGAAACTAACAGGTAGCACGATCTTTTGCTTGACCACTTTGCCATTGTGCTTTGGCAATGTCCATTTGTCTGTATATAGAGTAAATGCCCTCAGTGCTTCTTTATCACAGCCTGCACCAATACCCCTTACTACTTTAGGGTTTTCAATAATGCCTGATTTATTTACTATAAACTCAATATAGACACTACCTTCTACACCAGATTTTCGGGCTTGCTTTGGATATTTCATTTCTTTACCTATGAAAGCATATAGATGTTCCTTTCCTTTTTCTGGCCATGAAGGCTCATCTATTTGGGTCTCAGCTTTAACTAGCGTGTCCTTATCCTGAGATTGAACATTGCTAGTAGCGATCAGAGATACTGCAATGATCGAGTAAATTAATATTGTCTTTTTCATACCTAATGTTTTAGTTAACGATGAGTAATTCTAATAAGAAATAAGTAGTTATACAACTATGTTAATAGTTATTAAAATTTAAAATAGGAAAATTGAGCGTTTTAGTGAGTGTTTTAAGACAGCTTTGATGTAACTCATTACTATCATTTGGAGCTCATAAAAGGTTATATTTACGTTTAAATTAACTTATCCTATAAAAATAATATTGGTGTGATTTGTAAAGTAGAAAATGAATTAGTTCAGGTAGAGGTAAATAATAGAGGTGCTGAGTTGTGTAGTATTTTTCATAAACAACATGAAGTTGAGTATCTATGGCAAGCCGACCCCAATATTTGGGCAAGGCATGCACCTATTCTATTCCCTATAGTTGGACAGGTTCAGTCTGGTACTTATTCTTATCAAAATAAAACCTACAAACTAAGTCAACATGGATTTGCAAGGGATCGTGAGTTTAAGGTAGTCGATCAATCTGCTGATCAAATCACTTTTCGACTGAAGTATGATGAAGATTCCTTATCAGTCTATCCTTTTAGGTTCGAGTTGACCATTCAATATACCCTGGAGCAGACAAGACTCACTTCAAACTACCAAGTCCGGAATCTTGACACTGAAGAAATGTATTTCTCACTAGGTTTACATCCAGGGTTTACCTGTCCAATAGAATCAAGTTTGTCATTCAGTGATTTTTATCTTGAATTTGATCAGGTTGAGACTGCGGATTGTTTGACACTCGATGGGCCTTTATTGAGTGGTAAGTTGAAAGGCAAGTTCATTAACGATTCTAGAATACTGCCGCTAGATTATTCTCTGTTCGACAATGATGCCTTAATTTTTGAAAACCTAAAATCATCATCAGTTACTCTCAAGTCTGATCAATCTAGTCGATTTATAAAAGTAGGCATAGAAGGGTTTCCCTATTTGGGTATATGGAGTAAGCCCAAAGCCAATGCGCCATTTGTTTGTATAGAGCCATGGTACGGTATCACTGATGAAAAAGACAGCGGTAAGTTATTCCATCAGAAAAAGGGAGTACAGCTCTTGTCTGGAAATGCAGTGTTCGAATGTAAATCTTTTACCGAGGTAGGGTGATCTTTATTTGATGTTACTCTTGAGTAAAACAATAAGTAACAATGTTAGCACCCATCTTCAGCGCTTCCAGACGAATGTATTCAGGGTCATCATACGTGCTTTGGTCTTCCCAGCCATTGCCCAGATCAGATTCGTATGAATAGAAGCACACCAACTTACCTTCATAGATCAATCCTAAGCCTTGTGGTCGATCTCCATCATGCTCGTGCACCTTTGGAAGTCCTTTATCAAAATCATACTTCTGATGATATATAGGATGATTGAAAGGCAGCTCTACAAATTCTAACTCTGGGAACACCTTCTTCATTTCCAATCTGATAAACTGATCCATTCCATAGTTGTCATCTATGTGTAAAAAACCTCCAGCCAAAAGATAGGTTCTGAGATTTTCAGCATCGCTATTGGAGAAAATGACATTGCCGTGACCAGTCATGTAGATATAAGGGTATAAGAATAACTCAACGCTCGATACGTCAACTACTTGTTCCTCTTGCACCAGCCGCATGTTGAGCTGAGTATTACAATAGTAAATCAGATTGGGTAGCGCAGTTTTATTTGAATACCAATCACCACCACCCTCATATTTGAGTTTGGCAATTTTCAAGTTTTGTGATTGCACAGTAAATACTGTAAACAGTAATACGCAAGTATATAAATATTTCTTCATGAACATCAAAAATAGTATATACGAAACAAGATGCAACAGGATGCCTTTTACATTTTTTTTAAGGTTAATTAAACCTTTTACATTCTTGTACATCTAAGCTCCAAACAATTTATAAAAACCCCGGTAATGAATGAGTAATGGCCTGCTCGATAATTACCCTCAAAAATTAAGAAAATGAAAAGAACAGGATTCAAAACAAACAAGTTATCTCTATTAGTGGCAGCAGTATGTATGATGACCTTTTTCGCTTGTGATGACCAAGGAGCATTGGATAATAATGTAGCACTTGATGTGATCAATGATGATATTGAATTGGAGTCTTCTTACGAGGAAGTTGATGATTTGGCCCTTGCAGGAGCTTCTCATGACTTCAGTACTGGTGGAAGGTCAGAGCGAGATGGTAGATTCGAATGTGCAGAAGTCACCAAGGAAGAGACAGATACAGGTGCGATTATCACCATTGACTTTGGGGATGGTTGTGAAGGACCTAATGGAAGAGTAAGGGCGGGTATTATCCGAATCACAAAAACTGGTGATCACTGGGATCTAGGGTCAATGATGACTGCAGAGATGATTGGATTCTCTATAGATGATTTGATGTTTGAAGGTACCAGGAGTGTCACTAATATTTCTGAAAGCGTTGATACTAATCCTACTTTTAAAGTAACCTTAATAGGAGGGAAGGCTACCTGGCCCGATGGTACAAGTGCTACCAGAGAAGTCAATAGAGTTCGGACTTTAATCAAATCTGATGACAGCGAGTTAGGTCGTGAAGTGTGGGTAGATGGTACTACTAATGGAGTCAATAGAGAGGGAGAGTCAATTGATGTTCAGATTATAGAAACACTGATCTTCAAAAGATCTTGTAGAGCAGGAAAGAAGTTCATTCCAGTATCTGGAGTAAAACAAATCACGAAAGGTGAAGTAGTCATCACAATAGACTTCGGAGATGGAGAATGTGATAATATAGCCATCAAAACGGTAGATGGTGTGAGTACAGAAATCACTATCAAGAAGAATAGGAGAAAAGGTTAATAGCGAGTTTTGGTTAAGTTGTGTAAGCGATCACCAGAGATGGTGGTCGTTTTTTTTATGATTTTACTATTCGTTGACATCTGATGTTTCACATAAAGGGTTATCTTTGTAAGGATGAACAATGAACAGGCTATAGTACTTTACCAACCGATGCTTCAGCAACTTGCCTTGAAGATATTGGGATCTATGGCTGACGCAGAAGATATTGTCCAAGATACTTTTGTAAAGTGGCTCACTTGCGATAAAGAGAAGATTAAAAATACGAAGGCATATTTGATCAAGTCGGTGACTAATAATTGCTTGAACCATATTGATAAAATCAAGCGCAAAAAAGATGAATTACTTGAAGACTGGCACCTGAGCACATTTATTGATCAGCAGAGAGAGAAAGATTTTTTCAAGTTTGACTTAGAAAATGAAATGTCTTCTGCGCTACAGATCCTACACAAGAAGTTAGAGCCCATTGAGAAATCCGTGTTTGTATTACGTGAAGTATTCAATATAGAATACGAGGAGATCCAATTGATTGTAAATAAGAAGAAAGATAATTGCCGTAAGCTATTCAGCAGAGCTAAGGAAAAACTTTCTGAAGAGACTTCTAAAATGAACTTCTCAGCACATACTGAAATGCTAGAAAGTTTCAAAAATGCTGCTTTTATGGGTAATATATCTGATTTGATCCACGATCTCAAGAAGGAAGTGAACGCCAAGTTCAAACAATAAACCTCTTACAGAAAATAAATTCACTTCTTTTTGTCACAAACTCCTATTGAGATTGTCTTGTAGTTAATACCCATGTTTAAGATTGGGATAAACTAAACCGATTATGGAAGTTATATTAATATTTTTTGCAGCGCATTGGTACTTGTCACTGTTCTTTCAGACATTTTTTCTTCATAGATATGCTTCACATGAGGCATTTACCATGAGCAAATTCACCGAGAAGGTGTTCTTTGTATTGACTTGGTTATTCCAAGGATCAAACTACTTAAGTCCTTATGGTTACGGAGTCATGCACCGCATGCACCACGCCTTTGCGGATACTCCAGAAGATCCGCACTCTCCAAAGTACGATGAGTCGCTTATGAAGATGATGTGGAAGACTAAAACTATCTACTCTCAGATTACTAATAAAACGATGAAAGTAGATGATCGATTTACTCAAGATGTACCTGAGTGGGAGTCGTTTGATAAATTTGCTAGATCATGGGTGTCTCGATTGATTTGGGGAATTGCTTATGTAGGTGTTTATTTTATCTATGCTGATGTATGGTGGTTGTGGTTATTGCTTCCTTTACAGTTTTTGTTATCACCTATTCATGGCGCGATCATCAACTGGTTTGCTCATAAATATGGATATAGAAACTATGAAGTAAAGGATACCTCAAGAAACTTCCTTCCTTTTGATTTTTTGATGATGGGAGAGAGTTATCACAACAATCACCACAAGCATGGCAACCGTCCCAACTTTGGTGGTGTGAGATGGCATGAGATCGATCCTACTTATCAAGTGATAAGAGTGCTCAATGCAGTGGGTGTTATCAAATTGAAGAAAAACAAACAAG
>JAWUWD010000015.1:0-10036 GCA_034112085.1 Cyclobacteriaceae bacterium
TATATAATGGCATCGCGTTATAGCCTGCCCCGCACTTGATGCGCGGTTACTTAGCTTCTGGTTATACATTAGTCTAAAGCTGATCCAGTAAGCAACGATAGTCTAATCATTGATGAAATACGTATCAAAAAAATATAATCAAAGTATCCAAAGCAAAAACAGAGTAGTGAAAGGAAAAAATAACACAAGTATGAATAAGACTCAAATTTCCAACTTACCAGATAACTCTCCAGATTTACAAAAAAAATTGGCATAAAAAGGTCAAATATAATTCACAAGAGAAAAATGAAAAACTCTCATAAATTATTAGCTTAGATTTTATATATTAGTCAGGCTTTGGCCTAGAGATATTTCTTTGTTATGATAATATCCTTCTTTCATTTAATACTGTATTGTATCTTTTTACCATCTAATTTTTCTTCAATTCCAGATAAGATTTGATGAAGCAAACTCTATTCAATTACATTATAATTTCTATTACGGCATTGCTATTGGTTGTTGGTAATATTTGGATATCAAATTTTATAACCAATAATAAGACACAAGAATTAGAGGCAGTACATAGAAATGCTATGGATGAATTTACTGAAACAGTTGAAGGTTTTGGACTTTTTGTTTCATCTATTCAGACTTACATCAATGAACAAAAAGTATTTCCCGATCAGCAGCACGTTTTCAATTATGTTCGAAATATCGCCAGAGGTACAGAATTGGAAAATAAGTATGTTATATCATTACTAGATACTACACATACTTTTATTTATTCTTTTGACTACAATAGGATAAATTCTAACAATCTTATTGGTCAAAACCTGGAGGACATTGTTGATCCTGAGTCTATGGCTAAATATAGTCAACTTATGAAAGAAGATGCCTTTAAACTATTTAAGCTACATAATTTAGTAGAGGGACAAGTAGGGATTTCATTAAACTTCAGGACAAAAAACAAAGAACAAACCATTGGCTATGGGACTCCAGTAGTGTATTTCAAAGCTGCAATTGAAGAAGTTTACAAACAGGTCAATACAGAAAAGTTTGTTTTTCACTTTAGTACAGGTGATTCAATAGACTTTGATAGAGATCGTGTGCATGATAATTCAAAAGTATATCATGATAGATATGATTCGCTATACTACAAAAAATTCCAAATCACTTCAGAGGGGTTTAAATATGGAAATATCAGTATTTATGGTTATAACTTTATTATAGGAACCGCACGCAAAAAAATAGATGAATACAATTGGATTCTGATAGCATCTGTTCTATGGTTTATCATCTTTTCAAGCCTATTACTTTACAACAATAATCAGTCTGTCAAATTAAAAAAATCTTCCTTTCTGATAGGTGAACAAAAAGAACAGTTGGTAAAACTCAATAAAGAAAAAGACGGCATATTAGGAGTAGTTGCGCATGATTTACGGTCGCCAATCAATCACATTCAAGGGTTAACCGAACTTCTTGAATTAACAGATTTAAAAAAAGATGACCCAAAACCGTATTTTGATCGGATCAATAAGTCAATAGGGCAAATGCATCATCTAATAAATGATTTACTTAAGATTAGTAATTTTCAGAATGCTGATAATGTATCGCTTAATGTTGAAGAAGTAAACATCGATGAATTTTTAACAGAGCTATTTGAAGTCACATCTAAAAATGCTGAACCTAAACAGCAAAAATTAGTCATGGATTCAATTGAGGGACTACTACTTAGTACTGATAGACTTTTATTGTGGCGAGTGCTTGAAAATCTGATTTCGAATGCTATTAAGTTTTCACCAGAGGGTAAGAAAATTTCAGTTGTTGTAAAACAGATAAACAACGAAATGGAATTTATGATAAAAGATGAAGGCCCAGGCTTCAGCGAGGAAGATAAAATGAAAATGTTTATAAAATTTCAGAAACTAAGTGCTATGCCTACCGGGGGTGAAATTTCTACAGGCCTGGGATTATCGATTGTTAAAATGATTGTGGACAAACTTAGCGGTTCAGTTAAGGTTGAAAGTAATTTGGGAGAAGGAAGTAGTTTTTATGTAACAATTCCAAATATCTAAAAGGACACTTGCCTAATGGCAACCTTCTACACGGTATTGAATGTTATATAATGGCATCGCGTTATAGCCTGCCCCGGACTTGATCCGGGGTTACTTAACTTTGACTTGAGAGCGGGATTATTGGTTTGGAGAAGGCCTTTTTTTTTACTTCTAAGCACTATACTTTATACTTAACAGGAGTAGAGCACTCTTTTGACATTTTTGGCAGGGGATAGGAGAAATGGCGAATGTGTGTCTAGCGTGGAATCAAATGGCTGTAAATTACACTCGATATGTTAATACGAGAACATTTTAGGAAACAAATCGTAAGAATCACGTATATTTGTATATCATGTCAAGGTTAGAAGTATTTGAAACGATAGAAGAATTAAAGGCTGATAGGATTGAAAGAAACCTATCGCCAGAGGAAATCGTGCGTCAAAAAAGAGCGACTGATTCCCTGTCAGTATTTCGTCTAAATCGCAAGCCTACAAAGAGCAAAATGTCCATTTAGTGGATAAAGTCTTATTAGATAGCCTGAAAGAATTTGCATATATATTAGACAAAAATAATGTAGAATATATGTTTGTTGGTGGGGTAGCAGTTGCATTTTATGCAACTGAAAGACCTTCATCTAATATGCCTAAAGGTATAGATTATGATGTCGATATATGGTATTCAGCAACCATTAGTAATTTCACAAAGCTTTCGAAAGCCATTATTGAGTTTAATCCAGAATTGAAAGAAGATATTAAGAAATTTATATTTACTCCAACAAAAGCATTTCTCAGGTTTAGCATAAAAAATATACAATTCGAGTTTCTACCTGAATTAAGTGCTTTCACTTATAAAGACTTTAGCAAATGTTTTCAAGACAGATCCTTATATGATTTAGATGGTATTCCGTTTTCATTCATTGCTAAAGAGGGCTTAATTCTTAATAAACAAACTACAGCACGTCCCAAAGATAAGTTGGACATCACGAACCTTAATAAAAATTCGTATAAAGGTTTTTCAAGATAGTTATTACTTATAGTTCATAATTTTCAACGTGTACTCGATGTGATCGGGTTATGTTAAATCAGCTTTGAGTTTTTAGGGTAGGGTATTAATAGTTTGGATTGGTCTTTTTTCCGTTTCTAGTACCGTTCCTTTCAATATCTAGTAGAATTTAGCATGCTTTCAGCTTTTCTTGGGTAGGAAATAGGGGAGGGGAAAGGTGAATGTGTGCGGGCTATGAACACACTCATCTGAACATATCGAGTGATTTCTGAGAAAAAACATTTATATTGAGAAGCCCATGATATCTAATTATTTCGAATACTAATTCAACATTTTGATTATATCACAAAGTATGAGATCAATCCAAATCTACTTTTCTATTGGAATATTTGTCCTTCTATTTTCATGCTCAGGAGGAAAAGACCAACAACAGGAGCAGCAAAAAGAGCCAACTCTTCCAGCACAAGAGATGAAAGAGGTGACTGCCAGGTTTTACAGTTTTGAGCTACAGGACCTAATATACATCACCTTTTTTGATCAGCAGAGAGAGCGATGGACCTTTCAAAGATGCAATTTTAATGAGTGCAACTTCGGTATAGAAGCTGAAGTCTCCAACATGGAAAATCAAGGTTGGGAAACCAATCAGGATCTTATTGGGAAATGGTTTGATCTAACTTATCAGTACGAAGAACAACAATTTCCGGATGGAGAAATGGGTGAAGTGATGGTAATAGTAGGGTTCAGTCTTAATGAAGAATTGAACGACTTAATATCAACATTGGAGGAAGATTTGGCACAAACAATAATTCCAAGAAAATTATCATATACGCTTAATAAAATGGAGAGTAATACAATTGACTTCATGCATATGGGACAAACCAACCCCGAGCGCACGTGCTATGTGCTTAGTGATTATGTCGGGGGAGGGGTGTATAGTACGAGCGCCACTACCAAATCTGCAATTCTTAAATTAGACGACTTAAGTTCAGGAGGGTCAGAAATGGCCTGGTCAGAAGATGGGCAATTTGTGGCCATCAATGGACAAGACTTGTATGCAGGTGGAGGCACATTTGGATTGATCATGATCCATGTACCCAGTGGTCAATACGCTGAATTAGATCTAAGATCATTAAAGGATGAAGTAAATTTTGAAGGAAGAAAAAGTCTGGAATTAGAGAACATATCGTGGACTTCTGATAATGCGTGCCTATTTACACTAAATATTAATTTTGAAGGCGAATCCGGTCATCCGGGAATTAATGGAATTCGCCAAGCTGAACTCGGATCGAATTTTGGTAAAGACGATCCGATGCTGGTAGGATATTTTCAGATTGAAACGTCTATAGGCGATGTTGGATCCTTCGTAGTGCAACAGTCTAATTCAAACGGAATAACGATAGAAAGCTATGAATTGAACGATAATAATGGTACCCAATCTAAGTTACCTCATTTGAATGATACATTAAATCCAGAGAGCCCTTCAATGGCAAAAATCAATAAGACTATCCTGGATCAATTTTATTTGAGCGAGTATCAGATTAACCCTGATGGGTATGATTTCATTAAGATTAAATTCTCTTCAGAGCTAAACGAGGATATTGCATATATAGCATATCGGGGGCAGTATTATGGTCGATCTATTTCCATGGTACAAGCCGAATTGTATTTTGATTTGGAAACTGGAGAGCAGCTTGTTTTTGACCCAATCAGTTTTCATACCTATTTCAAACCAGAATCTTATGGAGCGTTTCTAACCACATATTGGATTGAAGGTGTTAACAAAGCTTTTGAAGAAGCGGTTTTGTGTGCAGGAACTGAGCCCTATTGCTCAAAGTTCGACATTGCGTCTTGCAGCATAGAATCAGATCAATTAACTTTTAGTTTGACATCTGACTGCTTCCCATCTGCAGCAGCATCTTGTGCTCCATCATTCTCCGTCACTCTGAGCCTCGATTCACTAGAATCATACTTTAATGTTTTTGGTAAAAGTGCCTTAATAGATGATAACATATTGTCTTTAATGAGCAACTCATACTTCTATAAGACAGGTTTAGAGAAGTATGAGTATCTCATTAATAATGAGCAACTGATTCTTAAGAACAGCTGGGAGTTGGAGATCGTCACAGACGATTTCTGATAACCAAAAGAAGATTATGACTAGAGTATTTCTAGTGCTATTAAGACATAAGTTTTGACGTTGTACATATAAGCGCAATTGTCCGTATTCCGCAAATTACTATGTTTGTTATATAATGTCATCGCGTTATGTTACTTAGCTTTGGTCTTTGAGCAGTGGGATTAATAGTTTTAGAGGGCTGAGCGTTAAGAATTGATCTGTTAGATCAATTTAGTGAAGAGCCAGCTTGCAGGGGGAGCTTCTTTTCACTTCTAAGCACTTCATTTCATACTTAGTAGGAGTGGAGCACTCTTTTGACATTTTTGGCAGGGCAGAAGGGTAGTGAGAATGGCAAATGTGAGCGATTTTCATGGGTAGGGCACTCTTTAAGAGCCAAACAAGTAGGAGGACATTTCAATATTCATAATGTTGCCCTGCCAATTCCATACACTACAATGGACCTACCAGAAACCATTAATTTCGTGGACGAAGCGTTATCTGTTACAGCAGGATTTGAAGTGAACTATATGACTGTAAGAACCCTTCAACGTGAATTTATATTGCAAAATGGATCGTACAATGAAGACCTTGCATTTGGGTTTGCGAATCGATTGATGTATCCGTTATATGTGTCAGTTATCATTCCAGCTGATCCTTCAAAAAGAGATGTTTGGATAACTACTGCTGGAGATCCTATTCATGTAGCCTTACAAGTATTCAAAAAAGATTCGTATAATCATGTGTTAATGGCGGATAGTACTGTAAACCCAAAACTTGTTAGCCTATACAAGCAATCTGCACTATTATCAATCTTCTTTAATCTAGCTGACCCTCAGCTATACCGAGAACTAGGTGCTTCTTTTGGAGAAATGAGCAAGACTAGAAGGCCCATTTTCATTTTAGGAGACTACAACCACGGATGGACTTATGGAACATTATTCAATGTGTCCCCACTCGGATATGAGCTCTATATGAACAATTATGTTCACCTGCATGGGAATAAATTATCGATGTATGTGAAATATGGCAATCCATTTAAAAACAATGGACTTGGGCTTATCTGGAATGACTTGATTCAAACTGAGAAGTTTTCAATTTCAACGGGGGTTGAATTCTGGGATCAAGATTTATTTGGTCACGGGTTTTTAAGTGATGTTACCATGAAGATAAAACTAGCTGAAAGA
This sequence comes from Cyclobacteriaceae bacterium, assembly GCA_034112085.1. Taxonomy (GTDB): domain Bacteria; phylum Bacteroidota; class Bacteroidia; order Cytophagales; family Cyclobacteriaceae; genus JAWUWD01. The sequence continues at coordinate 6,336 of JAWUWD010000015.1, forward strand.
ATTGGACTAATACTGGATGCAGGTTACAAAACTAAAGGCTATGTATTAGGCAAACAGATTGCTGAAGGACTTAATTATGGAGCTGGTTTAAGCTATAAAGCCACGTATTAATCTAATGTCAACAATACGATTATTAAAAATTTAAATTCATTTATCATGAAACTCAAACTATATCTAACAACCCTCTTTCTTGGCATATGTGCATTTTCATTTGCGCAAGAATATACCCAAACTGTCAAAGGAACAGTGGTGGATGGAGATACACAAACTACGATACCTGGTGTTACCGTAATAATTGTAAATTCTGATCCTTTAGTTGGAGCTGCCACAGACTTTGAAGGCAATTTTGAAATAAAAAATGTCCCTATTGGTCGTCATAGTTTCCGTCTGTCATTCATCGGTTATGAAGATATATTCTTTCATCAGGTTTCAGTCACATCAGGAAAGGAGCTAGTTCTTAACGCCAAAATGTATGAATCTGTTGATGAAATGGAAGAGGTAGTTATCCTTGCAACACTCGATAAAAGCGAACCCTTGAATACAATGACATCTATTAGTGCGCATCAACTGACTGTCGAGTCAACATCGCGAATAGCTGCTGGAGTTAACGATCCTGGGAGAACTATTCAGAGTTTTGCGGGGGTTAGTAGCGTGGATGATGAGAACAATGAAATTGTAGTTCGTGGAAATTCACCTCGTGGTATGCTTTGGCGTATGGAAGGCGTTGAAATACCTAATCCTAATCATTTCAATAATGGTGAAGGTGGTTCAGGTGGTGGAGTAAGTGCATTAAGTACTACGGTATTAGATAATAGTGATTTTTTAACGGGAGCATTCCCGGCTGAATACGGTAATGCACTTTCTAGCGTGTTCGATTTAAAGCTTAGAACAGGGAATAATGACGAGCGTGAATATGCATTTCAGGCAGGAGTAATGGGGATTCAGGTAGGATTGGAAGGGCCGTTCAAAAAAAATGGAAAGGCTTCTTATTTGGTGAATTACCGCTTTGCAACAACATCTTTGCTAAATAACATGGGTTTCTCAATAGGAGATACTGATATATTTCCAGAATGGCAGGACTTGTCTTATAATATTAATTTACCGACCAAAAAGGCAGGACGGTTCAATATTTGGGGTTTGAATGGTATCAGTTCTGCTGCCGATATAGCCATAGCCGATTCTTCATTATGGGAATACCGAAGTGATGCCTATCAATTTTCAGAAAAACATAATTTGGGTATCGTTGGTTTAACCCATAACTACTTATTCAAAAACAACAGCTCATATATTACAACTACTTTAGCGCACTCTGCTTCAAGTACAAAAACCGTTGAAGACTCTCTGGATTACAGCTATGTAAGTCGCTTGATTGATGAACACAACTACGTCTATAATTCTAACACCATAAGTGCTTACTTTAACCATAAGTTTAGTGCACGTCATATTATGCGAATAGGCGCCATATTGACAAATCAGTCATTTGACCTTGATGTACTGGATCTGAACTATGATTCTGGTGTGAGAGAAGAACAAATTGATAAAACAGGAGAATCAAATCGTCACCAAGGATACTTACAATGGAAATGGAGAATGAGTAATACTTTTGATCTTAACTCTGGTGTTCATTTTATCAAACTTGGTATAAACGATGATTATTCCATTGAACCACGAATTGGTGCTAGGTGGTATGTCAGAAACAATCAAGTGATCAATGCTGGATTTGTTCTGCACAGTAAAGCAGAACCCACTTCAATCTATTTGGCTGAACAAACACTTGCAAATGGCAATGTTATTCAGCCCAATAAATCATTGAAAATGACAAAGGCACTTCACTCTGTGATTGGATATAACATTTTAAAGAAGATCTTAGATTTAAGGCTGAATTGTACTACCAACATTTATACGAAGTGCCTATTAAACCAAATGATACCACGTTCATTTTGTCTGCTGTGAATTTTAGCAGTGGGTTTACTAATGAGAATTTTGTAAATGATGGTACTGCAAGAAATTATGGTCTTGAACTTACATTGGAAAAGTTCTTTTCAAAGGACTATTATTTCTTAGCCACTGCCTCTTTGTTTGAGTCAAAATACACGATGAATGATGGAATAGAAAGAAACAGTTTATATAACAGTCGATATATCTATAACCTGGTAGGAGGTAAGGAGTATAAAGTCGGTAAAAAGAAGCTGAATGTTCTTGGATTGAATATGCGTTTTATGTGGAGAGGTGGGTATCGAACAGTACCAGTGGATTTATCTGCTTCAAGGATACAAGACAAAGATGTGAGAGTATATACGGAAGCATTTGAAAGCAAAGCACCTGACTATTACAGACTTGATATTGGAATTAACTATAGAAAAAATAAGCCCAAATGGTCGTGGGTAGTTTCACTGGACATTCAAAATGTAACAAGCCGACTGAATGTGTTTGATCAATATTATAGTACAGATACAGGTAATATGGAAGATATAATCATGGTTGGGTTATTGCCGATTCTAAATTATAAAGTGGAGTTTTAGAAATTCAATTATAAACTCTTCTATTAACTATTAGGAGTAAGACATAATAACCAATTCTACCTTCATCTTATTTTCAGAATTCTTAATATGTTATCCATAATCAAATGAATCATCAAGACTATATGGGTTTTGATGATTCATTTTTATTACAGGAAACCACCACTGTTTAGCCTTCAGCTGAAATCAAATGTGGAATAAATTCTAATTAAGAAGGTTTGGCACCAATTAGGCTAAAGTTGAGTTAGTCTAAATGTGTGTTAACTCACAGATGACGATGAACTTCCCAAAGCCATATAGGTCTTGAAAATGCAATTGGATCGAATAAAGGGATCTTTTACTGGAAATGTCTCAATACTTGAGTTACAATATTAAATTGTTTTTTCATATAACATAAATCACATCCTGTTTTGATAAATGTCATGTTTTTGCAGGGCACCCATTCGTAGATTTAATGACATAACATAAATCTAATGCTATGGAACAGTCAATTAAATTAACCCTCGACAAAGCAGAAGATCTTTTATCGAGGGCCAAGGAAGGGTTGTGTAAACCTCAAGAGGATGTAGTACCTTATGCAATTTGCCAAAGTGCGTATTACGCAATTGTAAATTATCTAGGAAGTGTTCTTATTGATAATGGTGATGAGTTTCAGGAATCTTCAAATGTATCAGACTTGCTTAGCAGCTGCAGGTTAATTGATGATAAATTCAATGAGCTGCATCTTGCACCACTTTATCACCCTACTGAAAGTGAGGACGTTTGGATGAATATTGATGCTGCCAATGATTATATAGCCATGGCTGAAAATACCCGCAAAATAGTGCGGGGAGAATAATTAATTATCAAAGCACACACTCATGAGCAAAGTCAAAATCACACCAAAATATCCTGGAACTCGTGCAGCTATGGATGGTAATACCGCTGCGATCATGTGTGAACGTGAATCTTCGGATGCTGCCGGTGCCTATCCAATTACACCATCCACTCAAATGGGAGAGTATTGGGCAGAAGAAGCTGCTAAAGGACATCTGAACATTTCAGATAAACCACTCATATTCATTGAGCCGGAAGGTGAGCATGCTGCGGCTGCCGTTACTGCTGGGTTATCCATGACAGGTCAACGTGCTGCTAACTTCTCTTCAGGGCAGGGCATTGCCTATATGCACGAGTCATTATATG
>JAWUWD010000016.1:0-83728 GCA_034112085.1 Cyclobacteriaceae bacterium
TTTCTCTACATTTATAATTCAACTAGTTCATCCTTATGAGGGTATTTATTAATGATATTTCTGTAAAATTCGTAAAAGCATCCAAGAAATTGGATATGGACAACTTCAACACGATCCTCGATAACTCACAAGATAAGCTAACCAAGAACAAGCTTATTCATCATGTCTTGATTCAGAATGTATTGCTGAAGGATTTTGATCAATTGCTCAAAATTTTTGATGAATATATATTTCGAAACCTGTACTCGTTAACTATTCAAACCAGCCAGTATGGGGAGATCAAGTCTCGGTTCAAGAGTAAATTCAAGACTATCGAAGCTGCTGGAGGATTAGTAAAGAAAGGTGATAAAACACTGTTGATTTACAGACTCAAAAAATGGGATTTACCTAAAGGAAAACTTGAAAAGGGAGAAACAGCAGCGCAGGGTGCTCTTCGCGAAGTTGAAGAGGAATGTGGTATTCAAGTAAGTCTCGGAAAGAAAATCTGTACTACCCACCATACTTATAGTATGAAAGAGAAAAATATTCTCAAAAAGACTACTTGGTATGTGATGAACTGCGTCAATGATAAAAAGATGGCCCCTCAAACAGAAGAAGATATTGAAGAAGTGAGATGGATGAATGTCAAAGAGGTCTATGTAGCATTACAAGACACCTACCGATCTATCGCACATGTGTTTGATAAATACAAAAAAATAAAAGACAAGGCTGTTATTGGGGGATAGTATAGGGCAAGAAGCTGGTTACATCTCCACCATACTTGTGTACTTCTCTTATTATCGAAGAACTAATAGCGGCATATTGCGGTGATGTGATTAAAAATACTGTTTCTAGTTGATCATTGAGATATCGATTGACTTGTGAAATACTATTTTCATATTCAAAATCTGTTGTATTTCTCAATCCCCTCAACAAATATTTCGCATCAACTTTGTCGGCAAGTTGAGCAGTTAACTCATTATAGACCATCACTTTAACGGGCTCACCGTTGTCAAAAGTGCCTTCTATATACTTCACCATTTGATCAATGTCAAAATAACGGTTGTGCTTTTTACTATTGTAGCCTATCCCTATAATAATCTCATCGAACATTTTCAACCCTCTTCGAACGATGTCTTCGTGACCTTTGGTGAAAGGGTCAAAAGAACCAGGGAATATGGCAATCCTTTTCATAGAAATATCTTATTTAAACACTAGTCGCAAAGATATGCATTGTACAGATCAAAGAAATGGTGATCTTGTACTTCATCAAATGGGTAATCAAATTTTAAAAAATTAGGCCTATCTCCAAAAGAGATATTCTTGATATACTTATAAAACTCATTGTAATGAGGTGATTGTTTACCAATATAACCCCAAAGTACGACATTACAGGTCTTCTGATCGTATCCAAGTCCCTTCATGACAAGCATGATGTACTTAATATAATCTGAAAATTGTTTGATAGGAAACTGATTATAATACTCTAAATTTTTTCCTTGAAGTGTTATCAAATGAATTTTGAAGCGATCTATATATAGAAAAACTGACTTCTTGCTATGGTCCTTTCGCACATTGAGTACGGCTTCAGTAAGCACACAGGATTGATGTATAAACCCAACCTCTGCATTTTCATAAACACTGTTTAGCCAGCTGTGCAATTCCTTATTGACCGCAAATACAGTCACTGCTCCAGACCTGATATTCTTATAGTACAAAAACTCTTCAGTCTCAGGGTCAACTTGACAATTGATCTTTAGATAATCTTCTAAGCCCTCTTTGACAAACAAAGAAGAAGGCACCAAAGAGAACTTATTATTCTTGAAGGAAACTTTAACAGATTTCCAAAATCCTGCAGTGAGAAAATGATGATCTTCGAAAATGTCAGAAAGAATTGCTATTAGTTCACTATTGGACTGAACACTGGCTAATACATAGTCCTCTAAAAGCAAACAGGTACTGCTGTTTGTATCAACAATACCCACTTGAAAATCTCTTACACCAATATTGAGCAACAAAGTATAATGTTGAAGATTATCAACATTAAACTTATCACTTTTGATTTTCTTAATAAGCTTATAGCTCGCTTTTGCTGCAGTTGCCAAGATATTATTCCCAGTTACCGTTAGTAGTTACATCTGTTCTTGAACCAAATCTTAATGGTTTCCTGTTTCTACCATCATTATCCTCTTTACGGGTTGGGTCAGCAGGTTGCGTATCTCTCACCTCAATCACATCCACATTCACACCACTCTTCTCGATTTCAGCAACAAAAATCTCAAACACAGCATTGTCCGTCTCTGGGATGAATTTCAACTTAGAGAAATCATATGTAGTAAACTTTGGATCAGAGAAGAGAGAATCCATTACTTCCATAGTTCCCAAGGTATCCAAATTAACATAGACACTATCAGCACCATAGCTAAGCTGTGTAATGATCTCAGTTTTTTCAATTATATAAAATTGTCCTTCATTGATGAAAGCTGCCAATGTATCCCAATTATCAGTATATCTACCAAGAGCTGCTTGATAACCAATTTCAGCCTTTCTTATTACCATTAATTTATTTTGCACCTTCTTCTCAACACGAGCAATTCTCTCTTTTTCATCAATTGATGACTTAATGCCGTAAACCAAGTATGCACCAAGACATAAAGAGATAATTAAAAGTACTGCGGAGATTATTTTAGTTTTATTCATTTTAATGATATTAACGCTAATTAATAGTTTAAGAACTCATGAGTTCGATTATTTACCAATGATCAAGTTACTTTAAAATTGCATAATAACTGCATCGCTTCGGGACAATCTAGCTGCAATAATAAATATTTTATTATGCAAAACATAATGGAATAAGCCCCTATTTCTTCAAACTTCCTGGATAGTGGGAATATCCATTTTTAGATAACAAATCCTCAAGGCAAGTCGTTCCTATCAAAGAGTGGTGTTTTTGAGTATTATCAATCGCTTTCAGCTCTTCAAAAGTCATATATTGGACCGAAGATATACGTTGTTCATGTTCTTCTAGTTCGGGATCGACACCAACGCACAGATTTCCAGTAAGTACTTTTACTTCAAAAAATGCTTCGACTGCATGCAGTGGACCTACTAAGTATTCTGTGACAAATAAGAACTTAACAACAGCCACGACCAAACCCGTCTCTTCTTTGAATTCTCGAATAAGTGCTGCTTCTAGCGTCTCTCCAAATTCCACCCCTCCCCCTGGTGGTGACCACCAAATATCTTCCTGATTCATACCAGATTGATTGACAAGTAAAATTTGGTTGTCCTTATAAGCAATACCACTGACTCGAACTCGCACTCGATTTCCGAATGTTTTAGTAACATCAGTATTGGTCATAAGGTTGCTAAAAATTATCGTTGAAATTCTTCCGTTTGTTTAGTTTCAAATCCTGTAAGAGTGAGGATTTAACCTGAATCGTAAAGCTGTACGACTGATAGAAACCGAAAGGCGTCCAATCTAAGCTCATCTGCCAACAGTGAATCTCTCTATTAATTCCCAAATCCAACCTTGTCAATTCTTGATTTTCAAAATCATATCCAGATCGATAAGTTATTTTCCACTTTTCAGAGAGAGAAAAATCCCCGCTAAACTGTAGTCCTTGTGTGGTTTTTGACTTTTGAAAACCAATTTTGGAATATGATATATTATAATTGATCCTCATACTCCAAGGAATATTGAAGTCAACATAATCTGCTGGATTATTAATCAAGTTCTGTTTCTCATCATCTGTGAGATTTGAATTGTTAATACGCTCTTCACGATCCTCTTCATTGGCACGAGCTTTAGGATTCAAGTTGGTGCTAATGGCTAAAGAAGCTCTTGACAATTCACCTAATCCAAAGTGATCTTTCCAGTGAAACCGTTCCAATCTCTGCTGAGTAATCACACCATCTTCCGATTTACTTATGTATTCATATTGATAAGGATCAAGTGTACCCGTAAAGTTGACTGACACTTTATTTTCAAACAAACTCGTATTAGCCCTTATACTGATTGGAGCAAGTTGGAATGAATCAGCGATGACATTATAACTAGTACTCAAGCCAAAATTATCTAATAATTTCACTTTCCTGTCCTGATCAATAGAATCCACCTTTGACTTCAGTTTCATTTCCAACGTGTTATTTACACTAAGTCCAATAGATCCACTTTCACCACTTCCGGGACTACCATAAGCAGCACCTTCATATCTAGATTTGAATACAAAATTGGTAGAGTCAGAGGAATTTTGAACCTCTTGGTAATAGTCAAACTTAGGTGCAGAAAAATCTGGACGATAACTAAAGCTTAAAGACGGATTGATCACATGTCTAATAGCTTTAATATTCCCCCTGTTAATAGGATAAAATCCGTAAACCCTGGTGGCTATACTAGTACTCACACCGTACTCCGAAACTCTGCTAAACCCACTAATTGTATCTGCTACTGCTACTTTTTGAGCAGTATCGTATTCCCAATTATATCTCTCAAAATACCAACGTTCTGTATAGTTGAAAGAAGGACTTAAAGTGAAATTTTTAAACACTTTCATAGATGTAGAAAGTGGAATATCATGTTTGATTCCTTTCCTTGAGTTCTGAAAAAACAATGGTAAATTTTCAATAGTAAATGGGGCTATACTATCCAAGGACCCTTCCGAAGTTTTAATATTGAGGTCGTTGCTCACTTGGTTCGTTCCTACCATATTCCATCTCAGTGCCATTTTCTCATACCATGTTTTACTACTTGCACCTTTTTTCTTGAATGGATAGATATTTTCCATGTTCAATGTAAGATCCGGCAATAGAAGACTCACTTCGTTTGCTTGACCTGAGACACTTGTACCAACTCCTTGATTGTGTCTTGCACTTAACCCCAGGCTAAAAGGCGTTCCTTTGAACGTCTTGCTATATGAGACATTAGAGCTTATCTTCCTATTAAGATTTTGTTGAACTCCCAAGTTGTTGTTTTCATTAAAACTTGAAGTTGCGGCATTGATTGACGCAGAGAATCGACTTGTGCCTTTGGATTGTGGTGTATGTGTCCATCTCAGTTGAAAATCATTCCTTGCAGACTTGTCTTCAATATTATCGTTGAGCCTCAACTTGGTATAGTTGAAATTTAAGTTCCCGGTATGACTATATCTCTTCTTATAACTGGTTGAAATATTAAGGCCGTGTCCCCCTTTCGAATAAACATCAGCTGTCAATGTAGTTTTGACGTATTCACTAATATCGAAAAAATATCCCCCGCCTTGCAAAAAGAATCCTCTCCTCCTCTCTTCTCCATATGTAGGTACAATCACTCCTGAAGAACTTTCGTTCTGCATCGGAAACATTCCAAATAAAAATCCTAATGGAGTAGCAACCTGATTAATAGCCAAATGAAATGGTCCTGAGATAATTTTATCATTTGGTATAGCTTTGGTTCTCTTTGACTCTATGCTATAATGTGGAATCTCTAGATTACAAGTAGTGTAGCTATTGCCCAAACTGAAAAGCTCATTGTCTTCATTCTTAAAAACTTCTTTACCATGAACGTAACCTTCACCTTGCTGTGTTACAACTTCGGAGATAGTGGCCCTACCCGTTTTGAAATTATATGTCATCCCTTTAGTTACATACACTTCCTGCCCATTGTGAAATACTGGCATCCCTACCTTATTGCCTAAGGAATCCAGAATACCTCTGGCGACCACTGTATTAGTCGCCCAATCTATCTCAATCTGCTCCGCTTCTACTTGGATTAGGCCATAATCAATCTTAGCCTCACCATATAGATATACTATTCTATTGGTCACGCCAAACTTCACAGAATCCTTGGCAGAGTAATTGATAGTTGTGGTTATGTCGCTTTGAGGGGCTGGAATTTGGACAGAGTCTATAGGAGAACCCAAGCTGTCAGCCAATACGATAGTGGTATCACCTAATATCCCAGGTACCACCTTAAGTTGATCCTCAGGGTTCTGAGCAATCAAACTGATTGTAGTGAAAAACATGAAAACAATGAAAATGAAATATCTCAAAGGTGTGCCTGCCGCTTCTAAATTATTAATCTTTTTTTTAGTTCTCAAGCACTTAATCAAAAGTGCTGATCCTGATAGATTATTCTTCGAAAAACCCCTTGCAGTTTTCCATATAGGAAGCTGTGCACTTTCGAAAGAAATTCTAACTTTGTGCGAAGTTATTGCTTTAAAAATAAACAACCGAACCATTGTGAGAAATATTGCCATAATTTACGCATTGACAGCAATTACCTTGCTAGGTTTCCACAACAATGCTAGCGCTCAAGAAGCAACTACTCGAAACAAAGTGAAAACTGTGGTGATAGATGCAGGACATGGCGGTCATGATCCTGGGACCCATGGAGTTAATACACTAGAAAAAACATTAGTTCTTAAAGTAGCTCTGCAAGTTGGAGAATACATTGAAAAATATTTACCAAGTGTTGAAGTTATCTACACAAGAAAAGACGATCGTTTTCTAAAACTTCACGAAAGAGCCGACATAGCTAACAAAAACAAAGCAGACCTATTCATTTCAATACACGCAAATGCACTAGGGAGAGCGACTGTTTATGGTACTGAAACTTATGTAATGGGACTTCATACAAATGATAAAAATTTCAGTGTTGCTAAAAGAGAAAATTCAGTAATACTCCTAGAGGAGAATCATGAAGAAAAGTATGAAGGATTTGATCCAAATTCTCCTGAATCATATATAATGTTTTCGATGGCACAAAATTCTTATTTAGTTAACAGTCTACTCTTAGCTAATAATATCGAAACACAATTTAAAAAGAGAGCTGGACGGAGAAGCTTAGGGGTGAAGCAGGCTGGGTTTCAAGTCTTATGGAATACTTACATGCCTAGTGTTTTGGTGGAAATTGGCTATCTTACCAACATCAAAGAAGAAAAAGAATTGAACAGCGCTAAAGTACAAGACTACATTGCTTCAGGTATATTTAGAGCGTTCAGAGATTATAAAACACAAATAGAATCTATCAATTAATATTATCACGTGAAATATTCGAAAGAATTTAAAGTTGGATTATTCGCCATAGTTGCCATAGTCGGTCTGTACATGGGTTTCTACTATTTAAAAGGAAATGATTTTTTTTCCAATACCAATAAATACTATGTCATCTATGCCAATGTTGGTGGATTAGAAGTGTCAAACCCTATCAATATCAATGGAGTAACTGTTGGTAAAGTTAGCGACAAGCGACTTATACAAGGTGACATCAATCAGGTCATCGTTGAGCTGGATATGAATGAAAATATCATATTGGGAGTAGGAGCTCAAGCAGTCCTTGAAAGTGACTTCCTTGGAAGTATTTCAATTAGTATTGATAATGGAAAACTAGAAAACCCTATTCTACCTAACGATACAATTGCTGGTGTACTACATAAAGGCATTGAGGACCTATTCAAGGAAAGTGCTTTGCCGGTAGCAAATAACTTAGAGGCTACCATCAAGAAAGTAAATGTCATTCTAGACAACCTCACAGGGAATGGGGACAAAATCAATGATATGGTGGAAAACATGAGGTTTACCTCTGTTCATATGAAGAAGTTGATGATAGACTCCAGAACCAATATTAATGAGCTTTCTACCAATTACAATAAATTGGCCATCTCACTTAATGAAACGGTAAAAGCAACACAGCCTGTACTGAAAAAATATGGTGCACTAGCAGATTCATTGAAATCGGTAGATATGAAAACCACCTTCGTGAAGTTGAATAATGTAATGGACAGTGTTGAATCTATGATCAACAACATGAATAATGGCACGGGTACCATGACTAAGTTACTCAAAAACGACTCATTGTATAATAATCTCAACAAAGCTTTTGAAGATCTAGATAAGTTACTCATTCACATGAATGAAAATCCAAAGCACTTTTTCGCACCTCTTGGAAAAAGCAAAAAGTACATTGATAAGCAGAAAGCTAAAGAGGCTAATAAATAAAATTTCACAAGTTCAAACTCGGACATGGATATAGAATTCAATAAAAACGAAGACGTTTTTAAACAGCTTACCTATCAACTTTCTGAAAGGCTCAAAAAGGTAAAAATTGGTGGTGGAGAAAAGAAAATAGCCTCTCATCATAAAAAAGGGAAATTAACAGCCAGAGAACGAATCGACTATCTAAGAGATGATAATAGCGAATTTCTAGAAATAGCCGCATTTGCAGGAGATGGCATGTACCAAGATGTAGGCGGATGTCCATCAGGTGGAGTTGTCACAGGTATTGGGTATGTAAGTGGCCGTCAATGTGTGATAGTCGCTAATGATGCTACTGTGAAAGCTGGAGCCTGGTTTCCTATTACGGCCAAAAAAAATCTAAGAGCTCAAGAAATCTCCATTGAGAACAGGCTTCCAATCATTTACTTGGTGGATAGCGCAGGAGTATTCTTACCAATGCAAAATGAAATATTTCCTGACAAAGAACACTTTGGAAGGCAATTCAGAAACAATGCTAAAATGTCCGCAATGGGCATAGTGCAAATAGCTGCGATCATGGGAAGTTGTGTAGCTGGCGGAGCTTATCTGCCGATCATGTCAGATGAAGCCATGATCGTTGACAAAACAGGCTCAGTCTTTTTAGCAGGATCCTATTTGGTGAAATCTGCCGTAGGTGAAACTATAGATAACGAAAGCCTCGGAGGCGCTACTACTCACTGTGAGATCTCCGGTGTCACTGACAATAAATTTGAAAATGATGAGGCTTGCCTTGACTATATCCAATCCATTTTCGATAAAATTGGTGCTTTTGAAAAGGCTGGTTTTGATCGTAAAGAATCTAGTCTTCCATCACTTGATCAAAATGAACTATATGGTGTACTTCCAGAAGATCGCACCAAACCTTACGAGATGCGTGACCTTATCGGAAGAATGGTCGATGACTCTAAGTTTGATGAATACAAAGCACTGTTTGGTAAAACCATAGTCTGTGGCACTGCAAGAATAGATGGCTGGGCTGTCGGTATCGTAGCCAATCAGCGAAAAATTGTTAAAAACAAGAAGGGCGAAATGCAAATGGGTGGAGTCATCTACTCTGACTCAGCGGACAAAGCTGCACGATTCATCATGAATTGTAATCAACGTAAAATTCCTTTGGTATTCTTACAAGATGTGAGCGGTTTTATGGTCGGAAGTAAAGCAGAACATGGTGGGATCATTAAGGATGGAGCGAAAATGGTGAACGCCATGGCAAATAGTACTGTTCCTAAATTCACAATCGTAATAGGAAATTCTTACGGTGCCGGAAACTATGCCATGTGTGGAAAGGCCTATGATCCGCGATTGATTTATGCTTGGCCAACTGCCCAAATAGCCGTAATGAGTGGAGCTGCCGCTGCCAAGACTTTACTACAGATAAAAGTGGCTACCCTAAAAGCAAAAGGCCAAGAAATAACTAAGGAAGAAGAAGACAATCTACTCAAAGAGATCACAGACAAATACAACGAAGAACTCAGCCCCTACTATGCAGCCTCTAGAATCTGGGTAGATGGCATCATTGATCCGCTAGAAACTCGTAAGGTGATCTCAATGGGTATCGAAGCGGCTGATCATGCGCCAGTTGAGAAATTCAATGTAGGTGTCATCCAAACTTAAGTTGTCTTCATGGATAACAAAGAACTCAAAGCACTTATTTCTCTCTTAGATGAAGACGATCAAGAGATAGTCAATCAGATAGAAGAAAAAATTCTTTCCCTAGGAACGGGTATTATCCCCTTCCTAGAAGATGAATGGGAGTCGAACTTCAGTCCTATCTTGCAAAAACGCATTGAGGATATTGTTCACAACCTCCAGTTCACGTTACTTCAAGAGCGACTGGTAGATTGGTGGAAAAATGAATCAGATGATCTGCTCAAGGGAATGTGGATCGTGGCAACATATCTCTATCCAGACACAGAGTATGAAGATCTCAAAGCTCAAATAGAACAGATCTATCAACAAGCATGGGTTGATTTGCGTGATGATTTACATCCTCATGATGAGATCAAAACATTGAATAATCTTCTTTATCAGAAGATGAAATTCAAAGGTAATACGAGAAATTTTCACTCTCCTGCCAACTCGATGATCAATGCTGTACTAGATACCAGACGTGGCAATCCAATTACTCTTTGTATTATATATCTATTGATAGCTCAAAAGCTTGAATTACCAATTTACGGTGTCAATCTCCCCAATATGTTTGTTCTTATTTACAAACGTGAGGGGGTCACTCCATTTTATATAAATGCTTTCAATAAGGGCTTAATCTTCACTAAAGAAGACTTAGAAAACTACATTGGTGAATTAAAATTAACCCCAATTAGTACGTTTTTTGAACCCTGCTCAAATCTCGAAATTATCCAGCGTATGTTTCGAAACTTGGCCAATTCATTCGAAAAGCAAGGCGATCATAGTAAAACAGACGAAATCAAAACTTTGCTTCAGTTGATTTCTCCGGCTGGCGAGTGGGATACGAATTAATACTTATTTAATCATACAACCAACTGGTCGTCCTCTATCCTGGAGGCTTGGGTTTCCTGACAAAAATCCATCAATCGCATTTTTCAGATAACTCACTTGCACATCATCTGCCACCTGTGGATTATCATCAATAGCCCCCGAATAATGTATAGAACCATTTACTCTTAATAGAAAAGCTTCTGGAGATTTTTTGGCACCCAAGAGATCGGCTAGCTCCTTTGAACTGTCCAATAAATACCTGGCGTTTATAGTCTTCGCTTGACTTTTAATCAGATCATTTGGCTCAGAACTATTGGAATTAATCATCAAAAACGAGATCCCTTTATCTCTATAATTATTTGCCATTGCTTGAAGTCTCAATTCATAATACTTTGCATATGGACACTTTGTACTCATGAATACGATAACCATTCCTTTAGAAGAGTTATATTCCTTTAACGTGACCGACTGCTCTGTATTGATATTTTTCAGTGCTATATCAAAGATCGACTGCGCGAACGCAAATGATCCACTCAATGACAAAATAAATATGCTGATTAAATTTTTCATATCTGTTCCTTACAATGTGAATACCAACAAGCTATTCTTCACTTTCTCTACTCGCAATTGATATTCTTCGGTATTGCCATTTACAATTACTTTGCCAGAGAGCCTTTTACTTCCATTATCGATCTTATAATCAATAGCTAAGTTCTCCTTAAAAATTAATTTCTTCTTACCATAAAGCTTATAAAGTGCTTCTTTTGCGCACCAAAATGCACAAAGAATTTCCAGATCATCTCCACAAATTTCTTGCTCTACTTCTGTAAGAAATCTAGTCGCAATCCTCTTCAACTTCTCTTTTGGCTGTTCGATGTCAATCCCTACCGGTGAATGGTGTATGATAGCCGCGACCAAAGGATAGGAATGAGATAGCGAGATGTGCAAATCAAAACCCTTTAGATGTGGTTTCCCATGTTCATCTTTATATATTCCAGAATATGGCTTCCCTAATTCATTGACCAATGATGACAACAATAATCTTCCTGCCATCCATTCGGCTCGTTTGATATCATTAGTTATATCTGTGTCAGGCAATTGAACATTAGACGCACTTTTCACAAGCCTACTCAATTGCTCTGCATCTTCTGTAATCTCCCATATTGCATAAACTGATTTATCGTTGATCTTAGCAGTTTTTAGAATAGGCATATTAGTTTTGTAGCGAGATGATTAATATGGGAAATTAGAGCATATACGGATATGAACAAAATTCAAGTCGCAAAACTACACACTCTATCTGGACATAAAGACAGTGTTTATACAATTGAAGGGGTGTCAGATTCTCAATTCGCCTCTGGCGCAGGAGATGGTATGATTGCTTTATGGGATTTGGAGCATCCACAGGATGGCCAACTGATCGCTAAGTTAGACAATTCCATCTATGCTATCCATCAAGAGTCACAGCAAGGGTTCCTTTTAGTAGGCCATAATTATGATGGCTTACATGTCATTGATTGGGAAAACAAAAAGGAACTTGGCTCTCTTAATTTCACTGAAGCAGCCATATTCAGCATCAATAGCTACAATCACCTGGCTTATGTAGGGACTGGTGATGGTGAGTTGGTAATCATCAATATTCCTGAGCTGAAAATTATCAATCGTATCAAACTCTCTACCGAACGAGTACGGTCAATAGCCTTAAATCCAGTAAATAAGGAGCTCGCTGTTGGCTACAGCGATTCAGTGATTCGCATTTTAGACTTGGACAGTTTGGAAGTCAAACAAAAATTAACTTCTCATGCCAAATCAGTGTTCAAACTACAATACTCATCCGACTTCAAGACATTGATCAGTACAAGTAGAGATGCACACTTCATCGTTTGGGACGCTGAGAATGATTATAGTATTCAAGAGGATGTAGTGGCGCACATGTATTCTATCAATGACGTTGTTTACAATTCAGAAGGAAACTTATTCGCTACCTGTAGTATGGACAAGTCTATAAAAATATGGGATGCGCAGTCCTACAAACTTTTAAAAGTCATTGATAAAGCCCGACATGCAGGACATGGAACTTCTGTCAATAAACTTTGGTGGAATAATAATAAAAACCAACTGGTCAGCGCAAGCGATGACCGAAGTATCTCTGTTTGGGAAATTGAATTGGAAAAATAATTACACAGCGAAACTCTCTCCACAGCCACATGTACGTGATGCATTAGGATTGACAAACTGAAATCCTTTACCATTAAGTCCATCAGTGAAGTCGAGAGTAGTTCCCAACAAATACAGTAAGCTTTTCTTATCAACGAGTATTTTCACCCCTTTATCTTCAAAGACTTGATCAGA
Source organism: Cyclobacteriaceae bacterium (assembly GCA_034112085.1). GTDB lineage: Bacteria > Bacteroidota > Bacteroidia > Cytophagales > Cyclobacteriaceae > JAWUWD01. The sequence continues at coordinate 12,805 of JAWUWD010000016.1, forward strand.
ATCTTGGCTTTGATCATCAAAATCAAGATCGTACATCAGTCCGGAACATCCACCACCCTTTACAGATACGCGGATATTATGTGCTTCTGATTTTTGTCCTTCAGCTCTTAGAGCCGATATTCTATCTTTTGCTTTATCTGTAATGCTAATCATCTCTCTTGTTTTAGGATATTGAATTACATCTACACCAAAAATAAATCAATGTAAATCTACTGTTCTGCTCAACAAACGCTTATTGCCTGCTAAAAGTTTGCTGAATGATAAATATTAAACCTCCATATTTATTACGAACTTTACAAAAGTAAGGACTAATCTCCAATAAACGTATATCAGTATGCTAAAAGTAGAACATATCGGCATAGCCGTCAAGAATTTATCAGACTCCAATGAGCTATTCAAAAAACTATTCGACCAACCTAGTTATAAGACAGAGGAAGTAGCTTCTGAAAGTGTAAACACCTCGTTCTTTCAAGTTGGAGAAACAAAGATAGAATTGCTGGAAGCGACCAATGAGGATTCAGCAATTGCCAAATTCATCGCTAAAAAAGGAGAGGGAATTCACCATATCGCCTACGAAGTAGCAGATATCAAAAGTGAAATGGTTCGATTGAGTAAGGAAGGTTTTCAAATATTGAATGAAACTCCTAAGCCGGGCGCGGACAACAAATTAGTATGTTTTTTACACCCTAAGTCAACCAATGGTGTACTTATAGAGCTCTGTCAAGAGATCAAAGACTAACGGTGATCACCAAATTGGATAGCATTGTAATGTTTTTGTTTTTTCTTTCCTTCGGAGGTTTTATAATAAGGCTTCGGACCACAAGAGGTCAATAAGACAACAACAGCAAGTACGATACAATAAATAATTTTCTTCATTACATTATGTTTACCCTATCAAGATGATGGGTTTGACTTTATCAATGAATAAAATATCGGTGTATGGCTAGATTTGTCTGATGAAACGACAGAGTACTTCCATAAAGCACTAAATTTGCACTTGATATAAATAAATATGTAAAAATGGCAGATCAGAGAACAGAATTGAACGAATTGGGCGAATTTGGATTGATTGAAAGGATCACTGAAAACATCGAAATCAATCAGAAAAGCACAACGATGGGTGTGGGTGATGACGCAGCGGTCATCAAGTATGATGCACAAACAGTCATCTCGACTGATATGCTGTTAGAAGGTGTTCACTTTGACCTTTCCTATGCGCCATTGGGACACTTAGGGTACAAAGCAGTAGCAGTCAATATCTCAGATATAGCTGCCATGAATGCGATCCCCAAACAAATCACTGTAAGTATCGGTATCAGTAATCGCTTCTCACTTGAAGCTGTCGAAGCTCTATATGACGGCATCAAAGCCGCTTGCAAGGATTACAATGTTGACTTAGTTGGTGGAGACACTACCTCTTCTATATCTGGATTAGTGATTTCTGTTACGGCTATCGGAGAACAAGCTTCAAAGAATATTTCTTACAGAAAAGGGGCGCAATTAGGGGATATCCTCTGTGCTACCGGAGATCTAGGTGGCGCATATGTAGGATTGCAAGTACTCGAGCGTGAAAAGCAGGTATTTTTGTCTAACCCAGATATGCAACCAGAAATGGAGAAATACACCTACCTCGTCCAGCGTCAGCTTAAGCCTGAAGCGAGAATGGACATCATCCACGAATTGGCAGAGCTCAATATCGTACCAACAAGTATGATTGATATCTCTGATGGTCTAGCATCGGAAGTGATGCACTTGCAAAAAGCCTCTAATCTAGACTTCAGACTATATGAAGATAAAGTGCCGATTGATAAGCTCACTTATGATACTGCGGTAGAATTCAATTTCGATCCAATCACTTGTGCACTCAATGGTGGTGAGGATTACGAGTTGCTATTCACCATCCCTCAGGATGATTATGAAAAGCTAAAAAATCATGCAGATATTCACTTTATCGGATATGCAGTTGAGAAGGGAGATGGTAGCCATCTGATCACTAAGAATGAGACCATCGTAATGTTGAAGGCGCAAGGTTTTGATCACTTGGAGAAATAAAACTAGATAACAATTCACCATCAGCATCTGGGTGCTGATAGAGAATTGTTAAGTAACACATGGAAAAGGAGTTATAGCAACTGACTTCAATAATATGAAGCTCACTCGTAAGTAAAAATCATCCAATAACAATGATAATAGGGTCCTTTAATAGGTCTCTACTACCGGTCAAGTTCTCAGCTTTTGACAACTTTACTCCAATTGGTCCACCACAACCTTCAGATGTGTCGAAATAACGTTAACGAATAAGTGAAAATGAAATGTTTAATATTTATTATGGTTTTATCTTCAGCAATGGCATCCGAAGTAATATTTAAATTCAGCAAGAGTTCAGACATTCAAAACTGGATAATTGTAGATGATGCTGTTATGGGAGGAAGATCATCAAGTACCTTTAAACTAAATGCTGATGGTTTTGGTGTTTTCGAGGGTGCTGTATCACTGGATAACAATGGAGGATTCTCTTCTCTGCGTTATCGCATTGATAAAAAGCTAAGAAAGGAATACACTAAGATTAACATTAAACTTCGTGGTGATGGCAAAAATTATCAGTTTAGAATTAAATCTAATTCCAGAGATTATTATTCTTATATAGCCCCATTTTCGACATCAGGAGAATGGCAAGAGATTGAAATCCCTCTTAAAGATATGTTCCCTTCGTATAGAGGAAGAAAGCTTGACAAAGCAAATTTCTCAAATGACTATTTTGAAGAAATCACCTTTTTGATCGGAAACAAAAAAAATGAAAAATTTAAACTCTTGATCGATAAAATAGAGTTAAGATAACACTCTTATCTACTCAAGAATGAATATAGAAGAGACTATGCTGATTCAACAAGTATTAGATTTTGGTTTAGTAGTATTAATATGGATTGTGCAAATCATAATATATCCTAGCTTCAGCTATTATAAAGAAGAAGACTTATCTAAATGGCACGATAAATACACTCGAAATATCACGCTGATTGTTCTTCCCTTGATGACAGGCCAGTTAGGTATTCATTTATATGAAATCATCAATGCATTCACATTATTAAGACTCAGTGCCCTTATCTTGATTGCCCTTATCTGGTTTAATACATTTCTGTATGCAGTGCCCTTGCATCAGAGAATTTCAGATAATTTAGATATTGCTAAAACATGCATAGAGCTCACACGAATAAATTGGTATAGGACCATACTTTGGTCGCTAGTTTTTATTCTTGGGCTGTTCTTTGTTTAAGAAAACTCAGCGTCAAAGTATTAAAAAATCCACTCATGATTTTGCCGAAACCTCTGCTGCTTTGCCCTCTAATGCTTCGTTGTTGAGTAGTTGTCGGTTGCCAACAGATATTCAAACTCTGAAATAGTTATTTTGTCTAAATAAACTCGTAAATTGTTAAACAAAATATTCAAACAAGAGTTAAACAAGAATAATCAAACCAATAGATATGAATAATTATTTGATAGTTGGAGGTTCTTCAGGAATAGGCAAAGCCCTCGTAGATCACTTGAGTAGCCAAGGTCACAACATCTATGCAACATATAATAAAACTGAGGTCGGTTCCTCAGATGAAAAAGTACAGTATCATCACCTAGATGTGACACAAGACACTTTAGATGTATCATTTCTACCAGATTCATTAGACGGTGTAGTCTATTGCCCGGGTAGTATAAATCTCATGCCTTTCCATCGTATCAAGACTTCGAGCTTTTTGGAAGATTATAAACTGCAAGTACTAGGAGCTGTCAATATACTACAGCAAGTACTGCCTAAATTGAAAAAATCTGAAGCAGCAAGCGTTTTGTTTTTTTCAACGGTAGCTGTACAAACCGGTTTTAATTTTCATACGCAAGTCGCCTGCTCCAAAGGAGCTATTGAAGGTTTAACTCGATCGCTAGCTGCCGAGTGGGCACCTAGGATACGGGTCAACGCAATCGCTCCCTCTATTACGAATACACCTTTGGCATCTAAACTATTGAGCACTGACGAAAAAATACAAGCCAACGCAGATCGCCATCCACTAAAGAAAATCGGTACTCCCCAAGATATCGCTAACGCAGCGGCTTTCCTTTTGAGTGACCAGTCTTCTTGGATCACTGGACAAGTATTGACCGTTGACGGAGGTATTTCATCACTTAAAATTTAAGAAAAATGTTTGGACTATTTAAGAAAAAATCAGAGCGACAAGTGTTACTTGAACAATATAAAAAGTTACTAAAAGAATCACACAGCCTTTCCACCACTAACCGTATGGCCAGTGATAAAAAAATGGCTGAAGCCCAAGAAATCATGGATAAGGTTGATGAAATAGATAAGAAACAATAGGTCTTCGAGCTGATCACAAACAAAAAACACTCCTGGAAATGCATATTATTTATTTACTAAAGTGACCAAAATTCGTTCAGCTAAAATATTATCCTCTGAAGAGATAGATCGTGTGATCGAAATGGCATGGGAAGATCGAGCGCCCTGTGACGCAATATCTTTTCAATTTGCTTTAGATGAGTCTTCTACCATTAAGCTCATGAGGCAATCGTTGAAGTCATCCAGTTTTAAGCTTTGGAGAAAACGAGTACATAGTGGTGTAAGTCAGTAACATGCAAAAAAAAGAAATCCAGATATCGATAGGTTTAAATGCAGCCGCCAACGCAGTATAACCTCTAATAAAATCTCCAAGAGATGAAAGAAATAAGTGTAATCCATAACATTTTTTTAGGAAAAGTAGAGGCAATAGGCCCTATTGTTTCTGGCAAAAACTGGAACTTGATTGATGGAGCAGTACCCCATCCAACCACATATACATCCGGAGGCGTGACATCAACCAAGCATATCATGGAATATGTATTGGCTCTAGAACTACACCATAAAATACTGAGGAAATTATCCTAGAGTCATTAATGACAATATAAAATATGAATTCTGAAAAAATAACACTCTTTTGGTTTCGCAGGGATTTCAGACTAGAAGATAATGCTTCGTTGTTTCATGCGTTAAAAGACGACTTCCCAGTACAACCAATTTTCATGTTCGATAGTGATATTCTGAACAAACTGCCCAAGAAGGACGCAAGAGTTTCTTTTATCCATCAAGAAATAAGTAGACTATCACAGGAACTCGCTGAAAGAGGTACTACATTGGACGTCCGCTATGGAAGACCCATAGAAATATGGGAAGATTTACTTAGTGAATACAATGTTGGGAGAGTATATGCAAACAGAGATTACGAGCCTTATGCCCTATTGAGAGACAAAGCGATATTTGAATTATTGGCATCACACGAGATTAAGTTTTCAGCACACAAGGATCAAGTGATCTTTGAAAAGAGTGAGATAGTCAAAGCGGATGGTAAGCCATACGTAGTCTTCACCCCCTATAGCAGAATATGGAAACAAAAACTCAAGGAAAGTGACTTCAACCCCTACCCCTCTGACACCATTGATCATTGGAGCAATAGTACAACTCGTGTAATCCCCAACCTGTCAGCTATGGGTTTTGAGCCTATTGAGACTTCCTTTCCTTCACGAGAAGTAGACTTACCTGTAGTTAAAAACTATCACCAGCAGAGAGACAAACCTGCTATAAAAGGCACCTCTAGGCTTAGTCTTCATTTAAGGTTTGGTACTATAAGTATTCGCCAATTGGCGACTATTGCTATAGCCAATAATGAGACCTATCTCAATGAACTCATTTGGCGAGATTTCTATGTTTCGATACTTTGGCATTTCCCGAAAGTTGCGGAGCATAATTTCAAGTCCAAATATGACCATATCATCTGGCGAAATGACGAGCAAGAGTTTGAGAAATGGTGTCAAGGTAAAACAGGTTATCCTATAGTCGATGCAGGTATGAGAGAGCTCAATGAAACAGGATTCATGCACAACAGAGTGAGGATGATCGTAGCAAGTTTTTTAACCAAACATCTACTGGTTGACTGGAGATGGGGAGCCGCCTATTTTGCTGAAAAACTCTTGGACTTTGAGCTCGCCTCAAATAGTGGTGGCTGGCAATGGGCCGCAGGTACAGGGGTAGATGCTGCTCCCTATTTCAGAGTTTTCAACCCCTATTTACAAACAGAGAAATTTGATCCAGCGCATCAATACATAAAAAAATGGGTTAAAGAATTCAACACCACAGATTACCCGGAACCGATCGTAGAACACAAAATGGCGAGACAACGAGCCCTCGATACTTACAAAATAGGGCTGGACCAGGCCATAGCATAAAAGCAACTATAAAAAATAGAACACTTCCCAAAATAAAATGGAAAAACTACCTCAGGACCGTTTAAAAAAAATGTCTCTTATACTTAAGGTGGCTGCTATATATAACCTAATATGGGGCGCATGGGTCGTGCTCTTCCCGCTACATTTTTTCGAGTTGGTCGGTATGGAACCGATCAATCATCCTATGATCTGGCAAGGGATGGGTATGGTGATTGGAGTATATGGTCTAGGCTATTGGTGGGCCAGTTATCAGCCTATTGTACATTGGCCCATAGTTGCAGTAGGGATGCTTGGTAAAGTCTTCGGACCGCTGGGTTTCGTGTTTAATTATCTAACTGGTGCTGCTCCTGGAGGTTTTTTCTATACACTCATCACCAATGATTTCATCTGGTGGGTTCCTTTTATCTGGATATTGATGCAAGTGCATAAAACTACGAGATGGAAGCTAACAAGCTAAAATTTTTGAGCCGTTTTGTACTGGTAGCTTTTTATGTTATCGCAGGAGTCAATCATTTTATAAATCCAGGCTTCTATTACCCACTTATACCAGATTACTTGCTATTTCATGTTCTCATTAATGCCATAAGCGGCATTTTAGAGATTATCTTAGGATTGGGTCTTCTCTGGAAATCAACACGGACTTATGCGGCCTACTTCATCATAGCGATGCTCATAGCATTCATCCCATCACATATCTATTTCATAACTGTAGGCGGGTGCATTGAAAATGGATTGTGCGTACCCATTTGGGTCGCATGGCTACGACTTTTAGTAATCCATCCGCTATTGATTTGGTGGGTGTGGAATAATAAAAAATAAATGCGCCAAATTGTTTTTGATTGGCGACTTAGATCAGTGATCAAACACTACTAGCCATTTCCGCTTTTAGTCTCATTAATTTTTGACAAAACTTAAGATTAAGCGATGCATCATGGGCGGCCGACAGTTTTAGCTTCCATTGATCTTGATGTATAATCAGTTGCTCTGCAGTTTTGAAAACACTCAACTTGCGATAAGGTAATACAAGGACCCAGTTGTCTAACTTGACTCTAAACCAAATAATAATACCTCTAGGCCGCAGTTCAATATTAGTGTATGGAGGTGTGTTTTGATTATTCACTAGTTCCATTATTTCAGTATTCGCTTCTTGTACTAAAAAACGCTGAGAACCAATCCCTCGCAGTTTGATTCGGTCAATTAGTCCTATAGGTTTACCTACAAGGTTATGGATTTCCTTTTCGGTTTTTTTTGTGTGGTAAGAATATGGAAGCAGCATAGATTCATCAATGACAGTCTAAAATATAAACGAATAATAGGGTTTGTTGTTTTTATTATTGGTCAGAATAAAAAATATGTAATCGCCTGATCTTTCATCGGTAAGTGGCTATAAACGGAATCTGTTTGGGATTACCCTCGCCCATCAGGATTAGAAGTATATTAAAGTGCTACACGCAAACATACTTTTCTTTTTGACAGACAGTACACAAAATTTTAGGGTATTAGTACCCCAGTTATCACCCTACTTATTCTTGAACTAGCACAATGTGTGGAGGTTAACCTTCCTATTTGGTAAAGCAGCTATCATTTATTAAAATAGCTTTTGTATTGCCATGATCTGGGCAAGAATGAGAGTAATAGAACAGGGTAAAAAATAATGTCGATAATGATGTTTCCCGTAGAAAAAGTCATGTTATCCTCAATGATGGTACTATCTCCTGCACGGTGCAAAATATGCTTATGCTTCCAGCTTTTTAATGGAAAAGGCAATGTCCTGCCCTCATCTATAAAATAGCACATTCCCTCTGATTCTCCATTTTCGGTTATTTCGCTTACCCATTCACCAGCAATGGGCAATTTTAGACGAACAAAATCTCCTTTCTTTGATCCACCAAACTCAATCAGCTGAGCACCAGGAGGCAGTAGATATCTAAATAAATTATCATCAAATCGATTATAGATTTCGTTTAATTCTCCGTTTACTTTTGATCGCAGTGTGATATTCATCATTAGTATTAATATTATAAAAAAATAAAAGTCTAACAAAGTATGCATTATACAATCAATGCAAAAGCAACCTGTTAATTCAGTCCACTTAGTAACAACCTTGCTTAATTTAGATCACTTCAATCAATCGGATATGGAATGAAAATAAACTTAGTAAAGTCCATATCCACCACAAATAAGCAACAGAACTCATCGGGATCTTTGTAATTCTTTTTGAACTCCTCGGCTTTATCTTTATCAATTAGTTCTCTTTGGACGAACTCATCTAAGTATGAAGCCCGATAGTCCCAATGGGTAGCCATCTGTTCCTTAGCTAAAAGCAATTGTCCTACTGGAATTTCCATTCTTGAAATGGCAAATATTGGATACTCTGAAAATCCTCTTTTCTTAATTTGATAAGCAGCTTCTTTAAGCGTATCAGATACCACTACAAAATCTTTTGTAATTGTACCTAAGTATTTACCGTCTAACTCTGGATCGTTTTGCATAGCACTGTTTTATCTTTTTTCTAATAGCACCACATTCTCTACATGGTGTGTATGAGGAAACATATCTACCGGTTGTACAGTCTTGACTGCATATTGCTCATCAAGTAAGGCCAAATCCCTTGCTTGAGTAGCTGGATTACAACTCACGTATACTATCTTCTGAGGAGACGCGAACAGTAAGGCCTTGATTACATCATCGTGCATCCCAGCTCTAGGTGGATCAGTGATGATCACATCTGGATGTCCATGTTTAGTGATAAATTCTTCGTTGAGTACATCTTTCATATCCCCAGCAAAAAAGTCAGTGTTATTGATGTTATTGATTTTTGAATTAATCTTAGCATCTTCAATGGCCGCCTCCACATATTCTAGTCCGATTACCTTTTTTGCTTGATGCGCGACAAAGTTGGCAATAGTCCCTGTCCCTGTGTATAAATCATAAACCACTTCTTCGCCTGTAAGTCCTGCAAGGTCTCTTGTGATCTTGTATAATTCATGTGCCTGATCAGCATTGGTCTGATAGAAAGACTTAGGCCCTATTCTAAAAGTGAGCATTTCATCTCCATCAGCAATAGGCATTTGCTCTTCTATATATGGTATTCCTGCATGGCAGACTACCTCTTGATCACCGTAAGAATCATTGCGCTTCAAGTTGATAATGTAGTTCAGTGAAGTGATTGATGGATTTCTCTCGAGAACGTAATCAAGAATTGCTTTGATTTGTTCCGGTTGATCTTCCGCCACTTGCAATATCACCATCACCTGACCAGTGCTCGTTGTACGTATGATAAGGTTACGAAGCAGACCTACTTGATCGAGGAGGTCGAAAAAAGTCACTCCATTGTCCAAAGCATATTGTCTAACGTCTAGTCTTATCTGATTTGATGGATCAGGCTGTAGATAACAATGCTCTATGTCTACGATCTTATCAAAGCGCTTAGGAATATGAAATCCTGCTCCATTACGCTCAAGATCATCACCACTATTTTGAATTTCTTCTTTGGTAAGCCACCTCCTGTTCGAAAACGTATATTCTAATTTGTTTCGATAGTATTCTGTCTTTTTAGCAGCAAATATTGGGAGTATCTCAGGTAGTTCAACTTTAGCTATTCTTTCTAGGTTATCCTGAACCTGTTGTTGTTTGAAAAGTAATTGGTTTTCGTAGCTTATGTGCTGCCACTTGCATCCTCCACAAGTACCATAGTGCTTACAGAATGGTTCTACTCTGGTGTCTGAGAGTTTATGGAACTTAATGGGAGTAGCTTCCAAAAAACTCTTTTTCTTTCGAGTGATCTGTAGGTCGACCACATCTCCGGGTGCCACACCCTCTACAAATATCACACGGTCCTCGTGCCGTGCTACACATTTGCCTTCAGCTGCACTGTTCTCTATAGTGATATTCTCAAGTATTGGTCTCTTTCTCATTGCCGTAAAGGTAGGAAAGATGTCATACTTATTTCATAAGATTTCTATCAACTTTTTTCGGAAAAATCCTTCTTCCCTTTTGACTCCAAATATGTTTTCAAACTAATATTCTCTTTTAAAACGTATTTTTTCAAAACACCTTCAAATGGCAAAATAATCATTGCCATAAGAACCTGTAAAGCAAAGCCAAAGACGGGGGATTTTTCTAACAAAAAATAACTTTCCATAACTGCTTCCATATATTCTATGATTATCACTAGTGTGAGAAATGCCAATAGTCTACTAAGAATTCGATACTTGTAACCCCATGATCTAAGGGTGATTGACAACAAAAATAGACTGAGCACAACTCCAAACTCAAACAAATAAAATAAGGGACGCTTCCAATAAGGGGGGAGAACTTCAAAACTAACAGACTCAATTTTATAATCCTCTCCAAAGCCATTCTTGGCTTCTATGAGAAGGGTATAAGTTCCCGATGGCAGAAAAGGAAATTCTATGGTGCTATATGTGCTCCAGCTAGACCACTCTTTATCCATCCCTTGTAAACGATACCGGTATTTAGTATTAAATATATTTGGTAAATCTGCATGTGAAATTTCGAATGACAGTTTACTCTCATCTTGAATTACTGACAACTTATCTTCATTCAGAATCGCCATATTCGACCTTATACCTTCCATGTATGGCGTGTAATACGAGGAGGAGATTGTAGCTTTTTCACTAAATTGGAGGATTTCACTATTCTCAGAAACTATCCAATATAGAGATGATTCAACATCATAGGTGATCGCTTTCAAATCATCGAACGCCTTTAACACAGGTGATTTGCTTTCATACTGACTAGGTCGAATCCAATCCTGTCCTGAAAAAACCCAAGGTTCATTTTGATTGTCAATAATCACATCATCTACGGGATAAGCATCCTTCAATGAAATTATTGAATCTTCCTTGATAATAAATGAACCACTCGCACTGATGAAGTTAAGTTCATTTGAAACAAGTGTCGAATATATATTCGAGTAGTATGGATTTTCCAAAGCATATTCTTCAACATCATCAAGTTCATTGTGGCTAATACTTATCTTATAAATCTTCTCTGGACTACTCATCCAATAGCTCCCACCGAATTCTCGTATATGATCTATTTGTGCTCTAAAGTCTGTGAAAACATCTCGAAAAACCCACTCGTCACCAATACTCATAAACACCAATAGTTCTTGTGATCCAGTACTGACAAATAGCATTTTCTCATCTAAGGATAAGTACAAGTACCTACAATCAGATGTAGTAATGAGTTTAGAGTTATCATCTACCACCTCAAAAACACCGGTCAATCCTCCTACAATTATCCCATCATATGAAGATCTCAAATGAGAGACGTGTGAAATATTCTCATTGATTTCCTTATACACATAATGTACCCCTGTAGCCTTTTTTATGACTGTCTTTTCAGTAATAAGTGTCTCATTCTCTTCAGTAACACTTTCCTTATTTGCCTTTTTCTTCTTTTTAAAACCAAAAAATCCTCGTTTTGGGTTTGAAGATAGAACTGGTTTTCCTACTTTTTTTCTTCTATTGATATAAGAAACTTCCTCTTCATAGTCTGTGATTTTATTTAACCTGAACAATCCTAAATTTGTCCCAACATAAAGACTCCCATTATTATGTAAAACAGAGAGTACATCACCTGAAACTCCTTCATAATATTCATAATTTCTAACTGGGACATCAGGTAGAATGTGCGAAATGGCATATCGGCCTATTGCAGAAATACCCTTATTCTTATTTTGAGTCAAGGATACTACTTCGTTATCATCCAAACCGGAATTATAATCAACAATTGATTCTATTTTTCCTGAATTCACATTTAAGAAGAATACTCCTGAATTCATGGTACCTATCACTACGATCTCGTCTGAATACCAAAGTCCAGACATTGGCTCAGACTCTGTGAAACTTGGTTGACTAATTATTACTCGACTAGTTTTTCCATTCTCATAAGTGTGTAGCTCGCCATTTATTGTTCCGAGTATGTATTTACCCGAAGCGTTTTTTGATGTGTATACAATTACTTCTCGTTCCATAAACTCAGGAACATCGGATACCAAGGCTCCATTGATGACTTCAAGCGTTCCTTTATTCTCAGAATTAACGTAGATTCGTTCTTCTAATTCGTAAAGATTATAAAGTCTTCCAGACAAATCAGTTCTAAAAACGGTAGTTGAATCTGATCCATTTTCCCTAAAATAAACAGCATCCGTTCCTAAGCCATATACTCCATTTTTTGTGACTAACACTTGGTGGACGCTAGAGTTTTCGCCTGGAGGCATCAAGCTAATCATCTGTATGCCGTTCTCAACCCGTATTAATCCAATGGAAGTTGCTAGAAATGTTTGTTCATTTTCATCCAGTTTCACATCAAACACAGACCCTCCAGTATTGATGAGAATATCACGATCACCGTCATACTTGATAAGCCCATTTCTACTTGCCAAATAAATAGTTCCGTTACTATTAGTCGCGGCAGAAAAGTAACTATTCTGATGTTCAATTGAAGGCTTATGTTTTGACACTAGATAATTTCCAGATTGACCCATAAGTACTTGAATCCGTACTAATAGAAATAAAATCGTTGAAATCGTTCTAATCGTCAATTGATATATTTTCATTAATTGATTGGGTGATTAATACTTGTATTGTAATGATATTAGGATTCAAAGCTTATCAATTCATATGATATAATGCATTATTTATTGACTCCAATGTGTTAATATATAATTGAAGCATGAATTATTCAATGAGAATCTTTATTTTTAATATCCAATTTGAAAATGCACATGATCAAACGTCTACTATCTCTTCTTATTTTCCTCACCCTTAGTTTATCTACTTATGCAAGTCATATAGTCGGTGGTGAATTCGAACTGCTGCATATTTCTGGCACTTCCTATCAGCTAAATTTGATTCTGTATTTTGATGTCATTAATGGAAATCCAGGGGCTCAAGACGGGAATGCGCTAACCCGAATATTCAGAAAGTCAGACAACACCCCCATGTTCGATGTAAACATTCCATTTATATCTCAAACTCGGGTAGAATATTTTCAGCCAATATGTTCAAGTGGAGAGGTCATAACAGATCGATTACTCTATTCCACAACTATAAATCTACCTGCAGAAAATTTCAATGATCCAGAAGGGTATTACATATCATGGGAAAGATGTTGTAGAAACTATACTATCAATAATATATTTAGTGATGATCCTGCTAATGCAGGAGGTATACATGCAGGACAAACATTTTATTTGGAATTTCCTCCAGTTGTTGATGAAAATGGTGATGAGTTTATCAATTCTTCACCGCAATTATTCCCTCCACTTAACGACTTTGCCTGCCCTAACCGTACATATTGGGTCGATTTTGCAGGAACAGACGTAGATGGCGATTCACTATCCTACACACTGGTCACTCCTTTGAGTACGTTCAATCCTGTTGCACTCCCTGTAGATGGACCAGGTGCTGGACCATACAACACAGTCACTTGGAGAGAAGACCTCGGGTTTGGTGTCAACAACATCATGAATGGTGATCCTGATTTGGAAATTAGCCCAAAAGGATTTTTAACTGTCACACCTACCCAAGAAGGGTTATTTGTATTTGCAGTGAAATGCCAAGAATTTCGTAATGGAGTGAAAATAGGTGAGCTTATTCGAGACTTTCAGATGCTTGTACTAGATGGATGTCCCATAGCTGATCCACCTGTTGTGAGAGGTAAGTCAATCTCAGAAGGATCATATTCGAATGCAAATTTCATAGAAAGAACTTTTCAAAATACTACAAGCGATGCAGCACGATGCATTGACATTCAAATATCAGATCTGGATGCTAATAAAATTGAATATGGATTTGAAGAGAATATATCTTTCAAAGTTATAGCACTTAACTTTGACCCAACAGACGATGAATTAGCTGTAATTCTCCCGAGTAAAACCGAAGCAAAATTAACAATGACCACCCCAGAGAAGTTTCAAATTTGTTTCCCTGAATGTCCTTTTATTGACCCTCAGGAGAGCGACTTCTTCGATATTGGAGTTGTTGCTTTTGATGATGCATGTACATTACCATTATCAGACACCTTAACTATTCGCGTTAGAGTAATTCCTCCTACGAATAATCCTCCCGTAATCCTATCTTCTGGAAACGATGTCCCAGCTTTAGTAAGAACTGAGGTACAAGGAGCTGGGAAAAGCTTATCTATACCTCTTCAAGGTAAAGATATTGATGGTCACAATATGATGATGCAGATCAATACGGTTGAAGAATTTGATTTGGCTAAAGCTGGTATGAACTTCAGCTATTTCCCTACGGGCGAATTTGAAAGTGGCCCTATCAATACCACCTTTACATGGAATCTTGATTGTAATGATTCAGGTCTTGACTTTAGTGAAGGATTGACAGTAAGTCCAGATGGTGCTGAAGTTGTAAAGCAATATAAGTTTGAAATATTACTCGAAGATGAAGATGATTGTGATTATTCTAGAGAGGATAAGCTGGAAATGGAACTGAATATAAAGTTCCCTGATGAGTTTGAACCCAACGTATACCAAGTCGGACAAAGCAAGTTATTAGAATCACTTAGAAACGAAGCTAATCTAGGAACTATAATCAACTTGGATATTGAAGCAAAAGATGGTGGGACTGACACAGACAATGTAAGTTTGACAGCAATTGGTAGTAATTTCAACTTGGAAGATTATGGAGCTACTTTTGAAGATAAAACAAATCAGGCTGGTACAATTACCACCCCCTTCACTTGGTCACTCGATTGTGATAAATTCAAATTAAATGAAATCGACTCTTTCAGAGTGTTCTTCATTACTCAAGACATTGATGCTTGTAATCTTTCCAATAAAGACACGCTAACAATAGACTTCGTTATTGACACCTTAGTGAATCTATCTCCCTACTTGGAATTTATTTCACCCATGGTTGCTAACAATAAAGTCACTACTGACATCCGAGAAGAGGTTTCCATTAATGTTCTTGGAATAGATCCTGATTTAGATTCAACTTTCTTAGAATTGCTAGCTGTCGATGGTGATAAAAAAATAAGTGATTTTGAATTCGAGCCAGCCAAAGGTCTTGGATCTGTAAGCTCTACATTGACTTGGACACCTGATTGTGAAAACTTAAATAAATTGGAACCAGGAAACTATCGATTCACTTTCTTACTTACCGATGGTCGTTGCCCAAACCCCGCCACAGATACTTTATCACTGGATGTCGAAGTAAATGACATTTTCAATGATCCTCAACTTTTCATTCCTCCAAATGTATTTACCCCTGATAATGGAGATGATAAAAATCCTTACTTTGGAATGTACAAAATAGTTGATGGACAAGAAGTTACCATATTACCTATTGACAACTGCGAAGGGGTCTTCCAGAATATCACTATTGTCAACCGATGGGGTAAAGAAGTTTATAAAAGTATTGATCGAGATTTTAGGTGGTTAGGAGAAGGTGAGGCCGCAGGTGTATATTTCTATCAAATCAAGTTTTCACATACAACATTTAAAGGCACCGTATCTATTCTGTTTTAGAAATAGAGTGGTTTTACATACTTACTTTTCACATAACCAGTTCGGTTATCCCATTCTACTTGAATCCAAATATCTTCGTGACCAAGTATTTTGACCTTATGCCCAGCAGTAGTTACATCCAATACATCAGCACTAGCTGAGGGTGCACTCATAATGTAGGTATGTTGTTTAGTCAAAATGCCTTGATCATAATCTCTGCCAAAATTAATCATCAGTAGTAGCAATAAAGAGAACAGAGCTATTATAGCAGCTCCAAAATATGCGCTTTCTTTGATAACAATGCGTTTATACAATAGCCAGCAGAAAACTGTAAAAATCAATACTGAAATTACCAGTAAAATGGAATAATAGTTTTTGTGGTAAATGTTTAAAAACCAATCTTCCTGCTCATAGTCATAACCCTTTAGATTATTTTCATTAGCCAGTTCTTCCATTTTGACAAATACTCGCTCATTGGTAGTCTGCAAGTAGTAACTGTTGAGATAGAATAGTGCACCGCTCTCATCCCCTAGTCCTTCTCGTATATACGCCATCTTCAACAGCATAGCAGGTGAAGCATGTTCTCCTGATTCATAAATAGCTTTATAAATATCAAAAGATTCTGTAAATTTATTCTCTTCAAAGAGGGAATCTGCCACTCCAATATCTCTCAGAAAAGCTTGTCCATAGGATGAACTTAATGACGAGAATACTAAAATTAAAAAAAGTGGAATTATTTTATTTTGATTGTTTTGCATTTTAAAATATAGCGTTTACATTTGCACTCGCAATTAAGGAAAAGGAGTAATTATTTGCAAACTTTCTTTATGCAAACGGTAAGATTCGGTAGCTCAGCTGGTAGAGCATCTCCCTTTTAAGGAGAGGGTCCTGGGTTCGCGCCCCAGCCGAATCACTTTAAAGTCATCCATATGAAATGGATGGCTTTTTTTATGTCTTAACATTGCTTTTTCTGTACTCAAAAACTCTTTAGTCAATCCTGTTAAACGCCAAAAGAGATTTGCACTTAACATAATCAATTCGTTCTTTTACTGAAAGCAAAATTCATCTATGAAAATATTAGGAATTATTCCTTCTAGGTACGCATCTACACGATTTCCGGGTAAGTCTCTCGCAGACATTGCTGGTAAAAGCATGGTACAACGCGTTATGGAACAAGTTCTGAAAAGCACTTTGATTACAGATGTAATAGTGGCAACTGATGATCAACGCATTTATGAACATGTAAATGATTTTGGCGGTAAAGCCTGCATGACCAAAGCAAATCACGAGAGTGGTACAGACAGGTGTTTTGAAGTGCTACAAGCTCAAGATGATCAATATGACTATGTGATCAATATTCAAGGTGACGAGCCATTCATACAGCCAGAACAGATAGATCTTCTGGCTAGCCTCCTTGACGAGGAAGTACAACTAGCCACGCTAATAAAACCGATAGAGCAATATGATCAAATATTCGATCCTAATGTGGTGAAAGCTGTGAAAAACACTAAAGATGAAGCCATCTATTTCAGCAGAAACTCCATACCATTCCAGAGAAATGAATCAGAGAGTGACTGGCTGAAAAACCACACTTACTACAAGCATATTGGGATTTATGCATATAGAACTGATATTCTTGAACAAATCACTCAATTACCAATTTCACCGCTAGAGAAAGTAGAATCGTTAGAACAACTTCGGTGGATTGAAAATGGATATAAAATCAAAACTGCCATCACCCACCACGAAAGTATTGGTATAGATACTCCTGATGATTTGAGAAAAGCCTTAGAACACATGAAATAGTCAGAACATTTTCACTCAATACTAAATAGTAAAGCAGAATAGTCCATTAAAAGCCAACTTAGTCTCAGTTATCAAAGTGGATATTATAAAGAAGCGTTCAAATATTACCCCAAACGTGCATCTGCCCATATCAACTATAATACCGCAACAACCTAATCATAGGTCTAAATACGCCAACCGATAACAATAGAGTAATAAATTTCCCAATAATTGCTCAACTTAATAATCATGAAAAAGATAATTATGCTTGAAAGATAAGAAGCAGTGATCCACAACTAGCAAGCTGAAATTTACTTTTACAGGCTTGCATCTTGTAGTATATCAGATAATTATATTTTGTCTAACTTTTATTTGTTTTAGTTAAACAAAATATTTTACTTGCCGTTATAAAGAAAAACAAATCACCATGACTGCACTAGAATTTAGCCATCAGATAATTGGTCACGAATCAAGCTTAAGGTTATTTACAAAGAGATTCACTCAAGATGAAGAATACTCTAAAGATCTTGTGCAGGAGACCATATTAAAAGCACTAACCAACCGAAGTAAATTTAGGGAGCACATTAACCTCAAAGGATGGCTATTTACTATTTTGCGAAACACATTTATAAGTAATTATAGGAAAGGTAAATCATTTCAAAAAGTGAATTCAGAAGCTGGTGATTTTTTGATTAGCAATGAAATTGATCTACACACATTCAATAAACCAGATAAATACACGGAATACCAAGAGCTATTGGCAATAGTGAAACGTCTACCTGAAAATCTCAAAAATCCATTCGAAATGCATTTCAAAGGTTATAAGTATGATGAAATAGCCGAGATGCTTCAAATTCCAATAGGTACTGTAAAAAACAGAATTTATCAAGCAAGAAAAACAGTACAGAGATTAACTCAAAACACTTTACATCGAGCATAGATTTATAGTCATTGGCGTGAATTTTTCTGGCATATCCGTAGAATTCAGCTTGGCAGCCTAAGGTCATCAATTTACTTTCTATCAGAGAAGTAAAGCTCTCATGGCCGGAAAATTATTTATCTCAAAATTACTGTGCCATGGACGCGGGTCCATGTTTGGAGTCAATTTTAGCCTGATTATCCCAATAGTTAAAAATATGCCATTATGGTATTAACATTTGTTAACTATAAACTAAATTTGATTTGATCTTATGGAAGAAGTCATATTAGTCGATATCGAAGATAATGCCATTGGACAAATGGAAAAACTGAAAGCACATGAAGAAGGCCATCTACATCGTGCATTTTCAATACTTATATTTAATAATCAAGGAGAAATTCTGCTGCAACAAAGAGCTCTAAGCAAATATCATTCTGGAGGTCTTTGGACAAATACATGCTGTAGTCACCCTAGACCCAATGAAGTGGCTCTCGAAGCAGCCAATAGGCGATTAATGGAGGAAATGGGCTTCACAACAGATTTAGAATTTGTGTTTAAATTTATTTATAAAGCTAAATTGGATCACGATCTAACTGAACATGAATTTGATCATGTGTTTACAGGAACGTTTAATGATACTCCTAAAATAAACCTTGAAGAGGCGAACGATTGGAAATGGATGAACATGAAATCACTGAGTCAAGATATTCAAATCAACCCTGATCATTACACTGTATGGTTCAAGGATATCATGAAAAATCAAGAACTCACAAAAAATATAGCATCACTACTAACAGCTAGTTAGGATCAACCAATTTCTGCCAAAATCGGGGAGTAATTTCAAGACCCTGAAAGAAAAAATACCCTAAAGGGAGGGCAAACGTCATAAACGATCATCCAATGCTATATGCATGATCGCATTATTCCAAAAATCGCTTTTGATACTTGTCTAGATGAAAGTCAATTAACTATCAATACCTCAGACTTAAACAACAAATCTAAGACTATCGCTAATACCCTGTTGTTTTGAAAGATAGAGATAGTATCAGCATTTTACAATCTTGTTTCTGGAAAAGTAGATTCCAATAATAGATAATATCAATCTTAATAATGCTTCACTAAAAAAGCCAGAAAAATCCTATTCATTGATCTCTTTGTGGTTCAGAATAATTAGTAATTAACTATATCACAGCTACAAATTTTGTTGACAAGAGTTATTCAGCGACATCCTACCCCTGTCACTCTTGCGATGTTAACATCCTAAATACAGGGTTTTGAGTGAACGTTTCGCTATACTTGCATCCTAATTTGAGCAAGAGCGATATGAAGAAGATAGACGTATGTATGAGTCCAGAACTCATACATCTGTATGACATAAAAGATAAAGTAGTCGTAGTTGTCGATGTACTAAGAGCAACAACATGTATGGTCACTGCACTGGCTAATGGAGTAAGTAAAATCAGGACGTATGCTGATCTCAATGCTTGCCGAGGGATGAGAAGCAATGGCTATATAATAGCTGGCGAACGTGATGGTAAAAAAGTAGAAGACTTTGATCTCGGAAATTCTCCACTTAACTATCTAGATGATGCCTATCTTGGTGAGAATCTAGCTATCACAACTACTAATGGAACCTTAGCCATTGATAAATCCAAACATGCCAAAGAGGTCATCATTGGTGCATTGGTCAATTTGGATGCAGTTATAGAATATCTTGCATCTCAAGATCGAAATGTCCTAATATTCTGTGCTGGCTGGAAAGGAAAAGTCAACATAGAAGATACGCTCTTTGCCGGAGCAGTAGTCAATAAACTCAAAAATGAGTTTGAGTCAGAATGCGATGCTCCAAGAATGGCCGAATTGGTTTATGAAAATTCGAAAGAGAATATTATCGAAAGTTTGAAAAATGCCTCACATGTTAAACGATTGAATGCGTTTGATATAGAAGCTGATATTCAATTTTGTTTAACGCCTAACAAATACAATATAATACCAGTATTGAGGGGGCAAGACTTAGTCATAATGTAATACATTTATCAGCCAGATTACATGGGTAATATTTAATACTTGTAGAGATATTAAGCTCTACAAGTATTAAACTCACACGAAGTAGATTAAGAAATTAGAGGAGGCGATATACAGATCATAGAAATAGATCTAACCAATAAAACACTCAGAGTGGATACCTAATCTATTACAGATTTAGAATTTTCGATTGACTTTGACATCATTAACTTTGTCCGATAAATACATGTTAGATAGTGATGAAGTTGTGTCCTTAGCCTCTCTGAAAGGCGCCAAAAAGAATAATTCCAGTCGATATCTATTAGGAGACCAATCCTGGCAATATTTTAGTAACAATAGATACTGAAAAAAAGCCATGACTTCACGCCATGGCTTTCCCCCTACTTTATCAACAACCAAAACTTATTACATTCACATTGTCAACGCTAACAATTGTGAATTATTACATTTCATTCAATTTCCAATCGTATTCGTAATACCCCAACTTATCTGATGCAGATATTTTATTATCTCTATAGGTGTTGATGAATGAGATTACACTACTTCCTCCATTCGTGAAGTCTCTTACATACCATTTGAATATTTGAGAAACTTCTACGGCATTAGATTTGACTCTTATGAAAGTGTCATCGTTAATTGACAACTTTGTCCGGTCATTCAATTGCTTTTCCAATTCAGTTGGTTGATAGGCGAAACTTGCCAACTTCGGGCAACTTACAGCAGCACAGGCTAAGGCAAAATGAATTCTCGCGTCTTTGTAGGGCAATATTATTTTTTTAATCTCTAGTGAGTTCAGTGTCATCGACTCACCTGCGATCACATGTTTGACTTGATCGAAAAATCCACTTTTATCCAAAGGTGATTTTAGGGGGTAATATTTAGTCACCTGACGAATCACAGCTACATTATAGGCATTAAGGTAAAATGCTTTACGAACATTGTCATCCACTCCACTCAAATTCATCTCATTTACTTGAGTATATAGAGCATCGAGGGAAGTCATATTATTCTTCAATGATTTATAGTCTACTTTCCCATCCATTACATATTTCTCAAAGAAGGCATCTGCTTCTTTGAAGAAAGTACTGGTCGCAGTTTGAGCAAAAGAAACTCCAGAGGCGATTACTAATATTGCTAACAATAATTTTTTCATAGTATGATTAGTTTTAAATTATCCTATTGTACGAAATGTACAGGCAACTATGTTGCCAAAAACTATATATATGTTCATAGATGTCAATAAGATGACAAAACTCAAATCAGAATAGTGAGTATATAGCATAAGTAGAAATATTAAACTGTATGAAACACATAGTCATTATTGGAAATGGAATATCTGGCATCACGGCCGCTAGACATATTCGTAAGAATAGCAATCACCAGATAACTGTAATTTCTGCTGAAACTGATCATTTCTATTCCAGAACTGCCCTGATGTATATATATATGGGCCATATGACTTACAATCACACCAAACCATACGAAGATGGATTTTGGAAGAAAAATCGAATTGATCTGACCAATGCCTTTGTTAAGCAAATAGATTTTGAAACGAAGACACTTGAACTTGACAGTGGAAAACATATCATCTACGATGACCTAGTACTTGCGACCGGTTCCAAATCCAATAAGTTTGGATGGCCAGGACAAGATCTCAAAGGAGTACAAGGCATGTATAATTACCAGGACCTTGAGTCAATGGAAACTGATACAAAAGGAATCAATCATGCCGTAGTAATAGGAGGTGGTCTTATAGGTGTAGAGATGGTCGAGATGCTACAATCAAGAAATATTTCGGTGACATTCTTGGTCCGTGAAGGAAGTTTTTGGGATATCGTACTCCCAAAGCAAGAGTCAGAATTAATCAATCGACATATCAAAGAACATCATGTCGATCTTCGATTAAGTACAGAGCTCAAAGAAATCATCTCAGATGAAAATGGCAGAGTAAAAAGTATCATCACCAATAATGGAGATGAGATAGATTGTCAATTTGTAGGGCTGACTGTAGGAGTAAGTCCCAATGTAGATTTCTTAAAAAAATCTGCTCTAGCCATCAATAGAGGTATACATATCAATGAATACCTCGAAACTAATATGTCTGATGTATATGCCATCGGAGATTGTGCAGAGCGCACAACTCCAGTAGAAGGTAGACGTCCAATTGAACAAGTATGGTATACTGGTCGTATGATGGGTGAAGCAGTGGCACAAACGATTTGTGGAAATAAGACTGCCTACAGTCCAGGGCATTGGTTCAACTCCGCAAAGTTTTTTGATATAGAGTATCAAACTTATGGCACCGTATCAGCCC
This sequence comes from Cyclobacteriaceae bacterium, assembly GCA_034112085.1. Taxonomy (GTDB): domain Bacteria; phylum Bacteroidota; class Bacteroidia; order Cytophagales; family Cyclobacteriaceae; genus JAWUWD01. The sequence continues at coordinate 35,608 of JAWUWD010000016.1, forward strand.
AGCGCCAACCTAATGAAGCTGAATTTTATTGGGAAGATACCACAGGTAAGAAATGTGTTCATATGATATTTGACAAAAACACAAGTCAATTCATAGGCATTAATAATTTCGGCATTCGACTAAGACATGAAGTGTTTGATCAATGGCTGGATGATCAAGTCTCGATTAAGCATGTTATGGAAAACCTCGATTCTGCCAACTTTGATCCGGAGTTTTTCAAACGATACGAACAAGAAATCTCAAGCCAATTCAATCGTGAATTCCCGGATTATCAAGTCAGTATCAAACCAACCAAAGGATTCTTTTCTAAAATATTTTCTTAATAGAAATCAATGAATAATATAAAAAAATTAGGTCTAGTCATCTTTCTTATAGGACTTGCTGTTTTTACAGTTTCTACATTTATAGGTAAATACGCTCCTTCCGCGGATCATATTAAAACAACACTTTCAGAACAACAATTTAACAATATAGGTAGTGAACTTACTAACAAGATCGTAGGTCAACAGTATACTTCACCGATAGCCTTGACCAATATATTCATAGAGATTTACGAAGAGAAAAACAAAGAACTCAAAGCTGCTCAAGAATGGGATAAGGTGATGTGGGATAAGCCTAATGATATAGCATTCAAAATAACTAATGAATCAGCGGTTGGAAGATTCATAGATCAAGCATGGCTTATGTTCCTTCTAACATTTGGACTAGGTATCATTGGAGCACTGATGTATATAATTCCAGATGTAATCTTATTAGGGCCAGCTGGCATTAAAAATGATCAAATATTTCAAAGCGCGACTACAAACAAAGGGTGGATAGGGTATTTCACATTTATTTATTTGGCAGGATTCTACATCATTCTATACTTCTACCCTTCTTATTTCACTAATCAAATATTGCTCACTAGCCCAATAAGCCTCTCACTAAGTGGTAATCCAGCTAGTCAATGGTTTTTATATGGACTCCTCTACTGCACAACGATGACCGTGATGGCTGTGAAAATGTTTATTAAATACCGACACAGTAGATATCAGATAATAAGAACAGCCAGTGTACTTTTCTTTCAAATAGCTTTCGCATTTCTTATCCCTGAGATACTTGTGCGATTCAATATGCCCTACATGGACTTCAAAAATGCTTGGCCATTGGATTATGACTTTTTCTTTGACTGGAATATCGATAGCCTTATTGCCAATGGCAATGTCGGCATGTTTATGCTTGGTTGGGGTATATTCCTTACACTCATCTTAGTTCCTATATTCACTTATCTATATGGAAAACGCTGGTACTGTTCATGGGTTTGTGGATGTGGCGGCCTTGCTGAGACTCTTGGTGACCCCTATCGCCAACTGTCAGACAAGTCTGTTAAGGCATGGAAGATAGAACGATATTTAGTGCATGGAGTATTGGTATTTGCTATTGTTATGACCGGAGTAACACTATATACCTATTTCACAGGAGTAAGTGACGTGATGGGGATATCCACTTATGACATGCAAAAAAGCTATGGTTTTCTAATAGGTTCAGTTTTTTCAGGTGTGATCGGTACAGGGTTTTACCCAATCATGGGAAATCGAACTTGGTGCCGATTCGGTTGTCCATTAGCTGCGTATATGGGCCTTGTGCAACGTTTCAAATCTAGATTCCGCATCACCACCAATGGAGGTCAATGTATCTCATGCGGAAATTGCTCAACTTATTGTGAGATGGGAATAGATGTAAGATGGTATGCCCAACGTGGACAAAATATCGTTAGATCTTCTTGCGTGGGTTGTGGCGTTTGCTCTTCAGTATGTCCAAGAGGCGTTCTCAATCTCGAAGTAGATAAAGAAGAAGGTAGGTTTGGAAGTCCAATATTGATAGGTAACAAATCAGTGAAAATATCGGAATAAGCTTTTTTAGATTGGTTTTAGCACTAATCACATCTTTGTCTCCTATCAGACCAATGGTGTGATTACCTCTAACTATCGATCAAGCTATGCGTAACAATCTGGTAACGACAACTAGAATGACTCCTAACACTAAACTTAAGCACAAAAACAATAATCTGATTATTTGGGTGTTTTTAGGGATAGTTATTTTGATAATCTACTTTATAGGTTACTCGTATATTACTAATATCAACCAATCCAAAAAGACGGTATTGAATAAGTTGAGTGCTGTGGTTAACACGGCATCAACAATTATAGATGGTGACTTGCACGCTAAGCTATCTTCTACCTATATACATAAAGACGCTATCTCTCGCAACGAACAAGATTCAAATTACTACAAACTCCATCGACTGCTTAAACAACTACATAGAGTAAATCAACTGGAGAGTCCGATATACACGATGGTTTACAATAAGGATAAACTCTCTTTCGAATTTATAGGAAGCTCCTCCATTTACCCATATTATCGTCACACATATAAACTATTCCCTGCTGACCTAATCACTTTTTTCAATACAGGAGGCACTTTGGATGTCCACGAAAGTGAAAATGGCAAATGGCTTTCGGCTTTCGCTCCAATTAAAAATAGCGAAGGAAAAACGGTTGCGCTCTTACAAGCAGATCAAAGCTTTGGGGGCTTTATTAAAAATGCAAGAATAGAATTATTACAAAACGTAATTCTTGCCTTAGTAATCATTCTTCCATTTACTTTTCTGTTATATGCCTATGTGAAAACAACCCTTGATAAAGAGGATAAAAATCAGCTGATCTTGCTTGAGAAGAACGAACATATCGCCACACAAAGTTCTTTCATACAAGAGAACAACAACAAACTAAAAGCAGCTCAACTAATCATCGAGCAAAAAAACTTAGAGCTCAACGCCAAAGTGGTTGAACGAACTAGAGAATTGACCGAGTCCAATGAAGAACTAGATACTTTCTTGTATCGTTCCTCGCATGATGTACAAGGACCTTTGACGACACTAAAAGGGCTTTGCCAACTCGCTAAAAAGGATGTCAATGATCCTGAAGCTGCAGCTTATGTTTATATGATCAATGACACGACTAATAAACTGTACCACACGATCAAGAGCATAAATAATGTTTATGAAATCAAACACAAAAAAATCAATGCTGAAAAGCTAAAGTTAAAACCATTAATAGCAGAAGTCAGCCAAGCATTGGAAAATGACATGAATGACAAAGGCATTTCGTTGTCGGTGGAAATTAATGAGAACCTAACCCTTTATATCGATCGAGAAATTATCACATTGGTACTGACAGAATTAATAAAAAATTGTATTCAATTCAATTCAAAGCTGAACGGAGAGTCTCCATACATCAAAGTTATGGCGAGAAAATTAAAAACGAAGATCTGTATAGAAGTTGAAGATAATGGCCTTGGGATCTCCCAAAACGCGGAAAAAAATCTACTAAACATGTTTAATAAAGGAAATGAAACTTCTTTGGGGGCAGGTCTCGGACTGTATGCCGCTAAAATAGGTGTGCAAAAACTCAATGGAAGAATCACTCTCAGTACTGAGAGTGATGAAATCTCAAGCTACAAAATAGAAGTCCCAGCTGCATAAACTGAATTTTTATTGATCTCAAATGAATCATCTTGCTAGTATATTGGTTTACTTTGCGGCATTAAAATAATCCATGAATCAACCACCAGTAATAAGGGTAGTCATCCCTGCGCTCAATGAGCAGAATGCAGTAGGAAAAGTGATTGCAGATCTACCCAAGTCCATCATTGAAGAAGTGGTCGTAGTTGATAATGGCTCTACAGACAATACACCAAAAGTGGCAAAGCAATCTGGAGCTACCGTTATCATTGAACAAAGTAAGGGTTATGGAAATGCCTGTCTTTGCGGAATAGAATATATTAATGGCCTTAGTTCTCCTACCGATATAATTGTATTTATAGATGCGGACTACTCTGATTATCCAGCTCAACTTACAGAGGTAGTTAACCCTATTATTGAAAATGGTTACGATATGGTTATCGGATCGCGTAACCTTGGTCAAAAAGAAAAGGGATCGATGACTCTTCCGCAAGTATTTGGCAATTGGTTAGCTACCCGACTATTAAGTATTATTTATGGTGATAAGTTTACAGACCTCGGCCCATTTCGCGCGATTAGAATGAAGGCGCTCAATGAACTTGACATGCAAGACACTACTTATGGATGGACAGTCGAGATGCAGGTGAAAGCTGCGAAAAATAATCTAAAGTCAACAGAGGTCGCTGTGAACTATAAGAACAGAATTGGGACATCTAAGATTTCCGGAACAGTGAAAGGGACATTATTGGCAGGATATAAGATTATTTGGACGATATTTAAGTTCGCATAAATGGAATACATAATCATCACCTTATACTGCACGTCACTGCTTTTCATCTTCTTATTTAGCATGGGACAGTTGCACCTCACCGCACACTATCTCAAATCTAAGAAGGTGGCTAATAATCCTACACCAGAAATAGGTGACAAGGATCTCCCTCATGTCACCATCCAACTACCGATTTACAATGAAAAATATGTTGTAAAGCGTTTGATAGGCACCATTGCTAAGTTCAATTATCCTATAGACAAGTTGGAGATACAGGTGTTGGATGATTCCAATGATGATACGGTAGGCATCATCGCTGATGAAGTCACTAAATATGCAGCACTTGGGATCGATATACAACATATCAGAAGACCAGAGCGCATTGGCTTTAAGGCTGGTGCCTTAGCGTATGGGATGGGCATCGCAAAAGGAGAGTTCATCGGTATATTTGATGCAGATTTCATTCCTGAAAAAGACTTTCTATTTAAAACCATCCCTCACTTTGTCGATGAAAAAATCGGCATGGTACAAACACGCTGGGGGCACCTCAATAAGGACTACTCTGTACTAACCAAACTCCAAGCTTTTGGCTTAGATGCACATTTCTCAATCGAGCAAAGTGGACGTAGTCACGCGCATAGCTTTATCAACTTCAATGGCACTGCGGGTGTTTGGAGAAAATCTACAATTACAGATGCCGGTGGCTGGTCAGCAGATACTTTGACAGAAGATCTTGATTTAAGTTATCGTGCTCAGCTCAAAGGGTGGGAATTCAAATACCTAGAAGAAGTAATCTCTCCGGCAGAACTTCCAGTAATCATGCCTGCAATAAAGTCACAACAGTATAGATGGAATAAGGGCGCAGCTGAAACGGCAAAAAAGAATCTTGGAAAAGTCTTGAGGTCAGACATCAAATTATCAAGCAAGGTCCACGCATTATTTCATCTGTTCAACAGTAGTGTATTTGTAAGTCTACTGATTGCGTCTCTATTGAGCATCCCAATGCTCTATATCAAAGATGCCAACCCAAACCTCTCCTGGTTATTCGACATTGGGAGTGTATTCTTGATAGGATTCTTTTCTATTGCATTCTTCTATTGGGTAGCTACTAAAAACACAGTAGATACGGGTAAAAGAAAGTATTACTTTTCTACATTTCCGGCATTCCTGACTGTCTCAATGGGTCTCTCTTTTCACAATGCTTTTGCCGTTATCGAAGGACTTCTTGGCTTCAAAAGTGATTTTATTCGCACACCCAAATTCAACATCACTAGTAAGAATGATAGCTGGGAAGGTAATGTTTATATCAAACCAAAACTCAGCATCATGTCAATATTTGAATTACTGCTGGGATGCTATTTCCTATTTGGAATTGTTTCAGGCATCCACTTACACGACTGGGGTCTCATGATATTTCACGTGATGCTTACACTTGGATTCTTCAGTGTCTTTTATCATACCGTGATGCCTATTTCTCATGCAAAAAAGTAATTTCACATTACTGATTTTTGGACTGATATCTATCATTGGATATATCATCCTAGGCTACTTTTCTACGAGAGATCAAACTGTCCTTATACTCACTGCATATCTCTCTCTGTTCACAGCCTATATTGCTACTTGGCACTCTTCTAAGACTACCCCTTTGAAGTTTTACATTTATTTGGCCATTGGACTGAGGTTACTTTTACTATTCTCCACCCCTTCCTTATCAGATGATATATATAGATTCATCTGGGATGGCAGACTTCTAGCCAGTGGAATTAGCCCATTCTCAGCACTCCCCATAGATATATTATCAAGCTCGAAACAAATAACCGGTATTGACCAATCACTTTTTGATTTACTAAATTCACCAGTATACTTCACTGTATATCCTCCTTTGTCTCAGCTAGTATTTTGGTTGGCGGCATTGATTAGCTCCGACAGTATCACGGCTAGTATCATCTTTGTGAGAGTACTCATTATACTTGCCGAAGTGGGCAGTATTATACTGATAACGAAGTTACTGAAGCAGTATCAATTACCTTCTAAAAACGTACTAATCTATGCGCTCAACCCACTGGTGATCATTGAGCTTTCTGGAAATCTACACTTTGAGGCTTTTGTCATTCTGTTCATTCTATTGACGGTTTACTTATTCAATAAAAACAAACACTGGTTATCAGGAATCTGCTGGGGAGCGGCTATTGGATTTAAACTAATTCCATTAATATTCTTACCATTGATGCTAAGAAGACTATCTTTCAAATCACAAATTATCATCTATTCTACAACTAGCATTACCATTATTTTATTATTTATACCACTATACGATCAGGCATTGATCGATGGACTCTCATCAAGTTTGACATTGTATTTCCAAAAATTCGAATTCAATGCCAGTGTATATTATTTAGCCCGTACAGTTGGCTATTGGTTCAAAGGCTATAATATCATTGCACAACTTGGGCCTAGCTTAGGAATCATCACTTTTTGTTCGATTGTGGTTTACAGTTTATTATCTAAACAGAAAAAAACACTCCTTCCAACGGCAATGATGTGGGCCTTACTCATTTACTTATTGCTCGCCACTACAGTACACCCTTGGTACATTACCACCATAGTTGCACTATCAGTTTTTTCAAACTATAGATTCGCAACACTCTGGAGTTTATTGATCTTTCTTACTTATGCCGGTTATTCTTTGACGGGTTATCAAGAACCTTTAGCGCTCGTTATTATTGAATACATAGTACTGACAGGCTTCATTGGCTATGAATTGTATAATAACAATAACGTATCAACTGATCAATCCAGAATTTACAAATGAAAAAAGAAGTACTAATTATATTTGTGAAAAATCCTATTTTGGGTACAGTAAAGACGAGACTTGCTGCAACCGTTGGAGATGTCGAAGCATTAGATATTTACAAACAATTGCTCGTACACACCATGCAGATCACCAAAAGCCTATCACAAGATGTATTTGTTTACTATAATGATCATATCGACCAAGAAGATCTGTGGGGTAATGAAATTTATCAAAAACGAATTCAATCAAATGGAAACCTTGGTCAAAAAATGCATCAGGCTTTCCTTGAATGCTTCGATCAGGGTTATGACACAGTAGTCGTCATTGGAAGTGACCTGATGGATATTGATCAAGGGTTGATCGAACATGCCTTTAATCATTTGAGTCAAAAAGATATAATTGTAGGTCCAGCTTTGGACGGTGGTTATTATCTACTAGGAATGAGAAGATTGTATATTGAACTATTTGAAAACAAAAATTGGAGTACAGAAAGTGTGTTTCTAGACACTCTTTCTGACATTAATAACCTTGGATTAAAATATGTATCACTTCCCGTGCTCAATGACATCGACACAGAAGATGACTGGAAAAAGCATTTAGCTAACCTGGGAAGTCAGTAATTGCTCCTAACAATTCTTTAGAAGATATCGTATCTCCTTGTACCGTGATTTGTGATTTAGCATAAAAGGGTAATCGGTTAATTCTTTTATCAGCCAATTCTTTATTCATAGACGATGGATTCATTTTACTAAGTAGTGGTCTACTTTCGACACCTTTTCCTTGTTGGAGTCTTCTATGAAGTTCATTAGAACTCACATCGATAAAAACAGTGAGACCCGCTGAAATCATCAACTCCATGTTATCAAAAAAACATGGAGAACCTCCTCCAGTCGCCATTACAAAGGCAGGAGTCTCATGGATCATTCTTTCCAATGCATCCTTCTCTTTCTGTCGGAAAGCATCTTCCCCTTCTTTATCAAATATTTCGGCTATTGTAGATTCATTAGACTTCTCTATCCCTTTATCCAAATCGATAAATGGTAATTGTAAACTATTTGCTAGTTCCATGCCTAAAGTGGACTTTCCACTCCCAGGCATACCCACTAGAAATATTTTCATCACTTGTGTCACAGTAAGTCGACAATATCACCAACTGATGGAATATCATTATTATGCCATTTCCCCAAAGTCGTTCCATCTTTAATAAGCAACATTCCAGGATTGGAGCGCATCATTGCTTTAATCACAGTGGCATCCGCTTGATAGTAAGGTATTGCCAACTGGTGCTCATGACGAAATGCCTCAAAATCAGCCTCACCCGAAGCCGTGATAGCGATAATCTCAATCTTCCCATCAAGCGCATCTAACAAAGCTTTTATTTCATCCATCTCATCGACATCGGCTTTGCGAACATTGTAGATGATCACCATCAGTTTGATGCCTTGAAAAGTACTTTCTGTCATATCCTCACCTGATACTGAGATCACATTATAATCTGTAATCGGAGGAATGGTAGCTTCCTGATTTTTGACATAAGAATTAATGTATTTGTACCCATCAGCCTCAGTCATATACTTAGTAGAGATAACTTCTTGCCCATCCTTTTCAAATACATATTCTATAATTGGTTGTTCGTCTGCAATCATTTGCTCAGGCCAATTATTACCGACTTTATAAGGTCTAAAATCAATAAATGGCAAATGATTTACAGCATATATTCCTAAGTACAAACTCACGATCGTCACCAAAACTATAACACCATGACCTTCTTTGGTTCTAAAGAAGGAGGTGTATGTACCTCGATAAAAGAATAAATGTGATACAAAAACCAACAATACAATGTCCTTGTAAAAAGACTCCCAAGGTGTCAGCTTAATGGCATCTCCAAAACAGCCACAATCTGTCACTTTATCGAAATAAGCAGAGTAAAAAGTAAGGAATGTAAAGAACAATATCATCAACAACAAAACCCAAGTAGTTTTCCTCATCTGATAGTTGATCAGAACAGCGATCCCCAATACCACTTCGGCTACAATCAATATCATCCCAATAGGCAATGCCCAAGGGATAAACCATTCAAATACATATCCAAAATCAGTAGAGAATACTTCAAAGTATTCTTCCAATTTGATCTGGGTACCAACGGGATCATTGAGTTTGATCAGTCCCGAAAAAATAAAAAGCCCACCTACTGCAAAGCGGATAAAGTGGTCGAATAGTTTAAATAATTTTTTCATAAAAAATGAGTTGTCATGGTATTGGTGTCTACACTAACTTATTGTAGGGATATTTTAAACATTCTATTATTAACTGGTAAGATCATTCGATTTCAACTATTCTCATAGCTAATAATAATTTTAACATTTCATTAACAAGACTATTTATCACCCAGCTTTATCAAACAAAACACTGCGTAGTTAATCATATCCTGGTAATTAGCTTTCACTCCTTCAGACACCAACGTCTTACCTTGATTATCTTCTATTTGCTTAACGCGAAACAGTTTCATCAATATGATATCTGTAATAGAGCTAACCCGCATATCTCTCCAAGCTTCCCCATAATCGTGATTCTTATTGAGCAGAAGTTCCCTTGTCTCATCAACAAACTGATCATATAGAGCAATCGCTTCGTCAGCTGGGACTTCTGTCCTGCTATCTTCACCCAAATCTTGTTGGATCATCGCAATCAAACAATAGTTGACTATCGCGACAAACTCTCCATGAATACCTTCATCAATTTTCTGAACACCCTTTTCTTGTATGGATCTTATGCGCTGTGCCTTGATCAAAATCTGATCTGTAATAGACGGCAATCGAAGAATCCTCCAAGCAGTTCCATAATCTTTTGTCTTTTGCTTAAAAAGTCCTTTACAAGCACTAATTACTTCTTTATATTCGTTGATCGTTTGCTCTTCCAATGTGCTAGCGTTATTATTTTTACTAATTAATACTCACAAAAATAAGTGGCTAAAGATACCATTTTTTCTACAAAAAAAACGCTCAATCTCAAGGGAAAGCTGATGGACCTGAGTACTCCGATCGTGATGGGGATACTGAACATCACTCCGGATTCTTTCCATATTGATAGTCGTATATCTTCTGATAAAAAGTTACTAAATCAAGCCGAGACTATGCTAAGTCAAGGTGCTACGATTTTAGATATTGGCGGATATTCTTCTAGACCAAATGCGACTAACATTTCAGAAGAAGAAGAGCTGCAAAGGGTAATCCCAGCCATTGAGAAAGTCACTACGGATTTCCCTGAAGCTAATATTTCCATTGACACTTTTAGATCTGTAGTGGCTCAATCCGCTATTGAGGCCGGGGCTTGCATCATCAATGATATTTCTGGAGGGACTCTTGATGATGAGATGTATGAGACAGTCGCCAAAAATCAAGTCACTTATATTATGATGCATATGCGTGGAACACCAAGCACAATGTCTTCATTAACTACATATGATAATGTATTAATGGAAATGATGGATTTCTTTCTTTCTAAAATTAACCATTTGCAATCACTTGGTGTTTCTGACATTATATTGGATCCAGGGTTTGGGTTTGCTAAAACCACAGATCAGAATTATCATATCCTTAAAAATTTACAATATTTTAAGCAATTAAAACTACCTTTACTAGCAGGCATTTCACGAAAATCAATGATCTATAAATCATTAAGCATATCAGCAGAGGAAGCATTGAATGGGACAAGTGTCCTTAATACATTGGCTTTATCAGGTGGAGCACAAATTTTGCGTGTGCATGATGTGAAAGAGGCTATAGAAACGATCAAATTATACAAAGCTACATATCCATGATACTTGGATTCAACATAGGTTTTTTAGAAGTCAGCTGGGTAGATATCATTGATATCTTATTGGTGAGCTTCTTACTTTATCAACTTTATAAGTTGATGAAGGGGAGTGTCGCTGTGAAAATTTTCTTAGGAATACTCTCTCTTTACTTGATCTACTTAATCGTAAAGTCTGCCCAAATGGAGTTGCTTTCTATTATTCTTGGGCAATTCATGGGGGTAGGTGTCATTGCTGCTATCATCTTGTTTCAGCCAGAGATTCGTAAATTTCTACTGCTCATCGGTAGAACTACCAGTCTCAACAAGGAAAACATCTTTAAGAACTTCGCCCTATGGAAGAAGAAAGAACAAGCAAAAGGTCTAAACGTCACGCCAGTAATAGAGGCTGTTAAGGCACTAGGTGGAAGTAACACTGGTGCACTAATCGTATTCACTAAAGACTCAGAGTTGAAATTCTATGCAGAGTCGGGTGACTTGATCGATGCAATCATATCAAAAAGACTACTGATAAGTATATTCAATAAGTATAGCCCGCTGCACGATGGTGCTGTGATTATATACAATGGAAAAATCACAGCCGCTCGATGTATTTTACCCGTCTCAGATAAAGATGACTTATCTGCTGACTTTGGTCTACGTCACAGGGCGGCAATAGGTATGACTGAGACTACTGATAGTTTGGTACTGATCGTATCTGAAGAAACTGGTCAGCTATCCATTTCCAGACAAGGTGAGCTCACTAGTAACCTATCACCACAAGAGATTAGAAAGGCGATTAACGCTTATCTATTTGAAGATAATGAAACTGCTCAAGTCATCTCTAAAGTACTCGTTCCTTCCCATGAATCAGATGCAGCCTCTAGCGACCTCCCAGAATTGAATACTGAGAGCAAATAAATTCGATAGTTGGTTACTTTCCGGAAACAACTTGTATAGAATTAGTACATAGCACTTTTTACTTACCAAATAGCATGGTAAAAGCCGAAAGCCATTCACAAACGTGTGAATGGCTTTCTTTGTTAATAATAGTTATGCTCTCTATCTTACCGCAAATCCAATTCCAGTAGTAAAGGTGCTATACTTCTGTAATGAATAATCTGCCGTAATAGTCAATATGGCCAACTTCAATCTAAATCCAGCCTTCAACTTCGGACCACCTGCGTTAAATGACATATCAATTGGATCAGAAACAACAACTGCTGGAAGTAGTGGGTCTGCATCTACTGTAAAATCTCCTACCATTTTCAGACTTGAGCTTACAGAGTTTATTCCTACCCCACCATAAAGAGTGATTATAGAAAATTCCCTAGAAATTAGAGCTTCAATAGTCAACGACTTCATTGAAAACTCCCCACTAAGTTTTTCAGCAGTATTTGGATCAGAAAAGTCTGTTGTCAAATCCATTTTGGTATACCCAATCAACGCTGACAATTCGAATGGTAAGTTCTTGATTCCAGGGATATGCTGCTTGATGTCATGCATTACACCGATTCCAAATACTTTTAGTTCACCATCTCCTTCACCAAGTTCAATTTTTGGCAATAATCTAAGCTTGATATCAGTTCCTTTTACAATTCCAATACCCAATTGAGGTATTATATATGGAACTGCACTGAACCCAACTTCTTCTTTAAGATCAGTCCCTGGGATACCATTTACCGTCAAGGAATTATCATTTTTATATTGGAATACAGGAGTTTGATCTGGACCAAAGATCGTAGGAACACTGGTACTTGCTCCTGTTGGCACCTCAAGAACATTAAGACCGGCCGCAGAGAATAGCAGATCCTTATCTGGCACAAAAGCGAGCCCTGCAACAATTCCTAAATCAAAACCAGCAGTTTTATGTGGCTTGGCCGTGTTAGCCCATCCATTGGCAAAAGCCAAACCAAGTCCATTCATAAAAGGAGCCATGTAACCTTCAATGAGCGTATTGGCATCTTCAGTACCAAGTATAACATCTTCCTGAATAGCAGCAAGCAATTGATCTATATCACCTTGTGCTTTGGTAATGTGAGAATGTCCGATTAGACAAATAAATGCCAATACAAATATTCCTTGTTTCATAAGTTGTTTCATATTCATAGTTTTTGATAATAATACACCAAGATATAGAAAAGTAACAGACTCTGTGTAGAATTTATGATTTTGTGACACTCGCATTTCACTCAGTACGACTCCTAAGTATCTTTGCTAAGCGGTTCTCCTTTTTATAGTTAACTATAAAAATCAACTTCTGGCTATCACCTTAATAAGATGATCAGCTATCAAATAGAAAACACCTATCGCCACATCATAAAAATCTAATCCATTCGTATTGAGTACTCCAATTTTGATTTTACCTTTGTAATGAATTCAAATTGAAATATATAAAAATAAATAAATTATGTCATTAGTAGGAAAAAAAGCACCATCGTTCAAAGCCGCAGCAGTTATCAATGGAGAAGAAATTGTTGAAGGTTTCTCATTAGCAGACTTCATAGGTGAAAAAGAAGTAATGTTCTTCTTCTACCCTAAAGATTTCACTTTCGTTTGTCCAACAGAAATCTTGGCTTTTCAAGAAAAATTGGCTGAATTCGAAAAAAGAGGTGTGCAAGTAGTAGGTTGTTCTACTGACACTGAAGAAACACACCTAGCATGGTTGATGACTCCAAAAGGTAATGGTGGAATCGAAGGCGTGAAGTACCCATTGGTAGCAGATACAGCAAAAACTATCTCATCTAACTTCGGTGTATTGGCTGGAGAATGGGATTATACTGAAGAAGGGGAAATGACTTTTGTTGGAGCTCCTATAGCTTACAGAGGAACTTTCTTGATCGACAAAGAAGGAATCGTAAGACACGAAACAATCAATGACCTTCCTCTTGGAAGAAATATTGATGAGATGATCCGAGTGGTAGATGCATGGCAATATGTGCAAAAGCACGGTGAAGTATGTCCTGCTAACTGGGAAGAAGGAAAAGATGCAATGAGCGCTACAAGAGAAGGCGTAGCTGACTATTTATCATCTCACTAAGCTTCGTTATCAAATATTCATTTAAAAAACCCTGTCGATTAGTCGTCAGGGTTTTTTACTTTTGCGACAATGGCAATATCTCTCGCTTTTTACAATTTCTCTATCATGATGTTTAGGCTATTCATGAAGGTAGTTGCTAAATTTAATTTAAAAGCGAGTCAGTTCATAAGTGGGCGTATTGGCCTATTTGAAAGCGCAAAAGACAGTATCGACCAATCAAAGCCTCTCGCTTGGTTTCACTGCGCTTCATTAGGGGAGTTCGAGCAAGCTCGTCCAATCATAGAATCCTTCAAGTATGAATTTTCAGAATATCAGATAGTTGTTACTTTTTTCTCTCCTTCAGGATATGAAGTGAAGAAAAACTACGAACATGCGGACCATGTTTTCTATCTTCCGTTTGACACGGCATCCAATGCCAAAAGATGGCTGGATATACTTAGTCCTAAAATTGTATTTTTCATCAAATATGAATTTTGGTATCACTTCTACAATGAAATTAATGAAAGAAGTATTCCGTTAATCTCCGCCTCTGCGATTTTCAGAAAAGACCAAATTTTCTTCAAAAAAATAGGAAAACTACAACGGTCAATCCTTCATAAAGTTTCTCACTTTTTCGTTCAGAACAATACTTCAGTAGCATTATTAAAAAGTATTGACATAGACAACATCACACTCACCGGTGACACAAGGTTTGATCGTGTATATGAGATTGGGCAACAGGCAGAAGGCATCCCTTTAGCCGCAAAATTTGCTAATTCTAAAAAGACATGGATCTTGGGCAGTGTCTGGGAGGAAGATCTTGAGGTATGCATTCCTTTCATCAACCATGATGACTCTGTTCATAAATTCATCTTAGCGCCACATGAAGTAACAGAAGCAGGTCTAGTGAAGATAGAGAAACAGATCAGACAAAAATCTATCAGATATTCAAAGGCAACAGAATCAAATTTAGATGAATGCGATGTACTTATCATAGACAACGTAGGAATGTTATCCTCTCTGTATCAGTATGGAGACTACGCTTTTGTTGGAGGTGCATATGGGAAAGGACTACACAACATATTGGAAGCTGCCACATTTGGAATGCCTATATTTTTTGGAAATAAAAATTATGAAAAGTTCCAAGAAGCAACAGATCTCATAAGGCTGGAAGCTGCCTTTGCTGTCGCTGATTACCATGAATTTAATGAACAACTGATGAAGCTAAATCATGAAGTGGCTTCGACCACTGCACAATCCTACGTCAAAGGGAACACGGGTGCAACAGATAAAATCATCAGCTATTGTAAAAAGAGACTACAGTCATGAAAGGACTCGTCATAAAATCGACAGGCAGTTGGTATAGCATCTTAAGTGAAGATCAACAAACTTATAATTGCCGAGTAAGGGGCAAATTCAAGCTCAAAGGTTTTAAAACGACCAACCCTTTGGCAGTAGGCGATGAAGTAGACTTTGAAATGGAAACATCAACTGATGAACCAACAGGAGTAATTCACCATATCTACCCTCGAAACAACTACATCATTAGAAAGTCGATACACAAGACTGGTCATGGGCATATTATTGCTTCCAACATAGATCAGTTGATGATATTGGTAACTTTAGCCTATCCTCGGACCTCTTTTGGATTTATTGACAGACTAGCTGTAGCAGCCGAGTCTTTCAGAATACCGGTTACACTGGTATTCAATAAAATGGACATGCTCGAAGATGAGAGCCTCGAATACGTGGAAGAGATCATGGTCCTCTATAGATCTCTAGGCTATGAATGTATGGCCATATCAGCTACCGAACTTCAAGGATTAGATAAAGTAGAGACTTCACTCGCAGACAAGATCACTTTAGTCGCTGGTCACTCAGGAGTAGGGAAATCGACACTTATCAATCAACTCAATCCAGAAATTGGTCAGAAAATTGGAGAAGTGTCAATGTCAGTTGAAAAGGGAACGCATACCACCACTTTTGCTCAGATGTTCGAGCTTAAAAAAGGAATGAATATTATCGACACTCCTGGGATCAAAGAATATGGATTAGTAGATATCTCTAATCAAGAATTATCAGACTACTTCCCTGAAATGCGAGACATGATTGGCCATTGCAAGTTTCATAACTGCAGCCATACCCACGAACCTGGGTGCGCTATAGTCGAAGCAGTGAAAAATGAAAAGATAGCTGCAACAAGGTACACCAGCTACCTAAGCATATTGGAGGATGAAGACAATAGAAGATAGGTTGATCGATTTTTAGGAATAATTCTGATGTTAAAACTTGAGGTATCGGGCTATTTTCAATATTCCAGCAATGCTTATCGCATCAGTAATCTTGCCTTTGATCACCATATCTACCACGACTCCAAATGGCAACTTCCATAGTTTCAGGTCTGCCTCAGATTCTTCCAGCTGCTTTTCACCATATTCTAACTCTTCTGCTAAGAAGATAAACCCTTCTTCATTAGTCACTGAATTAGAGGTGTGAATTCTCATTATTTGTTCCCATTTTCCAGCAGTAATACCCGTTTCTTCCTTAAGCTCCCGTTGAGCGGACATCAGAATATCGTCCTCAATCGCTCCTCCTCCCATTGGAATTTCCCATGAGTATTCATCAATGGTATATCGATACTGACCCACTAGCCAAGTGTTATTATGTTCGTCAAGTGGAATGATCCCTATTGCCTTATTCTTGAAACTCACCTTTCCATAAATACCTTCCCCACCACCAGGATTAATTACTTGATGCTCTTGCACATTGATCCATGGATTATCATAAATCTCTTTATTATCTAATGTTTGCCAAGGATTGTTTTTTTCGTCTGCCATGTAGCTTGTTTTGTAGCTGGATTCGCATCAAATTTATGGTAAAATATTTACAATAATATGATTGCGGTAATTCAAAGAGTAAGTGAAGCGTCTGTCAGTATAGATGGTACTTTAAAAAGTAAAATTGGGTTAGGTCTTATGATTCTACTGGGTATAGAGAATGAAGATAACCAAGAAGATATAAACTGGCTCTCTCAAAAAATAACCAATATGCGAATATTCAATGACTCCAATGAGGTAATGAATATCAACATCAAAGATGTAGAAGGAGAGATTTTACTCATTAGTCAATTCACTTTACAGGCAAGCACAAAAAAAGGAAATCGCCCCTCTTACATCAAAGCTGCTAGACCAGAGGTTGCGATTCCATTGTATGAATCATTCATCCAGACCCTTGAAGTAGGTCTAGGAAAAACCATTGGCAAAGGAGAGTTTGGAGCCGACATGAAAGTTAGTCTAATCAATGATGGCCCAGTAACTATCATATTGGATTCTAAAGACAAAAAATAGGTGGTAGAAATAATAGACTTGAGCCAAGAAATTTATTCTGGAATGCCTGTATTCAAGGGCCTTCCTCAAGTGAGTATCACTATGCACGCATCCCATGAAGAGTGGGCTGGAATAAAAACAAGTTCTCCTACTCCTGTCGTGAATAAGATTGAGTTTGGTGAACATACTGGAACGCATGTAGATGCTATCAGTCACATGTCTGCACAATATAAAGAGCAATCAATTGATACCATGCCGTTGTCGACATTCTACACAGAAGGGATCTGTTTGAATTTCTCACATAAGGATTTGAAAGAATTAATCGAGCCTATCGAAATAAAAGAAGCTTGTGAGAAGGCCAAAGTCGAAATCAAAAAAGGAGATACTGTCTTGATTCACACAGATCACTACAGGAATTACTACAATAGCGAAGAATGGGGTAAAGGCCCAGGAATCAGCGCTGCCTCAGCTAGATGGTTGGGCAATCAAGAAATTGCTGCTTTTGGAGTTGAGACTATGTCCCCAGGAGTATCTGGAGTATCCAATAAAGAGGTTCATTTGATTTGTGGTGAATTAGGGTTTACACACTATGAGAATATGATCAATCTTCACAAGCTAATAGGGAGAGGTCGCTTTAGGTTTATCGGTTTTCCACTAAAGATAAAAGGAGGAACAGGATCACCAGTAAGAGCCGTAGCCATTTTTGAAGACTAAGTATTATGGATAAAGAAATAAATATCAGAGAAGCTCAAGAAACCGTAGACAAGTGGATCAAAACAGTAGGCGTACGCTACTTTAATGAACTCACCAATATGGCACAGCTGACTGAAGAAGTTGGAGAAGTAGCCAGAATCATCGCTCGGAGATATGGAGAGCAATCTGAGAAATTATCAGACAAAGACAAGGACTTAGGTGATGAATTGGCTGATGTACTTTGGGTAGTGATTTGTCTAGCAAATCAAACCGGCATAGACTTGACTACTGCTTTTAAAAAAAATCTAGATAAAAAAAAATCTCGCGATGCTAGTCGACACCACGAGAATAATAAGTTGAAATAGAGTTTTCTATTTAAGATCGTATGGCGATTACTGGGTCAAGTCTAGCAGCCAATGCAGCAGGTATGATTCCAGAAACTGTCCCGATGATCGCAGATACACCTAGGCCAAGAGTGATATTTTGCATTGAGAGTACTACTTCTAAACTTCCCATAGGAATGAAGGTAATCAAGAACACCAGGAATATGCCGAGCGCTCCACCAATTACACTTAGGAATACTGACTCAAACAAAAACTGAAAGAGGACAAAATAGTTCTTTGCTCCAAGTGACTTTTGAATACCTATTATATTGGTTCTTTCTTTTACAGAAACGAACATAATGTTAGCAATACCGAAACCTCCCACTAATATCGAAAATCCACCGATCACCCACCCTGCAATTCCAAACACATCAAACACACCGTTAAGAACATTGGCGATAGCTTCTGGGCGATTAAGTGCGAAATTATCTTTTTCCCTTGGCTTAAGTCCTCGTTTATTACGAAGTAATCCTGTCAATTCATTTTCCAATTCGACAAGGCCTATATCACCATCCCGGCCTTTTATTCCTATGGTTGAACCTAGTTCATTCCACTTGCCAGTACCCGTACTGTATAGTTTCCTAAAGGCATTATATGGTACTACACAATAATCATCCTTGCTACCTGTTCCTATGAAACTCTCCCCTTCCTTTTTCAACACTCCGATCACAACATACTTCATGTTCTTTACCTTGATCTCCTCGCCTATCGGATCAACTCCATTTGGAAAAAGTGAAGTCACTACATTTGCGCCAATAATAGCTACATTTCGACCAGTATCAGTTTCTTTCTTATTGAAATATCTTCCTTTTACTATGTCTAGATCAAATAACTCTCCGTAGTTAAAACTTCCACCATTTAATCCTACATCACCAATACTATTGCTCTTTCTTTTTAAAGTAGTATTTGCTTGAGCGTAAACGGCAATACTAGTAGAATTCTTAAGTTTGTCATCCAAGAACTTGAATTCACGGAAGCTTGGATTTGGGCGATTCCAGAAATCCCACCAGTTATATTCGCCACTAGCATCGGGTGTATATGGCCACTTGCCAACGTATATAACACCTGACCCTAGGAAGGACAAACTATCCTTAATGTTCTTCTCCAACGAATCAACAATGGTGAAAACCGATATAATTGCAAAAATTCCCACGGTCACACCTAGTAAAGAAAGAGTGGTCCGGAGTAAATTCATTTTCAGTGCGTTCCATGCAAATCTGAAACTTTCAAGTATTAATCTGACTACTATCACAGTGCTATAAATTAAATTCTAAAAACTATCTTATGGTCTCTCGGCAATTATCAAACAAATCATTACATTTGCAAGCTTATTTAGAACCTCAGAGGGTATATTTTTAATACCATAATATTACGTATGAAATTATCAGCATTCAAGTATGATTTACCGGTAGGTCATTTAGCCATGTATCCGGCTGAAAACAGAGATGAGTCTCGACTAATGGTAGTTCACAAGGACACAGGAAAGATCGAACACAAAATCTTCAAAGATGTTGTGGACTATTTCGATGAAGGTGATGTCATGATCATGAACAACACCAAAGTATTCCCTGCAAGATTGTTTGGAAACAAAGAAAAGACGGGTGCTCAGATCGAAGTTTTCCTATTGAGAGAGCTTAATAAAGAGCTTCACCTTTGGGATGTACTTGTAGACCCAGCTAGAAAAATAAGAGTAGGAAATAAATTGTACTTTGGAGATAGTGACTTGATTGCAGAAGTGATCGACAACACCACTTCAAGAGGGCGTACGATTAGATTCTTATTTGATGGAACAGATGAAGAATTCTACAAATCGATAGATATGTTGGGAGAAACACCTCTTCCTAAGCATATTGATCGTAAGGCAGAAGCTTCTGACAAGGAGAGATTCCAAACTATATATGCTAAGCATACAGGAGCGGTTGCCGCACCAACAGCTGGACTTCACTTTACTCCACACTTACTTAAGAAACTTGAGATCAAAGGAATAGAGTTTGATCCTATTACTTTACACATTGGGCTAGGCACATTTCGCCCAGTAGATGTTGAAGATCTTACTAAGCATAAAATGGATTCTGAGAACTACAGTATTCCAGAAAACACTGCTGACGTAGTAAATAAAGCTCTAGATGCTAAAAGACGAGTTTGTGCAGTAGGAACAACTTCTATGCGTACACTTGAATCTTCAGTATCTGCACATGGCAGACTAAAGCCAAGTGAAGGATGGACAGACAGATTTATCTTTCCTCCTTACGAGTTCAAGATATGTAATGCAATGATCACGAACTTCCACCTACCTGAGTCAACTTTATTGATGATGGCTTCGGCATTTGGAGGATACGACTTGATCAAAGAAGCTTATCAAGTAGCTATCAAGGAAGATTACAAATTCTTTAGTTATGGTGACGCAATGCTCATTATCTAAGGAAAAATAATTAACATTTTAAAACCCTGACATTAATTTGTCAGGGTTTTTTATTTTTACAGCATGAGTGAATATGTAATAATCGTAGCGGGAGGTATTGGAACACGAATGAAATCAAACATTCCAAAGCAATTTCTCTTACTGAATGGGTTGCCGATTCTCATGCATACTATTACTGCATTCAAAGACTACCGCATTACACTGGTCTTACCTGAAGATCAACATTCTTATTGGCAGGGATTATGCAAACAGCACAACTTCAATTACGCTCATGACATCATATCTGGTGGAGTGACTAGGTTTCAGTCGGTATCTAATGGATTGAAGAACATCCCTGATGAAGGTAAAGTAGCTATCCATGATGGCGTCAGACCATTGGTTACAAAAGACATCATCAAAAATTCATTTGAATTAGCTGGAGAGCATGGCAATGCAATCACAGCTATCCCTCTCAAAGATTCTATCAGGAAAGTTTCAATCAAATCGAATAAAGCAGTTGACAGAACTAATTATCGCCTGATCCAGACACCTCAAACCTTCGATATTACGCTAATTAAAAAGGCTTATCAAACAACAGAATCAAGTCTATTCACCGATGATGCAAGTGTTTTAGAAAAGGATGGTCACAAAATTCATCTATTCGAAGGAAGCCCAAGAAATATTAAAATCACCACTCCAGAGGACATCAAAATCGCTGAGGCTTTGATTGGTATTGAGAATTAACTCAAAGTATTAAATTCAGAGTTAGCTATTTAAATAAAAAAGCCACTATAGCTTTCGCATAATGGCTTTCATTATATTCTTTGATTAGGAGATTTTACCTAATACTCGTCTTCATTAAAAAAGAAGTCATCCTTGGTCGGATAATCCGGCCAAATCTCTTCGATACTCTCGAATGGATGCCCATCATCTTCTAATTCTTGAAGATTCTCTACAACCTCTAATGGTGCACCTGATCTAATAGAGAAATCTATCAATTCATCTTTACTTGCCGGCCAAGGCGCATCTTCTAGGTATGAAGCTAATTCTAATGTCCAGTACATGGTTCCTCCTTTATTTTATTCGTATGCTAATATTCGTGCAAAAATAGAATTTAAAAACATAAAACAAACACTTACCTTATAAATTATATCACTTCAAAACATATTTCCTCAAAAAATCTTAAAGTTATAATTTGATCATGGCTGTTTTATATACTATATGGATACTTTTAGCTACATTTAATACACAATTTAGGCTAACCAATAATTAAATAATATTCACCAAATGAGTGACGAAAAAATAATCTTTTCAATGTCTGGAGTGACTAAAGTATTCCCTCCGAGTAAGCAAGTTCTTAAAAACATACATTTATCATTTTTCTATGGTGCCAAGATAGGCGTCCTCGGTCTTAACGGATCTGGTAAGTCATCACTATTAAAAATAATCGCAGGGATCGATAAAGAATTTAGAGGCGAAGTAGTCTCTGATCAGAGTTTCTCAGTAGGGATGCTAGAACAAGAACCTCAGCTTGATCCAGAAAAAACGGTCAAGCAAATAGTAGAAGAAGGCGTGAAAGACATCACTGATCTTCTTCAAGAATTTGAAGACATTAATCTCAAATTTGGAGAGCCCGAGATACTTGACAATCCTGACGCGATGGATAAGCTTATCACAAAGCAAGGCGAAGTTCAAGAAAAACTGGACCACCTTGGCGCCTGGGAGCTGGATAACAAGCTAGAGCAGGCAATGGATGCACTTCGAACACCTCCGAGTGATGCATTGATCAAGAACTTATCTGGTGGTGAGAAAAGAAGAGTAGCGCTTTGTAGACTGCTATTAGAAAAGCCTGATGTGCTTCTACTTGATGAACCTACCAACCACTTGGATGCTGAGTCGGTTCATTGGTTGGAGCAACACTTGCAAAGATATGAAGGAACTGTCATCGCGGTAACTCACGATCGTTACTTCTTAGATAACGTTGCTGGTTGGATATTAGAACTGGACAGAGGTGAAGGTATTCCTTGGAAAGGCAACTATTCTTCTTGGTTAGATCAGAAGTCTAAACGTCTTGCTCAAGAAGAAAAGACAGAATCTAAAAGACAAAAAACACTTGAAAGAGAACTTGACTGGGTGCGTATGTCTCCAAAAGGAAGACATGCCAAATCAAAAGCTAGAATCACAGCTTATGACAACTTGGTAGGAGAAGAAGGCAAGAAGAAAGAAGAGAAACTTGAATTATATATTCCAGCGGGACCAAGACTAGGATCAAAAGTGATCGAAGCCCATGGAGTATCTAAGTCCTTTGGTGACAAACTTTTATATGAAAACCTAGACTTCAACCTTCCTCAAGGTGGAATAGTTGGAATAATCGGCCCCAATGGTGCTGGTAAAACCACCCTCTTCAAAATGATCACTGGTAAGGAACAACCTGACTCAGGAACTTTTGAGGTAGGTCCTACAGTGGATTATGCCTATGTAGATCAAGAACATGACAATCTTGATCCTGAAAAAACCGTTTGGGAGGCGATAACTGATGGCAATGAGCTCATTGAGATGGGTGGCAAACAGCTTAACTCTAGAGCCTATGTAAGTAAGTTCAACTTCGGTGGTGGAGACCAGCAAAAGAAGGTCGGTGTGCTTTCAGGTGGTGAGCGTAACAGAGTGCATCTGGCTATTGCCTTGAAACAAGGAGCCAACTTACTTCTACTAGATGAACCTACCAATGATCTTGATATAAACACGCTTCGAGCGTTGGAAGAAGGATTAGAAAACTTTGGTGGGTGTGCTGTTGTGATTTCTCACGATAGATGGTTCTTAGATAGAATTTGCACACATATTCTAGCCTTTGAAGGTGATTCGCAAGTCTTCTGGTTTGAAGGTAACTGCTCTGAATATGAAGAAAATAAGAAACAACGACTTGGAGATACTGGTCCGACCAGAATCAAATACAAAAAGTTGATGAAGTAAATGAAATGAGGCTGTGAAATCAGCCTCATTTTTCTTTCAAGACAGTTGACCATAATGAAAATACTCTATCTCGTCCGTCATGCAAAATCCAGTTGGAAGTTCCCTGAACTTTCGGATCATGATCGTCCACTCAACAAACGAGGGAAAAGAGATGCTCCAGATATGGCAAATAGATTAAAGTCAAAAGGAGTATTGCCGGATACATTGATCTCTAGCACGGCCAATCGTGCATACACTACTGCTCAAAATATCGCCAAAGGAATAGGCTTTTCAGCAGCTGAAATCATCCCTAATAGTGATCTATTTCACGCGGAGTCAAGCGAAATTATCGAGGTAATTCAAGGCATCAATAATACTCATGAATCAGCCATGATCTTTGGACACAATCCTGGATTCACGACAACAGCCAATAGATTGATAAATTTAGGGATTGACAATATCCCTACTTGCGGAGTGCTAGTTATCAGTTTTGCAGTTGATAGCTGGTCAGAGATTGATTCTAATAAAGGAGAGTTAGTGTTCTATGATTACCCGAAGAAAGTAATTCTCTAATAAATCAATTGCATAGCAGAAGCATCTTATCGATGTTGGCAATCCTTGTCATTCTGTCGAAAGGGACCGTTTGAGAAATATTATCCGATATTTCAAACATCTGAAGTATTTTCAAAAGCACTTTTTTTGCTTCAGACTTATCACTTTCTAATTTATATTTAGCCATTTCGATCAAATAATCGGTCACCAAATCAATATGTTCAGCATTTAATTTCAATTCAGACAAATAAATACTGGATTCTTCAATGCTTAGGTTTAGCAGTTTTTCAATTTCCAAATCTAACTTCTCAGCAAAATTTTCATTTGAAACCTCAATCCCTTCTTCGATTTTCCCATTCGATTTCATTCCAAAAAACTCAGCAAGGATTTTCCCCAAAACTTTTCCGAGTTGCTCAATTTGATCTTTTATTAAATCTCTCTGCTCCATCCAACGTCAATTTGTGCTTTTATAAAATATATTCACTCAAGTCCTTATTCTTGACTGTGCTATCCAATTTCTCATTGACCATCTCTTTGGTAACAGAAATCTTTGCATTGGCACTAATCACATCTGGCACATCGAATAGAAACTCGTTGAGTAATAGGCTCATGACTGTGTGAAGTCTTCTAGCTCCAATGTTTTCAACTTCTGTATTGATCTTAAAAGCCGTAGCGGCTAGTTCTTCCAGTGCTTCATCTGTAAACTCAAGTGACACCTCCTCTGCTGCAAACAAAGCTTCGTACTGCTTTGTAAGTGCATTCTTTGGCTCCTTTAAGATTTGATAGAAATCATCCTTAGTCAAGTTGTCAAGCTCTACTCTGATTGGGAACCTTCCTTGAAGTTCTGGAATCAAATCTGAGGGCTTAGCAACATGAAATGCTCCAGCAGCCATAAAGAGGATATGGTCTGTTTTGATCACACCATATTTCGTAGTAACAGCACTCCCTTCCACTATAGGAAGCAAGTCTCTTTGTACACCTTCTCTACTCACATCAGCTCCTCCACTCTTTCGAGATCCAGAAGCAATTTTATCTATCTCATCAATAAATATAATACCAGTATCCTCCGCCTTTCTGATCGCCTCTTCCTTCACCTCATCCATATCGATAAGCTTATGAGATTCTTCCTCCATCAAGAGCTTACGTGCATCAGCAATAGTAACTTTACGCTTCTTGTTCTTCTTAGGCATCATGTTGCCCAACATTTCCTGCATATTAATCATAGAAGACTCGTCTATCATACCACCACCGATCATACCGACTCCACCAGAAGAAGGTTGCTTGACATCTATATCTATCTTGCGATCTTCAAGCTCTCCATTTTTGATCTTCTCTCTGAATCTATCTCGTGTTCTTTCATTGAGCTCCTGCTCATTATCAGGAGTTTCTCCATTGCCCAAAGTGACACCAGTCGGTGTATTGACTACATTTGCTGATGTCGTCTTCATTGGTGGAATTAACGCATCCAATATGATGTCTTCCACTATCTGAGCAGCGCGCTCCTTTACCTCCTCTTTTTTGGTAGTTTTCACCAAGTCAACAGACTGAGCGACTAAGTCTCTCACCATGCTTTCAACATCTCTACCGACATATCCCACTTCTGTGAATTTAGATGCCTCCACTTTCGTAAATGGTGCATTAGCTATTTTGGCAAGTCTTCGAGCTATCTCTGTCTTTCCAACACCAGTAGCCCCGATCATCAGAATATTGTTAGGCACAATTTCCTTCTGCATGTCTGATTCTACACTCATTCTTCTCCACCTATTTCTAAGGGCAATAGCTACATTACGTTTAGCATCATTCTGACCGATGATGTACTTATCCAGTTCAGAAACTATCTGCCTCGGTGTCAAATATGTTTTGTTATCTATCATTGTGCTCTATCTCTTAATACGATTCTAGTTCAACGGAACTCTTAAACTTCAATCAACTATAAACTTGCCAAGCTCTCTTCCAACGCTTTGATTTTCGCTTCGGCATCTGCTTTTTTCTGCTGTTCCATAGCCACAACTTTCTCTGGTGCACTACTTACAAAACGCTCATTGCTCAGTTTCTTATTAACTCCAATTAAGAACCCTTTTGCATGATCAAGCTCTTTTTGTAATTCTTCTTTTTCTGCAACAACATCTATTTGTCCTTCCAAAGGAATAAAGTATTCATCTCCTTTGAGCACGAAACTCACCGCTTGATCAACTTTAGTCTCAGTAGAAGCAATATCTGTCACATTTGCCAATTTCTTAATGATGGCCTCGAATGAGGAGTATTTACCAAAATCATCCGTTTTTATGAATAAGTTCATTGCCGTCTTAGGCGATATTCCTTTGGTATTTCTAATATTTCTAATGTTCGAAACTACTTCAAATGCGAGATCGGCACCATTGATCATTGTTTGATCAAAAGGCAACGCTTTTGGCCATTCAGCGATCACTACACAATCTCTCTCCTCTCTTTCAGTGATATTCTGCCAGATCTCCTCTGAGATAAATGGCATAAATGGATGAATCAACTTCATCAATCTCTCGAAAAAGACAATAGTAGCATCATAAGTCGCTCTATCAACCGGCTTTTGATAATCAGGCTTGATCATCTCCAAGTACCAAGAACAGAAGTCATCCCAGACCAACTTGTACACGCCCATCAAAGCATCTGATAACCTGAACTTCTCGAAGTGATCTTCAAGCTCAGTTAGTACTTGATTGTATCTAGCATCAAACCAATGAATAGCTGTTTCGTTATGAGCTCCAGAAAGTGATTCATCTATCTCCCATCCTTTTACCAAGCGGAAGGCATTCCATATTTTGTTTGCAAAATTTCTCCCTTGCTCACATTGTTTATCATCAAACAGCAGGTCATTGCCCGCTGCCGCACTTAACAACATTCCTACTCTCACGCCATCAGCACCATAGTCATCGATGAGCTTCAAGGCATCTGGAGAATTCCCCAATTGCTTGGACATTTTTCTACGTTGCTTATCTCTCACCATTCCTGTGAAATACACTTTGCTAAATGGCATATCACCATTAAATTCATATCCAGAAATAATCATTCTTGCTACCCAAAAGAAGATAATATCCCAACCCGTCACCAATACAGATGTTGGGTAATAGTAATTCATTTCTTCATTGTTTGGATTCTCAAATCCATCAAATACAGAAATCGGTAATAACCAGCTGCTGAACCAGGTATCCACAACATCTTCATCTTGTTTAAGATCAGCAAGTGTGAGTTGATCATTCCCAGAATCTTTCTGAGCGATAGCCAATGCCTCTTCTTTGGTAGCTGCTACCGCAACTTGATTGTCTCCATAGTAGAATGCTGGAATTTGCTGACCCCACCACAATTGTCTAGAGATCGGCCAATCCCTTATATTTTCTAACCAGTGCTTGTAGGTGTTTTTGAATTTAGACGGATAAAACTGAATGTTATCATTCATTACATTCTCCATCGCAGGACCTACGATCTTTTGCATATCAACAAACCACTGTAAAGACAACTTAGGTTCTATTACCGTGTCAGGATTCCTTTCAGAAAAACCCACTTTATGTCTTAAGTTCTCAGTTTTCACTAAGATCTCCATTTCTTTCAATTCCTTAGATATCTGCTTTCGTGCTACTTCACGGTCAAGTCCTACATAGAATTGTGCAGCTTCAGACAAGGTGCCATCATCATTCAGGATATCTATCGTTTCTAAGTTATGCTTCTGACCCAAATCATAATCATTGGTATCATGCGCTGGTGTTACTTTCAAGCACCCTGTACCAAATTCGATATCAACATATTCATCCTCGATAATCGGAATCTCTCTATTCACTAATGGAACGATCACTTTCTTCCCTTTCAGATGTTGGAATCGTTCATCAGTTGGATTGATACAAATAGCGGTATCCCCCAATATAGTTTCTGGCCGTGTGGTAGCGATTGTCACATACTCATCGCTGTCCACTATTTTATATTTCACATAATAAAGAGCCGCATCTACTTCCTTGTAGATTACCTCCTCATTGGATACGGTAGTTTTAGCTTTAGGATCCCAGTTGACCATCTTCAAGTCACGGTAGAGATATCCTTTGTTGTACATATCCATGAATACCTTAACAACAGCTTCAGAGTTTTTCTTTTCCATCGTAAAGAAGGTTCTGTCCCAATCACATGAGGCACCCAACTTCTTGAGTTGATTAAGAATAATCCCTCCAAACTCATCTTTCCATTCATGTGCATGCTCCAAAAACTCTTCCCTAGTAAGATCAGCTTTAGTAATGCCTCGCTCACGCAACCTGCCTACAACTTTTGCTTCTGTAGCAATCGAAGCATGATCCGTTCCAGGCACCCAACAAGCCTCTTTGCCTTCCATTCTTGCCTTACGAATAAGTACATCTTGAATGGTAATATTAAGCATATGTCCCATATGCAAAATCCCCGTCACGTTTGGAGGTGGCATCAAGACTGTGAAAGGCTCTTTATCTGGGTTGACAGATGATTTGAAAAAATCATTGTCCATCCATTGTTTGTACCTTTTCTCCTCTACTGATGCTGAGTTATATTTTGCTGAAAGAGACATGCGATTATGCTAATTATATTGTTCAAATAAAGTCCGCAAAATTAATGGATTTAAAGGATAAAATATAGCTAGATGAATAATATCGACCTGTACGACTTACTTATATAGCTTACATTACTCATTGCTAATATTGGTGAGACATTTTTATGAAAATGTTGTTATTCAGACATCCTCATTCGAGGCTTTCAATATATTTGTGCCATGAATAAACTCAAAGCATTTTTCATCTCAGGATATCTAACTTATGTAGCAGTCATCGCCACATTGAACATCATGACATTTAGTGATACTGCAGATATTACATGGCTAGTTTCCTCATTGATTCATTTATTTCCTTTGGGATTTATCGGCAAGTTGTTTCTCACACACACACCGCGCACTAGCCGTCAAATCAATTTTATCACTACCGGTATGATCGGACTGGTCATTGTCTCAACAATGGTCATGAAACAATCTCCTGATCACTACACATTGTTATTTGTTTATGCAATCATCACTTTCATAGGTTGGTTGATCTATCTCAAATGGTATTCTCAATTACCATTAAGAAATCAAGACATCTTGAAAGTTGGCAATACTCTTCCGGAATTGATATTTGAAGATAGTGAGAAGTCACCTGTATCGATGTCTACATTCTCTGGAATCAAAGTGTTGTACCTGTTTTATCGAGGCAACTGGTGCCCTCTTTGCACAGCGCAGATAAAAGAAATCTCTGAGCAGTACCGCGAATTAGATAAGTTAGGAGTGAAAACTGTACTGATTAGCCCGCAACCACATAAGTATAGTGCCAATATTGCTAAGAAGTTTGATGTACCATTTCTATTTCTCACAGATCCTAAAGGTAAAGCAGCTAAGTCTATTGGTCTCTTTCATCAGAATGGCACTCCATTGGGAATGGAACTCCTTGGATACTCTTCTGACACGGTACTTCCTACTGTGATTATTACGGATGAAAAAGGGAAGATTATTTTTGTAGATCAAACAGATAATTACCGCGTGAGACCTGAGCCAGCGACCTTTCTAAAAGTATTGAGAAACCTCTAACCCATTTTATAAATTAGCATTGGCAATAGAAAAGTGCTAATTTAGATACTGTTACGCAGACCAATATATTTATGAAATACTTTAGACTCACAATCCTTCTGTTGTTCATCTCCTCAATCGGAATAGCTCAGCAAAATTCGTTTGGTGTAAATATCAAAGCCTATACGCCAATATCAAAATTTAAGAAAAATATTGATGAGTCCGTTCCTTTTGGACTTTCGGTCAACTACTTAATGTCAAAAGAAAATAGTCGCTACTCTCTAGGTGGGGAAATAGGTGTGGCAATGTATTCTACAAACGACTACCTATTAGATCACCAGGGTCGGGATATTGAAGTGAATGAAGAAGACTGCTTTTGGACAGTTCATGGAGTTGTAAGATATGACCTCGTTAGAACGGATAACTTGGTAGTTTATGCAGAGGCCAGAGCTGGTCTCACGACTTTTTTCAGCAGTACTGTTCCACTTGAATCAGACACAGGGTATTCCGGTGAATTTGAATTTCATGGAACAGCCTTCAACACAGGATTTGGCAGTGGTATTCAACGAAGAATTGGAAGTAATATCTGGATCAATGTTGGAGCTAACTTACACAGCGGAAGCAAAGTAGACTATCGCTACATGCCGGAGAGTGACCAATCAGTTTCTCTCGAGGATGGTCAATACCAATCTTTATCTCATTACATGGGATATCGATTGGGAGTATCTTTTGACTTGTAGCTAAACTACCTCTCCCCCACAGCTAGACCCTGCACCTGCAGTACATCCATAGCAATGTTGGTTGACTATAATCTCTCGATTATTCAACGCACTTACATCAAATTCACTGATGTGCTTAGGTGTTTTACCCGCTACTTTGAGTTCCAACATTTGGTTGAAATCACAATCGTATAAATAACCATCCCAACCTATTGAAATTGTATTGCGGCACATTACCCCTTCTGCAGCAACAGGATTAAAAGCATTAACCAGCTTCTCCATGTAGGCTTCGTATTGATCACTTACTATCAAGTATTCTAAGAACCTACTTACTGGAATGTTAGTAATTGCAAATAGGTTATTGAATTGAACATCGAATCCTTCACTCAATTTTCTCTTAAATTCCGCCTCCAGCGAAGATTGTGAAGCAGGCAAAAATGAACCGGTAGGATTGTACACTAAATCAAGTTTCAGTCCTGAACCTTCTATACCATAACCAACCGCATTGAGCATTTGGAGTGCCTTAATTGATTTCTCAAAAACCCCTTCCCCTCTTTGAGCATCCGTTCTTCTAGCTGCAAAATATGGCAGAGAAGACGCTACTTCTATTTTATGTTTCTTGAAAAATTCTGGAAGATCATTATACTTTGGATTCGCAAGAATGATGGTCAAGTTACATCTGACAATGATCTTCTTTCCAAGTTTAGACAACTCCTCAACAAACCACCTAAAATGCGGATTCATCTCCGGTGCACCACCTGTCAAATCGACCGTGCTAATATCTGTTCCTTTCAAAGCATCTAGACACTGTTGCATGGTCTCCTTGGTCATGATCTCTTTACGATCCGGGCCAGCATCTACATGGCAGTGTTTACATACCTGGTTGCACATCTTACCAACATTAACCTGAAAAATATCGATCCCAGTTACGGTCAAAGGGAATAAACCAATATCAACCAACTTATCCTTGAATGCTGGTATAGACATGTTCTCCGATTCTGTAGTACTCAATATTTTCAATTGAACCCCAATGTCAGATAACTCGTGTGCTCGATACTTTAAGGATTTTGTAGCTGCTTTCATATTCTATTCTTTCTCCGAAGAAGTGGTTACATTGACACCTCTTTGGCTTTATTCATCATCTGAACACCATGTACTAATGTGGCTCCTCCTTTAATAGCTGCTGCTACATGAATCGCCTCCATCATTTGTTCTTCATCAGCACCTTTCTCTAAGGACCCAGTAGTATAGGCATCTATACAATATGGACACTGTATAGCATGAGAGACTGCCAATGCGATTAACGCTTTTTCTCTTTCAGTGAGTGCCCCTTCCTTGAATACATCGCCATAATAACTAAAGAACTTCTTGGCCAGTTCTGGCTGGTATTCTGATATTTCTCCAAATTTGGACAGGTCAGCTGGATCGTAATAGGTCTTACTCATAGTAGTCGCAATTTAAAATTAGTTCAGATTATCTCGTCATTTACTTACCCACAAATCTATCCATATTTATTACTAATGCTTGTCCAGACAAAGACAAAATTCATGGGTGGATAAGTTCCATTACATAAAAATAATTATCGCAGATCAAGTAATTCTCATCAACGATCTCTATTTTTAAAACAGAAAGCAATCCCTACATGATCAAAAACACTCCCGAACTGACTCCAGAAAACAAGCCTGAAAAAGCCATCCCTATTACTCAGGCACTTTGGAGGTTTATACTTCATACCGTAAATCTTCGAGAAGGGGCAGATATCAAAGGAACAATTGAAAGAATTGAAAAAGACATTGACTTTAAAGGAGCGAATCTGTGGATTTTGATTTGTTCCATAATCATTGCCTCCATCGGTTTGAATGTCAACTCCATTCCTGCAATTATTGGTGCCATGTTGATATCCCCATTAATGGGTCCGATCCTAGGGCTTGGACTTTCTATTGGCACCTACGATTGGGGCCCACTCAAACGGTCGCTTAAAGCTTTGGGAGTTACCGTGTTTGCAAGTGTTCTAACATCTTATATTTACTTCAGTATCTCCCCTCTTAAAGAGATTCAGGTAGAATTATTATCGAGAACTAAGCCAACAATTTTAGATGTAATGATTGCATTATTCGGGGGGATTGCCGGTATTGTTGCAGGCTCGAGAAGTGTTAATAACAATGTAATCCCAGGAGTTGCAATTGCCACAGCTTTGATGCCTCCACTTTGTACTGCTGGATTTGGTTTGGCCACCGGGAATTACGCCTTCTTTCTTGGCGCGATCTATCTTTTCTTTATCAATTCAGTATTTATATGCTTGGCAACTATCTTGGTCGTAAGATTTATGCGCTTTCCCTTAGCAAGTTGGGTAGATCAAAAAAAGAAAAAGCAGGCACAATTTTACATCACATTTATAGTATTACTTGTCGCAATACCAAGTGGAGTTATTTTCTGGGAAGTCATCAAGGAATCAGTATTTACAAGAAATGCGCAAAAATTTATCTCTGAAGAAGTCATTTTTGAGGATTGTGAAATCATCAATCAACAATTCACCTACACGGATAGTACTTCGACCATTGAGATCTTCTTGATAGGTGCTACTGTTAATCAAGATGAGCAAAAAAGGGTGACTGCTTTACTTCCCAAGTATGAGCTCAACAATACAGAATTAATCTTCTATCAGAACAAAGATGCTAGCAATGAAATAGAAAGTATGGCTGGGAAGGTAAGCAAAGAATTACGCATTGGAATCATAGAAGATCTTTACGAGAAAAATGCAGAGATCTTAGAAAACAAAGATACACGAATAAGCTTTCTTGAAGACCGGCTCATAGGGTATGAACGCGACAGCTTGCCGTTGAATTCTGTACGTAAAGAAGTATACATTCAGTACGAGCATTTAGAAAAATTCAGCCTCGCTTTTACTATAGATTTTGATAAATCTGGAACTCGAGATACAATACCAACAGGGCTCATCAAGTGGGATGATTATATCAACCAGCATAAAAGGCGAAGCCTCAAAGCTGATCAAGAAACTAAACTAAGAGATTGGCTCAAAGTAAGATTACAGCTAGACACCTTGAGGATTATCACTTATTAAACATTATTATTGTAGCAACAAATTAGCTAACATGAAAAAGACATTAATTATCCTTACAATCTTTGCTTCCCTCAATGTAGTTGGGTGGGGCGTAACTGGACACAGAACTATTGGTCACATAGCTGAGACCCACTTATCCAAAAAGGCAAAAAAACAAGTTGATAGAGTGCTCAAAAGAGAATCTCTTGCTATAGTCACTACTTGGATGGATGAGATCAAATCAGACCATGACTATGATCATGCATACACTTGGCATTATGTAACAGTGCCTGATGGAGAGACCTATGAGACTAGTAAAAAGGAAACCAAGGGAGATATAATTCAAACCATCGAACGTATCATAGCTGAGCTCAAAAAAGGGGGGTTAAATGCTAAAACAGAAACAGAACATGTTAAAATGTTAGCTCACCTCATTGGTGATATTCACCAACCTCTGCATGTTGGCAATGGTACTGACAAGGGCGGGAATGATGTAAAGCTTAAACACTTCTGGAAGGACAGCAACCTTCATCGTGTCTGGGATAGTGGTATGATCGATGGTAAGCAGTTGAGTTATACAGAACTCGCTAATAGTATCAATACACTTTCAAAAGAAGAAGTAGCCAAAATACAAAGCAGTACAGTGCGTGATTGGGCGAATGAATCAATAGCAATTCGAGATGCATGTTATGATATAGGAGAAAAGAAAAGTATCAGCTATAAATATGATTACAAACACTGGTCTACTGTACAAGAACAATTGTTGAAGGCTGGACTTCGATTAGCGGCTACGCTAAACGATATCTACGGATAAATTTCAGTTATGGATCAGATGCCTGAAGTCATAAAAGAATTTTCACATGTTGAGTACCTCACGGTATTCAACGCTATACTTTTTGGCTATGTGGGTGCAGAGTACTTTTCTGGATGGGCATCTATGCTGCGCAACCGCAATAGTCTCAAGCATTATTGGCAACATATCTTATGGACTATATTTGCGTTCACATTATACATACAGAATTGGTACGGTGTATGGCCTCGTGTAATCGTAATCAATGAAAATGTCTACTATTTTCTTTTCTCATTAGCCCCAATACTTGTTTTTCATTTTATCAGTGTGATACTATTTCCTGATTTTTCAAAAGGAGAATCATTCGATATAAAAAAGTACTACTTTGAAAATCTCAAATGGCTCTATGGACTCTTTGCAGCTTACTTTCTACTTACTATTATCAACTCCTTTGTCTATCCGGATATCGGCAATGTATTAGCTCAAAATTTGATTAGAGCTGGAGGTATTGCACTGTGCCTATTGGCCATCATTTTCAAAAAACAGAAATACATTCACCCTATATTCCTAGTGATTGGGTATGTGGCGCTGATCTTGTTTTTGAGGGCCTTGCCTTCCTAGCCAAAAATCAGTAGGTGAATATACTCATACGGCATCCGTAGATGTACTCAATTTAACATAGAACTGTACTTTATTGTTGTTTAACTAATGCTAGAACAATACATTGCTTGTTGAACTATCTAATAATAAATAGTAAAACAATGCAATGTAAATGCTGCAATTCATCAATATTAAGAACTACAAAACATTGTCCTTATTGCGGATACGATATCCGTAGACAACGCTTGTTTGAAATACAATACAAAATTGCCGTTGGAGTTCTTTTCTGTATCATTCTGTTTGTCATAGGCATTCAGATGGACCTGATGGATGGGGTATTGCAGTACCTATTGAAGTAATTGATTCAGATATAATTCTTGCTAGTTTATGGTTGCCCACTCACTCCAAGCACCATCATAGACTGATTTTGAACTCTTAAATCCAGCTACCTCAGCTGCCAGTAGGATAATACAAGCCGTCACACCTGATCCACAGGTAAATATGAGATGCTCATCTCTAATATTCAGTTTTTCAAAAATAGATTTCAACTTAACCGAAGATAACATCTTACCCTCTTCTAGTACATTACCAAAAGGCAAGTTTATGGAGTGAGGTATGCTACCACTTCTCAGCTCTGCTCTAGGCTCAGGGGAAGTACCATTGAAACGTCCTTCACTCCTCGCGTCTATCACTTTTATTTGATCAGTGCTGATAGATTCATTGACTTTGTCAAAGTCAGAAAAACTACTGGATTGAAAGTTTGACACAAAATCACCTTGTTCATACTTATCCGAAGCTATGGATTCGGTGGGTAATTCAAGTCTATTCCATTCTGGTAAACCGCCATCTAAAACCACTACATTCTCATGTCCCATTGCGCGAAACATCCACCACACTCGTGGACTTGAATAGATTCCGAGATTGTCATAAATCACTATCTGACTATTACGATTAATTCCCAATTCTCTAGCTGATTGTTGAAATGATTCAGGAGTCGGCATCATAGCTGGCAGATCATGGTCCTGATCACTAAAGATGTTTTTCAAATCGAAGAATCGAGCATTTGGAATTCTTCGGTCTGTCAATTCAGAAGGATTTATTGAATTAACACTGGGGATGCTTACATCTAAGATGACAAGGTTCGGATTTTTGAGGTTTTCAGAGAGCCATTGGCTTGAGATTATATGAGTAAACGAAGTTAGAAATAAGTCTTTCATTTCGTGAAGCTATTTCTACATTTAAGAGTTTTGACTACTTGATTTTTTCTGATCT
The DNA here is from genome assembly GCA_034112085.1 of Cyclobacteriaceae bacterium. Taxonomy (GTDB): domain Bacteria; phylum Bacteroidota; class Bacteroidia; order Cytophagales; family Cyclobacteriaceae; genus JAWUWD01. The sequence continues at coordinate 71,811 of JAWUWD010000016.1, forward strand.
TTAAGATAGAGTGTAAAAGTAGTTCCAACACCCACTTCACTTTCTACTTCGATTTTACCATCCAACAATTCAAGTTGTGTTTTGACCAAGTAAAGCCCTAATCCTTTGCTATTCGCAATATTATGAAATTTTTGATACAGCCCAAAAAGGCGATCTCCATACAATTCTAAATCAATTCCAATGCCGTTATCTCGTACCCGTAGACAAGAATCTCCTTTAGACTTGAATGTGGAGATATCTATAACGCAAGCTCTCTGATGACTGCGATATTTCAACGCATTGGTCACAAGATTTTGGATAAAACTAGTCAAATGAGAGTTGGGGTAGGTGATAGATTCTAATTCTGAAAAATCCAAATTAACCTTTGCTCCGTATTCTTCAATTAATCCTTCAATACTTGTCAGCAATGAATGAACCTTATGATCGAATTTGATTAGTGTGTTTTGCTCTAGTTCGCTCTTTTTAACTGCCACAACTTCTACTAGCTCACTAAGCGTGTCCCCGAGCTGATTAGCTGATAATTCAATTTTTTCAAAAATCTCTTGATTATTCTCATGGATCAAATTCTGATCATAAAACCCAATCAACGACTTAAGATTGACCACTGGTGCTCTTAGATCATGCGAAGTGATGTAGGCAAATTGTTGCAGTTCATTATTTGACTTTATGAGGTCCTTAGTCATTTTTTCAAGATCTTTTTCATCTTGAGCCCTTTTGGTAATATCTCTTTGGATACCAAATGTAGCCGTCAGTTCATCATCATCATTAAATAAACAAATGTAATTTCCTTCCACCCAAATCTCATGCCCGAGGCTATTAGCATCTCTATTGACAACTGTCTGCTTCCGGGAATCCAGCATTTCAGCTATTGATTGATATCCACGCTCAATGTCATACTTAAAAAAATCACGATAAGTATACCCTAATATTTGATCCGTAGTGAGCCCATAGGTCTTCGCAAATGCTTCATTGACTTTGGTTATCCGGAACTCATCAAATACTCTCTGAATTTGCTTCTTTCTATCAACCGTATTATCCCATTTGATCGGAGAAACCCCTTCCATCACAAAAAAACCGTCTATTGATTGTGAGAAGAATAAATTGAGTTTTTCTTCGCTTTTTTTGAGTGCTATTTCAGTTTCTACCTGGTCAGTAATAGTGTCCGTTGACAAAAGAATACCACCAATATCACCAGATTTCGTATTCCACGGTCTCACTTGCCATTTTAGCCAGACCAATTCTCCATTTTCATTGATGAAGTTATCCCTATCATTATGTAATAATTCACCATTTAAGCCCCTAGAGTGTATCTCCTTCCATGAGTCCTTCACATCACTGAAAATATTGTAGTGATTTTCTCCTTTTATCGATTCTCTATCAAACCCTAACTTAGCAATTGCCCAATCATTAGCCCATGACACACTGCATGACCGGTAGTTCATATCTGTATCAAACATCGCCACTGACCCAGGAGATTCACTAACGAATGAAATCAAGTCGCCCGCTACTTCAAATTGAGTAGGAATTACTTCAGACACCACACATAAGAAGGTCTCGTTGGAAATGTAAGTAGCATCAAGATGACACTTCATTTGCTGATTCCGTAAAGTAGTATGGAAGGATACTTTACTTTTAAATGATTCTTTAAGAATCTCCAAAAAAACATCTGCTTCCGCAATCTGGAATACTGCTGGGAGCAGCTTTCCTCTTAATTCAATTTTTGGAGTATTTACTAAATCTGTAAACTTCGCATTGGCATAGATTATAGTTCCTACCGAATCCAGCACTATTCTGGCTTCTATAGCTTCTTCAAAATAAAGTAGGTCTAATTCACTGTTTGGCATTGACTAGAAATATAAAAAATATAATTCGTGATTGTAAATTTACAATGGTCAATATAAATACCACCTGGACATTATTCAATGAAACAAAAATAGCCGCCTATATGAGCAGCTATTTTTGTTTTGTGGAGCCGGAGGGATTCGAACCCTCGTCCAGAGAAGGCAATTAACGGATCTTCTACATGCTTAGTCTATCGTTAATTTTCGAATAGCAGCCGGAGAAAGACACCCAACTACTACCTTATTTGCTTTAGTTTCGCCAAAGTGCCACAAACTCACCTTAACTAGATTTGCTTTTCGACACCCCTTGATCCAGACTTGCAAATCAAAAGTCCAGAGGGATGATGACTTCCTGCCTTGGGCAAGATGAACCAATCCTTACTTAATTCGGGATTAGGCAGCCATAGCGTAAGAATAATCTTCGCCAGTTACAATATAGAACTAGTTTTTAAGGCGCGCATCCTATGCACCTGCATGCTTACATTCGCCACTACACGTCCTGTCAATTCCGGTCGGCCCCAAGTATCAATGAACTATTTCCTCGAAAGGAGGACAAATATAGCAGTTAAATAGTTCTATTTGTTATGATTCAATATTTTTGAAAAATAACAAATATGCGCCATGCCTAGAAGTCCATTAGTCATTATATTAACTATGTTTATCGCTAACATAGTTTCTGCACAAATCCTTACCGTGGACCGTCCGAGTATCATTGCTGATTCTTCCGAATATTTTTTAGGTAGTATTGACTTTTCCTACAATGTCAATAACCAGAAAAACACTATTTATAAAGGGCTGAAATCCAAAGCAGATTTGATGTATATCTCTGATCAGCATGAATACATATTGATCAATCAATTCAAATATTACTCTTCAACAGGTAGTCCATTTATCAGTACAGGTTATTCTCACTTCAGAGTCAACTTCCTCAGAAAAAGGAAACTCTCCTATGAGAGTTTCACACAGTTGCAGTACGATAAAGGTCGGAACATGCCTTCCCGTTTCCTGGCTGGATCAGGCATCAGATATAGAGTTTTCGATCGCCCAAATAATAATATTCACTATGGATTGGGCATAATGTATGAACGTGAAAGATGGAAGTCTCTCGATGAATCAGAAACACTAATTACTCCAGATCTCTGGAAAGTATCGAGTTATATCAGTACCAACACCAACCTCAACGAGTACATACGACTAGTGTTCATTGGATACTACCAAGGTGGATATGATGAATCAATTGAGAAATTGAGAAATCGCGTCAATGCTAGTGCTAGTTTAGTGATAAAGGTAAACTCACTTTTATCACTCACTACCAATGTGAATTATCAACATGAAGATAAGCCTATCATTCCTATCAATAAGGTTATTTATTCGATTACGAATGGCCTAATGTTAAATTTCTAAGAATTGAACTTTTAGGCTGCCACAGGTAGCGGTTCGTACTTTTCGTTTGCCCCCATCTTTTTCAAGAACTTGAAATGGGAAGCTACAGCGCCAAAAAATGAAGACTCCAAATATGGAATACCATATTCTTTAGCCGTTTTACGCACGATCTTAGATATTTGAGGATAGTGCACGCTGCATATATTTGGATACAGATGATGCTCTACCTGTGAGTTGAGTCCACCAGTAAAAAAGGCAGCTAATCTACTGTCAGTAGCAAAATTGACCGTTGTAAACAACTGATGCACTGTCCAAGAGTACTTAAGCTGACCAGATTCATCAGGATTGATGAAATGAGCTTCTTCCACCACGTGCGCCAACATAAATATAATTGCCACACAAAATCCCGCCACATAATGCATCGTCAAAAAGCCTCCTAGAATATGATACCAAGGCAAATCAATCACCACGAAAGGGATCGCAATGAATATTGCATAATTCAAGAGCTTATAAAAGAACAAGTAGAAATACTCTTTCTTCGGATGCTCTTCACCCTTGAAATTACCCACTTCATTTTTGAAGAACTTGACATAATCCTTAATCAAAACCCACGAAAGAGTTGCTAATCCGTAAAACCAGACTGCATATAAATGTTGGTATTTGTGTACGCTCTTCAGTTTCTTTTCTGGAGACATGCGAATGATGGGTAAAGACTCAATATCTTCATCATACCCTTCGACATTTGTATAAGTATGATGAGCAGTATTGTGCATTTTTGTCCACATGTATGCACTTGCCCCATTAATATTGAATGTATGAGAAAACAACTTGTTGATCCATGGCTTTGTAGAATAAGCGCCATGTATGGCATCATGACCAATATTGACCGCTACCATTCCAAAAAAGAATCCTAATACAGCCCAAAGTCCGTAAGTCACTGGTACACTAAAATCACCTAGTATTATTAAAAAGTAACTACCTATCCATCCTGTCAAATGAAACAACGTTTTGAAAAGCATCAAACCATTGGCATCCTTGGATAAATTATTCTCTTTGAAGTATTGATTAACATTCTTATTCAATGTTAACGCAAAATCCTTCTGATGCTGATTACTGAATTTTAATGGGCGCTTCTGCATAATATTGATGATCGAATTAGATAGCAAATATACGATTAGTTCACGACTATGTAACGTGATTTATATCATAAGCGTGCATGACATACCTATTAACTTCATTTGATTCTTTTTGTTCAAAAAAAACTGAATGAAAAGTAATCTGAAAAATCTCTTTGTTAAACTCCAAAATATTAATTCTAAATTCTATCTTGCAGCGATGGAAAATTTTGTGGTATCGGCTCGTAAATACAGACCTCTAGGCTTCTCTGAAGTTGTGGGGCAATCACATATTACGACTACGTTAAAAAACGCCATCGACAATAATCACCTAGCTCAGGCGCTACTTTTTTGTGGACCGCGTGGTGTTGGCAAAACCACTTGTGCAAGAATCCTTGCTCGAATGGTCAATGGTTTTGAAGATGCAGATGCTAACAATCTCAACATCTATGAACTCGATGCCGCCTCCAATAACTCTGTTGATGACATCCGTAATCTGATCGATCAGGTAAGATATCCTCCGCAAGAAGGCAAGTACAAGGTGTATATCATTGATGAGGTTCACATGCTTTCAAATGCAGCCTTTAATGCATTTTTGAAAACGCTGGAGGAACCACCTTCTTACGCCATCTTCATATTAGCGACTACAGAAAAGCATAAAGTAATCCCTACGATTCTATCACGTTGTCAGATATTTGACTTCAACAGGATACAAGTTGGGGACATGACTCGTCACTTACAGGAAATTGCTGTGAAAGAAAATGTCAAAGCTGAAGAAGAGGCCTTGCATTTGATCGCTCAGAAAGCAGATGGTGCTTTGAGAGATGCACTTTCTATATTCGATTTGATTGTGACCTTTTCTTCTGGAGGAGATGTCACCTATAAGTCTACGATTGAGAATCTTCATATCCTCGATTACGATTACTATTTCAAAGTGACGGACAAACTCCATACACAAGATATTGGGAGTTCATTACTCATTTTTGATGAGATTTTGAAAAATGGATTTGACGGACACAACTTCCTAACTGGACTAAGTGAGCATTTGAGAAATCTCTTGGTCTGTAAAGACAATGCAACCGTACAATTACTTGAGGTATCTGATAGCGTCAAGCAAAAGTATGTAGATCAAGCCAATCAGCTATCTGCTTCCTACTTGCTTACCGCGCTCAATATTGCCAATAAATTTGATCTAAGTTATAAAGGGAGTAGAAATCAGCGTTTGCATGTGGAGCTTGCGTTAATGAAAATGGCTCATGTCAACGCGGCTATAACTCTCACAAAAGAACTTTCCAGCGGTGAAGGCTTAAAAAAAAAAGTGAGCTAAAGCCTCAATCGTCAGATTCAACTCCAATAATCCCAAAGAAGGGGACTAATCCTTCACATCACAGTACAAAAAGGCCTGCTAGTCTTCCTAAAATTAGCCAATTGCTAAAAGAAGAACCTACTAAGACCGAAGTTCAGAAAGAAGAGGAAGTAGAAGTTTTAAATTCTACAGTTGAAAAAAAGACCAAGGAATTCACACTTGAAGCCCTAAAATCTGCTTGGGATGAATACAAACAGTCTCACAAAGATGATGGCAATAGTTTTGAGTTGGTTATTCTAAGCAAAGAATTTGAGCTTAAGAACAAGACTGAAATACATATCGCCCTTTCGAGTGATCTAGAACTCGATAGAATAAAGATGCTTAGAACTACGCTACTAGCACATCTCAGAAAGTCACTTAAAAACTATGCTATTGACATATTTGCGGTAGTTAAACAGGAAGTAGGCACTAAAAAAGCCTATACCAACTCTGACAAATTTCGAGTAATGATGGAGAAAAATCCTAGTCTTGTAGAACTGAAAGATAGATTGGGACTAGATCCAGATATTTAAAAACTATTAATATGCTGCTATTGGCGGTGCTTCAGTAAAAGCATCAACTAAACAAATGAAAATAAAAAAAGACCACTCAAATGAGTGGTCTTTTTTTATTAGGCCGAATAGTTCTTATTGCTCTCCGTCAGTAGCTACTACCTCTTTGGCTAAAACATTCGTGACAATTTTAATCTGACTCCTTGATACAGTTGCATTCGATATAATGGTGATGACTTTGTTTTGACGTCCCATCTTCCCTGCACTATTGAACCTTACTTTGATTTCATTGGCTTGACCAGGTGCTATCGGATCTCTAGGCCACACAGGTGCCGTACATCCACAAGTAGTCTGCACATTGGTGATAATCAATGGCTCCGTTCCTGAATTTTCGAAGGCAAATACATGCTCTACGACATCTCCTTGATGGATATCTCCGAACTCATGCGCTGTTTCTTCAAAAGTAATGGCTGGCCCAGATACTGCTTCTGTGGTCGCTTCTTGTGCCCAAGCACAGTACACCATAAAGGTTCCAAATATAAATGCTATCGTTGTTTTCATCTTAGTGCTGTTTTTAAATCTTCTGTAAATATAATCAATTGGTGAGAATCAACAATCTTACCACACCTGTTAACGGTTCTTTAACTAAAAAAGTTAATCAATTGTATTACCCCGAAGTAAATCGTCCCAAGGAGATCTTTACCAAAGTGAAGATGACGTAGACAAAGATTCCTGAGTTACTCTGCGAAATGACATACAGCATGAAAACTTAATCGAGGCTAATTTATATCACCTCTCTTGGTTAGACGAGGTTAAAGAAAAAAATCAGGCTTGAAATTAAGTAAAAACAGCTCATCAGTCGCACGAGTCACCGCAGTATACAGCCACCGCACATAATCTTCATTAATTTTTTCATCTGGCAAATAACCTTGATCTACAAAGATGGCTTTCCATTGACCACCCTGAGCTTTATGACAGGTGAGTGCATACGCAAATTTGATCTGCAAGGCATTGATATATGGATCATTCCTAATCGCTTCATTGCGTTTCTTCTGATCATCCAAATCCGCATAGTCTTCTGCGACTTCTTGCTGTAGCTTCTGAATATCTTCATAAGGAAGAGAAGGTCCTTTGACATGCAGTGTATCCAACATCACCTTGGCTTCAAATCCTTCCTTATCTGGATAGTCCATCAGCTTCATCTGAAGCGTAGCAAATCGTAGCCCATAGCGCTCTTCAGTCGTTACGATTTTCTCAATCACGGCAAAATCACCATTTGCCAAAAATCCTCCAGGTGTATCATCAGGAGTATAATAGTAGTTATTCTTCACTACCATCAACACATCTCCGGCTTCTATTTCTTCTTCGTAAAAATGAATGTTTCTTCTAATGAATTCATTGTACTGATTTGCAGCAAAGTTGCTTCGGCAAATGATAATTGAATTCTCCATGCCATACTTATCATAGGCATACCGAATACCATCTTCCATCTTTTGAGCAGTCATTCGATAGATGTCTTTGAATGACTTCGTATCCATCTTGATCTGGATGTCCTTCTGCCCTATTTTATTCCGAATAGCCGTGGCATTGGTCAGTATGCCCGAGCCTGCTCCCTGACGCATAACATCGGTCAGCAGAACTTCCTTAACTGAGGCATCATAATTGGACTCAATATATCCTATATCTAAGCCTGGGCTTAATGTCTGACCCACAGGGGGCAGTTGTGCACCATCTCCTACAAGGATAAGTTTATTGGTTGGATTCTCAAACACATAATTCATCAAGTCTGTGAGCAATCCACTTTTCCCAAAATCACTGCTCTCAGAAAGCATAGATGCTTCATCAACGATGAACACCGTATCTTTTGAGTAATTACGCTGGCGTTTGAACTTAAGAAAACCTGATTTATCAGAAGTGCTTTTGTATATGATTTTATGGATTGTGTAGGCTATTTTCTTACTGTAACTCGCCATCACTTTAGCTGCTCGACCGGTTGGTGCAAGTAAGAAATATTTCAAATTGAACAAAGGCAAGACTTGCACCATCAAACTTACCATAGAGGTCTTACCTGTACCAGCGTATCCTTTAAGCAAAAGCACCTGCTTAGACTCAGCCGGCCCATCAATAAACTCATCCATCATCTCGAACAACTGCTCCTGACCAGCTGTTGGCGTATGAGGAAATTTATTCCGGAGTATTTGGGATGGTTTAGGCAAAAGACATTGGAATTAAGAACATAAAATAAAGAATGCTGAATTTAGAACTTGTAGTTAAATATTCAGCATTCTAATTTCATAGATTAAATCTAGTAAGATTAAACCATCTCTACATCAAGGGATGTATCTGTCTTCACAACCTTAACCACATTCAATCCAGTAAGTTCTTTAATAGCTGTATCCCATTTCTTATTAGATAATCCAGACTGAGCTTTCAAATCACTCAAAGTCATTTTCTCAGCTTTCTTTAAGTTCTCAAAGATAGCTTTGGCATCTTCAGTCATCACAATTTCCTTTTTCTCCGGCTTCATCTGAGGGAAGAACAAGACATCCTGTATGGAGTTAGAATTGGTCATCATCATCGCTAACCTATCGATACCGATCCCAAGGCCAGCTGTTGGTGGCATTCCATACTCTAGTGCTCTTAGGAAGTCTTCATCAAGCGTCATCGCTTCGTCATCTCCTCGCTTACCGAGCTCAAGTTGTTCTTCAAATCTTGCGCGCTGATCTATAGGATCATTGAGTTCAGAAAATGCATTACATATTTCTTTTCCATTGGCGATAGCTTCGAATCGCTCAACCAATCCTTCTTTGTCTCTGTGTTTTTTAGCCAGTGGAGACATCTCTACTGGATAGTCTGTGATGAATGTAGGCTGGATCAACTGCGCTTCACAAGTCTCACCAAATATCTCATCGATCAACTTGCCCTTACCCATCGTCTCATCAGTAGGTACATGCAGTTTCTTCGCAGTAGTTCTCAATTGATCTTCAGCCATTTCAGAAATATCTATTCCTGTGAAATGTTCGATCGCTTCAAACATGGTATATCGTTTCCATGGTCTTTGGAAGTTGATCATATTGTCTCCAACCTGAACCTCAGTAGTCCCATGGATGTCCATGGCTACTTTCTCCACCATCGTCTCTACCAAGTCCATCATCCAGTTGTAGTCTTTGTAGGCTACATAAAGTTCTACCTGTGTGAATTCAGGATTGTGAAATCTTGACATCCCTTCATTTCTAAAATCTTTAGAAAACTCATAGACTCCTTCAAAACCACCTACTATCAATCTTTTGAGATATAGTTCATTGGCAATACGCATATAGAGCGTCATGTCCAATGTATTGTGATGCGTCTTGAATGGACGTGCTGCTGCTCCTCCATATAGTGGCTGAAGTATAGGTGTTTCAACTTCTAGGTACCCTTTATCATTGAGGTATTCCCTCATAGAGTTGACCAACTTGGTGCGCTTAATAAATGTCTCACGTACTTCTGGATTGACCACCATGTCAACATAACGCTGACGATATCTCATTTCCGGATCTGTAAATCCATCATGAGTCACTTTATTACCGTCTTCATCCGTTGATTCTTTGACAATCGGTAAAGGCTTCAATGACTTCGCCAGTACTTTCAATTCAGTCACATGTACTGATATCTCACCAGTCTGGGTTGTAAACACATGTCCTTTCACCCCAATGAAATCACCGATATCTAATAATTTCTTAAAGACACTATTGTACATCGTCTTATCTTCCCCTTCACAAATATCATCCCTTCGGATATATATTTGCATCCGACCCGAAGCATCTTGAATTTCTGCAAATGATGCAGAGCCCATTATCCTACGACTCATCAATCGACCGGCTATCGTAATGTCTTCATAATCACTCTTGCGCTTCTCATAGTTTTCGTGAATATCCTTGGCCGTAACATTGACGTCATACAATTCAGATGGATAAGGATTGATCCCGAGTCTTTCAAGCTCTTCCTTACTATTTCTTCTTACTATTTCTTGTTCGCTAAGATGCATTGACATTCGTGTTTAAAAATGATCGCAAAAATAAGTATTATTTCATCCATGTCGTTAAGAACGAAGTGAAGTATTTAGAAAATCACAACCGACACTGCTGTATGAGGTTGTGTAAGATTCTCCATCACTTCTAATACTTTCTATTTTTGAGGGAAATCACAGCATAATCAATTCAAAACTATATTTATTGTCAGATTTATCTTTTCTCACAATAACGACTTATTCCTTACATGATTTATTGTGTGAATTGACTAGTCACCTTTTAGGTGTTTATTGTATGAATTACATATCCAATTGTGTAATTTTGCATTCAGGTTATATCTAAGTGCGAAAATTCTAATTTAGTGAGCTATGAAAAAGTCATTATCAACATTCTATCGCGTGAAATTTTTTATATTTAGTACATTGTTTCTTCTAACAAATGCTTATGCCTTTGCTTTAAGTGCAAACAATACAAGTGAATTAAACAAAATAAAGATTTGCCATATTCCTCCGGGGAATCCTAGCAATGTACATACTATAGAAATTTCTCAATCTGCTTGGGCGGCACATAAGGCTCACGGTGACTCTATGGATGCATGTGAAACACAAGAAGAAGAAGAAGAAGACGATAAAAATAATACAATTATCTGCCATATCCCTCCAGGAAACCCTGACAATCCTCAAACTATTAGAATTTCTAAGCCTGCTTGGACAGCGCATCAAGCTCATGGCGATTCACTAGGTGAATGCGGTAGTGATGACGGAGATGGTGACAATGATGATGGAGACGATAATGACGGAGATAATGACTGCCTTGCAGTCATATCAGCCACTTTTAGTAATGACAACCTTACTGTAACCGCGAATTCTTCTAAAGAACTTTCGAATGTAATTTTAAAATTCAACGATGATTCAACACTGAAATTTGATGGATTGTCAGATGATAGCCAGACTTTCTCAGGAACTGGAGCAAGTGCTGGAAAATGTATCGTGGGTATATGGATAAAGTCGGGATGTAACACCAGTAGTGACGAGTCTGGCTCCGGTGAATTTGTAGCCAATGATGGTTGGAATGGCACTTGTGACCATGATAAATGTTTACCTTCTTCTATTACAGGTGGTAGTATTAAGTTTACGGGGTTGCACGATCCTGCAGGAACAAATACAGTGACCAATACAGCATTGCCTAGTGGTCCTTATGAAGCTTTAGGATTTGAATACATTTGGTTACAAAGTGCAGTGAAAGTACCTAACGTTGTTGGAAACTCTGACTGGAGTGTCGTACCAGGTTCTGAAAATCTTATCGAATTAGAAATAAGTGATTTGCTACAAACCATCTACTTCATCCGTTGTGCTAGATACATCGGTTGTCAAGACTATTGGGGAGAAACAAATATTGCGGAAGTAGTCGTTGATCCTTGTACTTATGGATCAATAGATGGTGGAAGCATTGCTTTCGATGGCGCTTACGATCCGGAAGCAACAAATACAGTGACTAATGCTGCTTTACCTACAGGACCTTATCAAGCTTTAGAATTTAACTATATCTGGTTACAAAGTGATGTCAACGTACCTAACGTTGTTGGAAACTCTGAATGGAGTGTCGTACCAGGTTCTGAAAATCTTACCGAATTAGAAATAAGTGATTTGCTACAAACCACCTACTTCATCCGTTGTGCTAGATACATTGGATGTGAAGACTATTGGGGAGAA
>JAWUWD010000017.1:0-22408 GCA_034112085.1 Cyclobacteriaceae bacterium
TGAGTTAATGCTTTATCGTTCTTAGTAGCATCATAATATCTCAAGAGAAATCTCCAATTGGATGGCATGTGGAATTTTGGCGCTTTATCCATCCCACCTTTTTCACGATCAAATTGACCTTCCATTTTTCCATACATCTGATCGAGTAGTTTACTGTCAAAAGTGCAAGAAGTACTATTCAGTCTGTATTTTTCAATTTCACTAGTAGATAGGGATTTTGAGAACTGCTCTGCAGATTGCTCAATTTTCTCTCTGTTTTCTACGTAGGCTTTAGATATTCCTTCGAGCATATTTACCCATTGCTCCGGAGGGAAATAGGTACCTCCATAGAAAGGCTTTTGATCAGGGGTTAAGAATACATTGAGCGGCCAGCCACCATTGAGACCCATAGCATGTACTGCATCCATGTAAACCTGGTCTACATCTGGGCGCTCTTCACGATCTACTTTGATACAGATGAAGTTCTTATTCATGACGGCAGCTATGCTATCATTCTCAAATGATTCACGCTCCATTACATGACACCAGTGACAAGCAGAATATCCAATGCTTACTAATATTGGTTTATCCTCTTTTTTTGCTTTTTGTAGGGCTTCTTCACCCCAAGGATACCAATCTACAGGATTATGGGCATGTTGTTGTAAATATGGGCTAGAGGCATCAATAAGTCGATTTGTATGTGGCATGTCTGTATGATTTGTATGGTCTTGGGCTTGGCAAGAATAAAGTATTAGGCAAAAAAATGTAGTATAGCTAAATGATCTAATCATTGATGTAAGAGTTGTTGCTGTAGGTGATTTTCTTCAATAGAAACATCAATTTGATCATTTAGTTCATTCAATACTTTAATCGTATTTCTGATAAACTTTTGATGTGCTTCTGATTGTGGGTTGAAGGGCTTATGATTAATGGCAGCCATGATCTTTGACCACTTATTCAGGAAATCTAAAGTAGACTGATTAAAATATGTTTGCGAGAATTTATTCCAAACATATTCTGCAGCTTCTTCGCTTGGATGTAACATGTCTGATTTGTAAAATCTATAATCTCGCAAATCGTCCAATATCAACTCGTACGCTGGGAAGTAGCTGACTCGATTATGCTGTTCGGACAATTGATGACAGGCTAGTCTCAAAGTTGATTTACTGACACTGTTCAGTTCTAAGGTTTCTTTCAGATGGCGCACAGGACTCACAGTCAGTAACACATTGAGATCATCTGGTAAAGTTGCGATCATTGATTCGAAATTTACTATGATCTCTTTATTACTGAGCAGGCGTTTAGTGAATAGATCAGCGGGTACCTTGTGACAATTGGCCACTATTTCATTTGTGTCTTTTCTTTCATACACTATGGCCGTTCCCCAAGTGATAATTAGCCATTTTGACTTTTTAATCTGCTCATGGGTTGAAGAAATGGCACGCTTTATATTGATCTGCGCTTCTGCTTTGTCAATACTACCATGCTGGGAATGCATATCATAGTGTAAATGTATGCCATGAGATTCTACCCAGTTTTCATCCTCAATAGTGCTATTGGTAGCTGCTATTTGTAAGAGCTTATTGATGCTGATTGGATTGAAAATAACCCCAAAAGGATTTGTCAGTGTGTCAAATTTATTATCGAGTAATCGACTTCCAATATTATCAGAAAAGCAAGACCCCATAGTGATAATAGGAGTCTTTAAACTGATTTTTTGATCTGATACTTGAGGAATAATTTCTGTTCTAAACATGTAGATGTTTTTGCAATGACAAATTACAACAATTGTTTTAGAGTATTCTTCGAACTCAACACATAGAATTTCTATTTTTGTTAAGATGAATATCGAAATAAAACTATTTGGGATAGCCAAGGAAATTGTGAATTCCAGTTCATTGACTATTGAATTGAGTTCTGCTAGTACAGTGAAAGAACTTAGGAACAAGCTAATGTCTAAATACCCACGGTTTGGAGACTTGAAAAGTATCATGGTCGCTGTTAATAGTGAATATGCCAAGGATGATTTAGAACTTACCGTTTCTGATGAAGTTGCTTTAATCCCCCCTGTAAGTGGAGGATAAGTTCGTGTTCATATCTAGCCAGCCGATAAATGTTCAGGCCGTGATTGACTTAGTACATTCTGATAGTGCTGGGGCGATTGATGTATTTATTGGGACTGTACGCAATAGTACCAAAGGTAAAGAAGTGGTTCGATTAGAATTTGAAAGTTATGATGCGATGGCAATCAAAGAAATTCAGAAGATTATCGATCAAGCTAAAGCCCAATGGCCTGTTGAGAAAATGGCGGTCTATCACCGAAATGGGATATTAGGAATCGGAGAAGTTGCTGTCATCATTGCAGTTTCTACACCTCATCGAAAAGCGTCTTTTGAAGCGTGTCAATTTGCGATAGACACGCTAAAAGAAACGGTTCCTATCTGGAAAAAGGAAGTGTTTGAAGATGGAGAGGTTTGGGTAGCAGCGCACCCTTAGGCTTTACTTACGCTAATCACCTTATCAATTCGAACGGATAGATTATCTAGTTTTAAATACTCCGCATTATTAAATACCTCAATACCTTCAAGTATTCCCTGTGTGGTACTGGCTAAATTTTGGTTGCTTATGTATTCGAGATTTATCGTTGAGTTGATATACTTGGCCAATTGCGCATATCGATCTGGGCCTGGAGGGATATAGTTGTTTTCTATTTTGCACATATACTTTTAGAATGTAATCTTGATGGGAAAAGTTCAATGTCAGACCACATCTCAGACTAATAGATTAATGTTATACCTCATAATAATATTGAAAGGATCTCTTATGGGAAGACTTAGGATCTCGAAGATTGTATTTTCTTAATTTGTTCAAATTCTTCAATGGTATTCACATTTGTTAGAATCCTAAAATCATTTGGTCTTACTAGGTTCACCTTATTTGCGGTCAAGAATTTTCGAGGACTTAACTCTCCACTATTTTGAAATATTTTCAATGCTTCTATCGAATTAGGTTCCCAAATGCTTAAAAGGGGCTCTATTAGATTCGCATTATTGGTGTAGCATACAGCTAGTTTATCCAATGAACGACAACTTATTAAGTGTTCAATACTTTGTGCATCAATAAATGGCATGTCACAAGCGAGTACCAGCCAAGCATTTTCTGGATATTTAATCAAAGCAGATAAGATCCCATTGAGCGGGCTTTCGACATCAAAGCGATCTTCTATTACAGGATGATTGGCATAGTCATCTTCTCCTTTTGAGGAGACAAAGACTTGTTCACAATATGGATTCAGCAAGTCAGTTAGATACTCTAATTGTGAAATGCCATGATAGGAAATTAAAGCTTTGTCTTTCCCCATCCTTGTACTCATGCCGCCAGAAAGAATTAGCCCATGGAGTGGTACAAGATCATTATTGCTTAAAGTCACTCTTACCTCCGGTCTTCTCGATTAATTTTATTTCTTTGATAATCATGTTATGAGAAAGCGCTTTGCACATGTCATACACCGTAAGTGCAGCTACGGATGCTGCGGTCAGGGCTTCCATTTCTACGCCAGTTTTCCCAGTAATCGTAACTTCTGTGTTTATAATAATCTGTTGATCAATTACGTTAATATTGATTTTGCAATTCTCCAACCCGAGTGGATGACAAAATGGAATCAATTCATGAGTTTTCTTCGCACCCATTGTTCCTGCTATGATTGCTGTGTGAAAGACCGGCCCTTTTTTAGTTTTGATATCTCCATCTTCTAATTGAACGATGATATCATTACCTACTGCGATAATAGCCTGTGCCTTAGCAGTACGTTTAGTGACATCTTTATGAGACACATCAACCATCTGTGGGTTGTTCTTTTTATCTAGGTGTGAAAATTTAGTCATATTACTTCTTCCAATTATCAGAGGAGGAAACACCCAATGAGCCATCTTCATATTCTAAGATAAAGTCAAGTAAGACAGACTCTCTGCATCCCTGAAAACTCGTATCACTAGTGCTTTTGAGTAAGATAGGATATGAGAAGCCGTATTCTCGGTCGAACTTAACAGTGCCTCCTTCTTTTTTCAGTAAAAAACCCCACTCAATTTGAATAGGCTGGTTTTTACAACTTTTTGGGGCGAAACCAAAGATGTCGTATTTATAAAGACCAGTACCGTCTTCATTGAGCATTAAGTAGCCAGTCTTATTGCCTTTATATGTCCCGATGAAACTCGAAGAAACACCATAGGTGGTATGGACTTCTTGACCTTCATAGGTGATGGTTCTTTCTTTTTCATTAGGATTGCTCCATGCTCCAAAGTAAAGTAGTGATATGATAAGGATGATTTTCATCTATTAGTCTGAATTAAGCAATAACGAGGTTACTTGAGGCAACCTCGTCAATGGGCTAATTAAAATGGTAGATCATCACTATCACCTTCGCTTGCATTATTCCATGCAGGCTCTTCTTGTTGGTCTATTCCACCAGCTTGTGGAGCGGCCGAAGTCGGAGCAGGTGCAGCAGCAGTTGCGCCTGCTTGTAGTCTCCATGCTTGCAGGGTGTTGAAGTATTTGGTTCCACCTTTTGGATCATTCCATTTACGACCTTTTAGATTGAACGAGACTGTCAACTCACTTCCTACAGCGAAGCTATCTATCTGTCCACATTTGTCTTGAATAGTTTCGAATTTCACAAATTCTGGGTACTGTGGGTTCTCAGCAAACTCAAGTACGAACTCTTGCTTTTTGAAAGCATCGGTTACCTGTTGTACAGGGAATTTTTCTACTAATTTTCCTTTGATTTCCATTGGTTATATTGGTTTGTAGTGGTTATTTACTTTTTTTGAAAATGGCTGTAAAGACAATCACGCAAACGATTCCACCTATTACCAGTGCAAGGATATTACCGGGAGTGAAGAGTTCTGTGGCGTGCATGAATTTATAGTTTGATTCTAAGCTGCAATTTAAGTGCAGATTTTATATTTCCATCTATTTCTTCCGATCCTGAGCTAATTTTTTTTCTATCTCGGTAATGTGTGATAGCATATCTGGCCCAGAATGTTAGATGTCGATTGTGTTTATATTGTAATAGGAAATAATTTCTACTTCCAAGTTCATCGTAGGCAGGAATGGAGAAGGCGTACAATACATCCTTTTCATAGACATATTGCCGGTTTTCGTAATCATCTGTATCAAAGAGTGCATACCTGGTACTAAAAGTGAATTTCCTGAGTTTTACAACCAGATCTTGTATGATGGCTGCGCCAGAGGTGCTGTTATTATCTAAATCATAGCTGCTCATTTGAAAACGGGTCTTGAGGGATACCTTCTTATTAGACTTATAATCAGTGTTGATGATGAGGTTTCTTTTTACTCCTGATTTAAGGATGTCAATCTGATTCAACTCGCTGTTAATACTTTTGGCTTTTTTCTCTTCTCTAAATTGGACATATATGCTCACAGTTTTTGAGTGTTTGTAGCGTAATCTTCCTAGATATTCATGTCCATCAGAAGGCGATTTCACTCCAGACTTCAGCCATGGAAAATTGAACTTATCATAATATGCTGTGAATGTGAATTTACGGTTGTGCTTGTATTTCAGACCCCAATAAGTACCATTTTCATTTTTATTGATAGTGTTTTCTCCAAAAGCTCTTCCATAGATACTATGAAAATCTACCGAGTAATGTCTTAGAGAAAGCGCAAAATCGAGCTTAGGAGTGAGACTAGTAATGAATCCTCCAATGGCACCAACACCTCCATTTTGAGATCGACCAGCCTCACCAAATATATTTAAGTTCTGCCATTGATAGCTACCAGCTATTCCGAGTAACAGATTGTGATCATCACTGAAATCAAACTGGTTATAATATCTTGAAGTAACGATCAGAGGAGTACTGTAAGTGCTGTAAATGGCTGTAGCGCTAAGGTGCAAGTATTTATCATGACTCAAATGGGCTATGTTGCCACCAATTACATTTTCGTTAATAGCACTTTTGGCGGCTATCTCAGAATCAGTGCGATGAAATCCAGACGACTGTAGTGAACTGATGAATTCTTCATTGTTAATCGTGTCAGATCTTAATATTGCATCTCTATCTAGTCGGCTGACAAACCCAGTCATGGCGAGTGTTTTGAGTTGAATAGTGGCTGCAGCGCCTCGATAGAACCCAGATTCAATCACGGATGTATAGGGGCGGAGTCCTAAGTGATTTCTCCTAACGGTATTGATAGTCTCAGAACCTTTCCCTGTGCTAAAGCCAGCGCTAGATAGGAGCCCTTGCCCAATTTGCATTTGATAATCACCAATGATGAAGTTCTTGAGGAGTCCTTTGTTCTGCACCTGAACATGAAAAGACTGAAAATCTGTACCATATCTATTCGTAGATGGCTCCCAAATAAACTGCTCACCAGCATCTTTTTCTAATGTGAAACCTATACTGAAATCATTTTTGTGGCTTGTCCGAAAGCGCATATAATATTTCCCTTGATCACCGAGATATTTAGCAGGAGTAGAATCGTTTCCTGCCTTAAAGCCTTTCTTTGTTTGTAGCGCTTGTTCATACCGTATCAATAAGTAATTATTATCCTCTTCCTTGATTCTCTGCCATAGAGATCGGTTATCAATACTGTTTATATTTCCAATCTTAATGAATGGTAGTAGCTTCTCTATAATTAGTTGATCGAAATGGTCAATGCTTTGTAGCTCATATAAGGACAGCAACTTACCAGTAGATTGTATGTGAGTCAATAAAAATTTTATCTGAATTTCTGATAGGATGTTAAGGGAGCGAAGCTCTTTTGAACTTGTTCTATTGAGGTCGATGGGACTGGTGAATAAGGTAAATAGAGATTCATATAAGTCTTCGTAGTTCGCATTTGTACCTTGAGTTGAAAAATGCTCTTCGACAAAGGATTGAATATCTATTTCTTGTAATGGTGGGTTTTGGCCATATAAAAAAGTTCTGTAAAAAATGAAGACCGATAATATGAAATATCTGAGTCTCATTTTTTGTTTTTCAAATCATATTGAATACTCAGTTGATGGGAAAAGCCTAAGGCTCTTTGATTGGCAACAGCATAGCTTAGCTTCCCTTTGATATTGTTAGCCTTGAGGTCCAGTCCAAAAAATTGTTTCGCTGGGGTTGTGTTAAACCCAGTATTGATCGTGAGGTTGTCAATGATGGCGTATGAAACACCAACCAAAACTGTAGCTTCAAATTCCACATCCTTTTGGATATCTACATTGAGGGCAATACTTTCTAATGGGTGATAGGAAATACCAACTTGCATAATAGTAGGGATACGTTCATCTTGAAAGTCAGAAATTTTAGCTTGATTGATATTTTCAATAAATGCTCCAATGAAGAATTCAGATGTAATGGTGGTGATTCCTCCAAAACTAATTATTGGTAAACCCTTATTGCCAAATCCTTCAAAATGGTATTGATGATAAGCCAGACGAATCCCGAGATCAGTAATGCCAAACTTGCTACCATAAGATAGGCTCACCTGCTGTTCATTATACAGCTGATCTCCAAATCGAGAAACTCCAACACCAAAAGCTCCAATTTTGGCAGGAAGAGCTACCGCTAGACTTGCTGTGTTGAACCCTTCCAATCCTTGTACAGTACGATAAGAGATGCCTAATGAGAGTTGTTGATGACTGGAGATTCCTGCGGGGTTATGCCACGCACTCCATAGATTACTAGTCGTACTGGTTGCGTTACCGATGGCCTCATTTGGAGCTCCTACTTTTGTCTGAGAATAACTGCTGAGATAGCAAATTATTAACGAAAAAAGTAGCGATGCTTTGGTAAGTGTCACTGGCATAGGTACTAATAATATACTATGTTTATTGAGTTAAAACAATTTTATGCTAGACCAATGAATTTCAGAGGAGCCATGTTTTTTATGCTGTGTTTTTTTGTGTTGACCTTGGGGTCTGCTCAACAAACTGAAATTTTCTATGAGAATGGCAATATCAAGTCTATTGGGATGATGAAAAAAGGACTTAAAAGTGACGTTTGGAAGTACTATTACCCAAGCAAGCAGTTGAATGCTCAAGAACCCTACTCAAGTGGCAAGCTACATGGTATTGTGAAATACTATTCAGAGAGTGGTGTGATGATCGGTCAGGAGAATTGGGTGGAAGACTTACTTGAAGATTCAGCATTCTATTATCATGAGGACGGGTCACTCTATAAAAGTGGAGTTTACTTAAGTGGAGTTTATGGGGGGATATGGGACTATTATCACAAAAACGGCAAGTTTCAACGTGCGGTGGAATATCATGATGGATTGCCACACGGGAGTTGGAAAGTGTTCAATGAATTGGGGCTTCTTATTCAAGAAGGTAGATACTTTGAGGGGAAGGAAAATGGTGAGTGGAATTTTTATAGAGAGGATGGGAGTTTATCCTTCCATGGCAATTATATAATGGGTAAGAGGGTCGGAGATTGGTATGAAGTTACACCAAGAGGTAAGAAGAAGAGAATTAAAAACCCTTACTGAAGTGAAAATAGAACCCATGCTCTTTGGCATCATTGATCGAGTATTCTGTTCGAATGACAAGATCATATAGCGTAACAAAGTCTAAACCTATTCCTGATCCATAAATGGCCTTATTGGTAAAGCGATCGCTTTGCTCATACTCGTTGAAATTATTAACATAACCTACATCAAAGTATGTCTTTAAATAGAGCGCGTATGGGAAAGTTTTAAATTGTTTCACCCCAAACATATTCATTGGTCTTACTCCTTTGAGAAGCTCCTTTTTGAAAGACATTTTATTAAGGGCATATCTGCTCCCCTCGATAAGGTAAAGCTCATAACCTCTGATAAAATCTCGCTGCCTTCCTAAGCTTGGGAATAATCGGTATGATTGATTATTGGGAGAGCTAGCGACTCCTCTGGAATAAATGGATAGATAGAATTTTTTACCTATGGCGAAATACCGATCATAAGTTAATCGGATGTCCAGAATATCTATTTCATTAAATAGTCCTAGACCAATTTTACTGATCTCACCCTGGATGCGATATCCATTTAGTGGATATGCTGCTACATCGCGCTTATCTTTTGTGTAAGCATATTTTAAGGCTATATATTGTTGTTCGTTCTGCCCATTAGAAAAGTAACGGGAATTTAAGAGCAATAGGCTATCGCTAATAGTACTCTTATTGAACTCCAAGACTACCCTATGAAAGTCATAGAATAGACTTCTCCTAGTGTATGTTATCAAACTGAAAATTTCTTTGAATTGGATATTCTCGGAGGCGTTAAATATTAGTTTATGATCTATTGTTGAATAGGCTATACTTTTCCGTTCGCCATATCCTACTTTGAATTCAAGTCCATTTTTTTGACTTCTATCGATGTAAGGGATCCTGTAGGAAAGGCTGTAGTTTTTGGTAAAACCAAACTGAGCTGAAATACTAAGTTTTTCATTTCTTCCTCTCATGTTGTATTGTGAAAACTTACCTCCATAGTTGACCCTACTGAGGTCGCCCCCCTGATTTCCCAGCCAATCGTTAAAATTTCTATCAGCAATTTTGAAGATGGGGAAAGGATAAGTGTACCACCGCTCGTCAACTTGTACAACCACATCTACTTGGCTTTTGCTTAAGTCTAAGGCATTGATTGTGACTGTATTAAATAGGCGTGTGTTGTAGATGTTTTTTTGGTCACTGGCCATGTGCTTTAACAAATCATTGTAGTTGATTTGCATGCCTTTTTTCACTATCAATTCTCTAAGGATAATGGATTCTTTGGTGCGCTTATTTCCAATCACGAAGATATTGTCAATAGAGACATACCGTATGGCAGTTGTGTCTATTGGTGAATTTGATTGCGCATTCCCATAGCCTATCCAAAGAGATAGCATGATTGTGGCTGTGCAATATTTCACAAAAGGTATGTTCATTTCAGTATTGAAAGACCCGAAAGATACACTTTATAGTGTAGATCTCGCTCATAGATTTGACCAATATTTAAAGATAATCAAATGCTATTCTCCTTTTTTTGGTGATGATTGAAGTGTTGACTCGTGTTGGTTAGAAAATGATCTAATGAAAATAACAATCCCGAGAATGATGAGTGGAATGCTTAGCCATTGCCCCATATTAAGACTCATCCCCTCTTCAAAGGCAACTTGATTTTCTTTTATAAATTCGAATGAGAATCTCAGACCAAACATGATGATTAACATTAATCCGAAGATTCTACCTTCTGCTGTATCCTGTTTTTTTATTCTCCAGATAGAAAATAAAAGAATGAAAATTAACAAATATGATATGGATTCATAAAGTTGAGCAGGATGTCTGGCGATCCCATATGATGAAATATTTGCTACAAATATTCCTCCTTTTTGCTCCAGTGAATATTCAATGGGTAAATCAGCGGGTTGATAAATATTCTCAGCGACATAAGAATGGCTTGATAGTGTATTTTTGAGGCTTACTTCTATATACTGTTCAATGCTAGACTTGTCATAATCTCCATCTTTGAAAGTAGCTTGTATAGTGATTGGTTGATATCCATTGAGTGCATCTCCAGATCTCTTGTCAAAAGAGACTACTTCAAGAGGACTATTATTGCCGGTAAGTACATTCTCTGCATTTCTTGCAAATACTACTCCGTAGTCACTTTCTGTGGGCTTGCCTACAATCTCTGAATTGACAAAATTTCCCATCCGGATAAGACAACCGGTAAGTGCTATCACGATAGCTATTCTATCTAGAACTTGGAAATAACTTTGTCCTTTACGTGTGATTTTTTTGACTTTGATCTTGAGACCTTTGACAGTGATGTCGTATTTGGAGTAAAGCCAGAGTGCAATGAATATGCCTATTCCACCTCCATGGCTAGCGAGCCCTTGAAGCCCTACAAACTTGAACTCAGGAGTAAACCTAACTGGTAAGAAGACGTCCAGAGGTCTCTCTAGTAAGATGTTCGGTTCGTAAAAAATAACATGGCCTAAACGTGCACCAACGATGACAGCTATGATTAAGAAAACAGTTACTGTATCAATGTCTGATTGAGGTTTTCCCTCTTGCTTATAGATATAGTACATGACTTGTTGGCTCAGAATAAATCCCATAGCAAACATTAATCCGTACCATCGGATGGGTAAGAAACTGAAAATTTCGGGATTAGCACTCCAGATTATAAAACTTGTCATGTTATGGTTTTCAAATAAGCTTCAAATATGATTGATTGAATTGGGAAAAAGAAACAGTCGAAGAATCATTTATCGTTAATATGAAGTTAATCACTTAGTTATTCATCATCTCTTCAATCTCATCAGAGAAATTTCCAGATAATATAGGGAATCTACACCACGTTTTTGGATCAATATTGAAGTCATCCAAGTGAAAGGATGGGGCTAGTCGTTCACGTTTCCATTGGTTTATACTCCAGAGTCTATAGAATTTAGATATGTACACTTTGAGTTCTTCTTTGGGAGCTAGCTTCTGTCCATTCAATTCTATTAACACTTCCGTTGGCGATCCATGTTGTTCAATGGCGATTCGTTCAATGGCAACCATAATATCATAAGGCATCAAGTCATCTTCATCGGTTTGATGTTCCCCCGAAGGGCGAAGTTCTGCAGTCGGAGCTTGTGCATTTACTTCTTGCAGACCCACGTAATCCAATGAACGTTCAGCCCATTTGAGCCATTGTCTAATAAATGGCTTATCTACAGCTGCAATAGGCGCAATGCTTCCGCTAGTGTCACCATCCATGGTAGTATATCCGACATCTCCCTCACTTCTGTTTGAGGTTGTCAAAAGCAAAGCTTTTTTGATGTTTGCTAACATCCAGATGATTGGCGAACGGGATCTTGCCTGAATATTCTGCAGAGCAATGTCATCTGTTTCCCAAGATAGTTCACGAATCAACGCAGAGGCTATTTTGGAGGAATAACTATCCACTTCATCCTGTATGGACCATTCTATAAATGAAGCTCCAATAGAATTGGATAAGGCTTTAGCAGCACTTCTGGTCACCTCTGAAGAGTTTTCAGAAGCTTGATATACACAGGTTAGAAGCTTACTAACAATGAATTTGTTCTGATCAGTCGAAGGGAGTGAAGTGATTAGTTTTTGTTGCCCAATATTTCTTAAGAATTGATCTACACCTAAGGTGTCTGTTCCAATTTTGACCATCGAAGAGACTAATACTGCACAGGTGGCAGAGTCTGCTCCGCCACTCAATGAGAGCACAAAGCCTCGGCTTTTACTTTTACGCAAGTAATCATACAACGCAAGTGCATCGGCTCTTTCAAAAGATTCATTTTTCGAAAGGTGATTAGATTCACAGATGATTTCAGATTTATTTTCGTCAAAATTAACTGAAGCTGCAATCACTTGATAGGGCAGGAAAGACAGATGCTCATTTTGAGCAATCAACTGACCTTTCTGAGCAATCAATATTTCGCCATCATAGACCATACGACCTGCCTCATTACCAAGAAGATTGGTGTATAAATAAGTACACTCGAAATCTCGAGATGAATCTATTACCAATCGTTCTCTTGTTATTGACTTCCCAAAGGCAAAGTGACTTGCACTTGGATTGATGATTAGATCTACACCTTTTTCATGAAGTCTACATCCTGGTCGATCCGCTACCCAAGCGTCTTCACAAATTTCAAACCCAATTTTTATTCCTTTAAGATTATAGATTAGGTCGCCTATTTCATATGATGAGTCTGAGAAGCTGATAATTAATGAAGTGTCTTTAGGCCAAGGAGTAAACCAACGTTGTTCGTAATGGACACCATCATTGGCTAGATTTTGTTTAGCATAAATCCCGAGAATTTTGCCATTTTCAATCATTGCACTACAATTGTAAGCTTTGCCCTCTAGCTTCACAGGTAATCCAATTGACACTACTATATCCGAACAAAATGGAAGGATATCCATTAATTCGCTAAAAGCACGTTCGTAAATCCATTCACTTAAAAATAAATCTTCACACCCGTACCCAGTGATACAAAGTTCAGGAAGACAAAGGATGTCAACTTTTTGCTCTTTGGCTTCTTTGATTGCTGCAAGAATATTTTGTCTATTCTCCTTCCAGTTGATAGCGGTTTGATTGAGTGTAGCTCCTGCGATGATGAGTTTTCGCATAATTTATATCTCTAGTGTTTCACAAGCAGCAGCAGCAGCTGCCTGCTCAGCCTTTTTCTTGTTGTGACCAAAGCCTTCACCTTTCATCTCATTGTCAATAATCACATGTGCGGTAAATTCTTTATGATTTCCAACGCTCTTGATATTCACGATTTCGAAAGCCACGTCTTGACCTTGTCGTTGTGCCCACTCGATGATTTTACTCTTATGATTGGTGTCATTTTTAACAAGTTCTTCTATATCGAAATGCGGAATTAATAACTTTTTGATAATGAATTTGCTGCAAAATAAATATCCACGATCGAGATATACAGCTCCCACCAATGCTTCTAATGCATTGCCATAAATAGATTTATGTGTACGAGATCTGTTTTGATTGTCGAATGCGACAATATTATTAAGACCAATTTTTCGACCTAGTAGATTAAGTGATTCACGATTGACTATTCGAGAGCGAATCTCCGTAAGAAATCCTTCATCTTTGAAAGGGTATTTTTTGAATAGATACTCTGCAACTATAGAACCCAATATAGCGTCTCCAAGAAACTCTAGTCGTTCATTGGATTCTTTGAATCCCTCACGATTGGTCTTGGCAATTGAGCTATGGCTGATTGCGAGTTGGTACAGTGATATATTCAAAGGTTTGCTGCCGACCATAGACTTTATGGCAGATGCAAGAACTTTGTCTTGAATAGAAGTTGTTCGAAAGATGTTTAATATGCGCTTTGAAGCTGCACGCGACACTATTCTTCTATTTGTCTAAAAATAATTGATGTATTGTGTCCTCCAAATCCAAAGGTATTACTCATGGCAACTTTTACATCACGCTTTTGCGCTTTGTTAAAGGTGAAATTGAGATTTGGATCAAGTGTGTCATCATCAGTCGTATGATTGATGGTCGGAGGGATCACATTGTTTTGGATTGCCAGAATACACGCTACTGCCTCAATAGCGCCCGCTGCACCAAGTAGGTGACCAGTCATTGATTTAGTCGAGCTAATATTGAGTTTGTAAGCATTCTCACCAAATACTTTCAAGATAGCTTTAGCTTCTCCTGCATCTCCCAATGGAGTTGAAGTGCCGTGAACATTGATATAGTCAACCTCTTCTGCACTTATTTTGGCATCTCTTAAGGCGTTAATCATCACATTAGTAGCGCCAAGGCCATCAGGATGGGGAGCAGTAATGTGGTAGGCGTCTGCTGACATTCCACCACCAAGTACTTCCGCATAAATTTTAGCACCACGTGCTTTGGCGTGCTCATACTCTTCTAATATGACCGCACCACTACCTTCTCCCAATACAAATCCATCTCTTTCTTTATCGAAAGGACGGGAAGCAGTTTCAGGAGAATCATTTCTTTCAGATAAAGCTTTCATGGCGTTGAATCCACCCATACCAGCTTCAGTTACTGCCGCTTCAGAGCCACCAGATATAGCAATATCCATGTGTCCAAGCTTAATATAATTCAACGAATCAATCATTGCATTAGTACCAGAGGCACATGCAGAGACTGTTACGAAGTTAGGTCCTCTAAATCCGTACTTCATTGAGATGTATCCAGAGCTAATGTCTGCAATCATCTTAGGAATAAAGAATGGATTGAACCGAGGTGTACCGTTTCCAGTAGCATAATTTTTCACTTCATCCTGAAAAGTCTGTAATCCACCGATACCAGAGCCCCAAATGACGCCAGCACGATCAAGGTCGATTGATTCAAGATCAAGTCCAGAGTCTTTCATCGCTTCTGCTACGGCTACCATAGCATATTGCGTGAAAGGATCCATCTTACGGGCTTCCTTTCGATCTAGATGATCCGTAACATTGAAATTTTTAAGTTCGCATGCGAACTTCGTTTTGAAAAGTTCAGCGTCAAACCTTGTGATAGGAGCAGCACCACTGACCCCATTAGAAAGCCCATCCCAAAATTCCGGGACAGTGTTTCCAATGGGTGTCAATGCACCCATTCCTGTGATTACAACTCTTCTAATTGACATAAAAGAAGTTAATGTTATAGGATGAAATTATTTTACGTTCTCTTCCAAGTAAGAAATAGCTTGACCTACTGTGCCTATGTTTTCAGCTTGGTCATCTGGGATAGAAATATTGAATTCTTTTTCGAATTCCATGATCAATTCGACAGTATCCAACGAATCTGCTCCTAGATCGTTAGTGAAGCTCGCCTCAGGAGTTACCTCAGATTCTTCAACTCCTAACTTATCGATAATGATACCTTTTACTTTTTGTGCAATTTCAGACATTTGTTTAATATTTTATTAGTGAAAATACTCCTGCAAAGAAATGCATTTAAAATCTAATGTCAAACAATTTTTTTAAAGTTATTTTTTGTTGATTTGCACGTTGTATGGATTGATTTTGACTAACAAAATCAATTATTGTAAACTTTAATCTTGTTGTTTTATACTCAATACAGATACCCCATCATGGGTAAGTGCGTAATATTACTAAAGTAGTCAGTAGAAAAAATACATGAAAGCAAAGAAGCTTGTAGTAGAATATGAATATGATTTTGAGCTATATGGCATATCCACCAATATCAAGGGGTATAAGTTGGCATGGCTAATTAATAAATTCTTGAAACTGACTTTGGCGAGGGCCGATGAATATATAGTTGAGCTCAAAAATGAGGCTCATGAAGTGATTAACTATACCCATGTAACAGAAAATAGTGAGATCCGACTTTTCAAGAATAAGATGGTAGTCCAAGAGCAAAAACCTCAATCATACCTCGTTCCTGAAATGAAACACTTTGATTATTTTGTAATGGTAAGCGGAATAATCCATACTTTTACTTCTAGTGATCTATTGCAAGAGCTCAGAAAAATTGAAGGACTGCAACTGATTAATGAAATTGATATAAACACACTTAAATCCAGGGATAACTTTCTCTTTTAGCTATATGGACAACCAAATTACTTTCAATAAAACTAAGATCATTGCCACTGTAGGACCGGCATCTAATACGAAAGAAACATTAAAGCTATTGATAGAAGCTGGTGTGGATGTGTTTCGTTTAAATTTCTCTCATGGTACGCACGAAGATCATTTGAAGGTAATTAATAATGTTAATGCCTTGAATGATGAAATGGGTACTAATGTATCTATGCTTCAGGATTTGCAAGGACCCAAAATCAGACTCGGTGAGATGGAAAAGGGGACGAAAATTAAGAAAGGACATGAGTTTATCATTACCACCGAAGAAATGGTAGGTAATGGGCATATGGGAAGTACTGTTTATAAATATTTGCCTACAGATGTTAAGCCGGGAGCAATGATCTTAATTGATGATGGGAAGATCGAGTTAAAAGTAAAGTCTGTTGAAGGTAATCATGTAGTGACTGAAGTTGTGTACGGTGGAAAAGTAAAATCGAGAAAGGGAATTAACCTTCCTTTTTCGGAAGTTTCTGCCCCATGTTTAACGGAAAAGGATCTTAAAGATTTAGCATTTGGATTGTCTCATGATCTGGAATGGGTTGCACTGTCTTTTGTGCGTAGACCTGATGATATACATGAACTGCGTGAATTGATAAAAAAGGAAGGCAAGCAAACAAAAATCATTGCTAAAATTGAGAAACCAGAAGCGCTAAGTCATATTGATGAAATCATTGCGACAGCGGACGCCATCATGGTTGCAAGAGGAGACTTAGGAGTTGAAATCTTCATGGAAGAGGTGCCAATGGTTCAGAAGAACATTGTGAAGAAGTGTAATGAAGCTGCTAAGCCAGTGATTATCGCTACGCAGATGATGGAGAGTATGATTGAAAACCCAAGGCCTACGAGAGCTGAAACAAATGATGTGGCTAATGCAGTAATGGATGGAGCGGATACATTAATGTTGTCCGCAGAAACTGCTGCAGGGGAATACCCTATAGAAGTGGTGAAGAGTATGGTGAAGACCATAAAAAGTGTTGAAAAGGAGGCTGATATTTATTTTAACCATGACGTTTCTGTAAATAGAGATTCTCCTTTGTTTTATAATGACACATTGGTGTTGTCCGCATGTAGAATGGCTAAGGCGATTAGAGCCAAAGCGTTGATCGGTATGACTCAATCAGGATATACAGCATTTCAATTATCATCGAACAGACCAAAAGCAGGGATTTTCATTTTCACCAGTAATCGCCCATTGCTTAAGACGATCAATTTGATTTGGGGAGTGAGAGGTTTTTACTACAATAATGAAGTGTCTACAGATGCTACTATTGCTGATCTGGAAAAAATATTGGTAGATAAAGGCCATTTAAAATCAGGGGATGTCTATATCAATACTGCCAGTATGCCAATAGATGCTCGTGGAAAGACTAACATGATTAAGATGAGTTTTGTGGAGTAATCTACCTTCCTAAAACTCCGCTAGTCTTTGGATGAACTGTAAAGAATACAGGATTCATACCAGAGACCGCTATGTTTCCCAGTGGCTCACTAAATTCAAAGAATACTTCCAAAGAGTCCTTGGGAATAGTTGGTGAAGCAGATAGATCAGGATAAAACTCACCATCTCCATAAGGTAATCTTAAAGCAATCAGCCCAAAAATCACTAATGCAATCAATATAGTGAGGGTATATTTTATTGCTTTCTATAGATCATAGAGGAGAATCAAATGGTAAATAAACCAATCTTGAACGAATGATGGTGATTGAATAGGATATTGCTACCTTTGCGCGCTCAAACCAAACCTCTAAATATGAAGTACTCATTCATCGACAAAGCCCAAGGCAGCATTAAAGATGATATTTTCTCTGGACTCACGGTAGCATTAGCGCTAGTGCCGGAAGCAGTTGCATTTGCATTTGTAGCAGGGATATCACCGGTAGTGGGATTGTATGGTGCATTCATGATGGGGATTGTTACTGCTATTTTTGGAGGGCGGCCAGGAATGATCTCTGGAGCTACTGGAGCGTTGGCAGTGGTGATGGTGAGTTTGGTGAAAGAAGGAAATGAACTAGGGGCTGATATGGGGCTTCAATATTTATTTGCAACGCTCGTTCTTACTGGGATAATACAAGCTGCTGCAGGGTTTTTCAAACTTGGTAAATTTGTAAGAATGATTCCTCACTCAGTGATGATGGGGTTTGTGAATGGATTAGCAATAGTGATTTTCATGTCCCAATTAGGGATGTTCAAAGTCAATGGAGAATGGATGACAGGAGAAGCATTGTGGACAATGCTTGGGTTGGTGTTATTGACGATGGGGATTATGTTTGGTTTGCCAAAATTAACCAAAAAAGTGCCAGCAGCTCTGATTGCAATCATCTCAGTATCTTTAATTGTTGTTTTTGGAGGAGTCGATACAGAGACTGTTAAGTCATTTATAGTAGCAGGAGGTGGTACTGGTATCAAAGCTGGTTTGCCAACATTTGCATTGCCTAGTGTCCCACTAAGTTGGGTAACCCTTACTTTTATATTTCCTTATGCGATGATATTGGCAGCTATTGGCTTGATCGAATCTCTGATGACGCTAAACCTTATTGATGAACTAACAGAGACTCGTGGAAGTGGTAATCGTGAAAGTGTAGCACAAGGTGCTGCAAACTTGATTAATGGTTTTTTTGGTGGAATGGGAGGATGTGCGATGATCGGGCAGAGTATTATTAATATCAAATCAGGTGGACGTGGTAGATTGTCAGGTATAGTAGCGGCTTTATCGCTACTTGGATTTGTGCTATTTGGTTCTACTTATATAGAGATGGTACCGATTGCGGCATTGGTAGGTGTGATGTTTATGGTGGTGATTGGGACATTTGCTTGGAACTCATTCAAGATAGTTAATCAAGTACCTAATTCGGATGTAATAGTGATTGTACTGGTGACAGTTGTGACCGTATTCTTTGACTTGGCAATAGCTGTTTTCGCTGGAGTAATAGTTGCAGCACTAGTATTCGCTTGGGAAAATGCACTTAGAATTCGTGCGAGAAAATTCACTGATGATCATGGGATCAAACACTATGAAATATTTGGGCCATTATTTTTTGGGTCAACGACCTTATTCACTTCTAAGTTTGAAATAAATGAAGACCCTGAGGAAGTGATTATTGATTTTAAGGAATCCAAAATCATGGATCAGTCAGCTATCGAAGCCATCAATAAATTGGACGAAAGATACCTCAAAGCTGGAAAGAAAATTCACTTACGTCACTTAAGCCAGGATTGCGTGACGCTCATCAAACGTGCGGATAAAATCTGTGATGTCAACGTCCTAGAAGACCCAGATTACTTTGTTTCGATAGATAATTACAACAAGGCGAAGGTGGTGGTATAGTTCACAGTCTGAAGCCAAAAAAACAACAATAAATAACAAAGCCGAAGTGATATCACTTCGGCTTTGTTATTTAACACTTGAATCTCAATACTTACCCACCCAACTCTACAGCTTCATCATAGTCTGCATCAGTAAACTCATAAGCAAATTCATAATCCTCATCTGAGACCTTGCCACCTGAATATGATGATGGTAACATCAATCCTCTGCTAACCGATTGCACCTCTTCACGATTATGAAATACTGATATGTCATCATCGTAAATTACTCTGGTGGAATCACCATAAACATAGAATAATTCAATTGGTTCACGCTCATAAAAATCTGAAATTATAATGCTTTCAGATAAACCTAATACATAAGACTGAAATACAATACCATTACTTAATCGCTCAATCTCTATTGTATGAGATGATTTATTAATCAGCTCTAGAAAATATTCGTCCGTTGGTATTGGGTATTCAGGTTCAGTCTCAACAATACAACTACTTATTACAGCCAAGAATAGTAACATTACATTTTTAATCATAATTGTAAATTAGACCTCAATATTACCCACCCAACTCTACGGCCTCATCGTAGTCTGCATCAGTAAATTCATAAGTATAAATATATTGGACATCAGTCACCTTACCGCCTTCATAAGAAGAAGGAAAAAACAAACTTCTGCTAACTGGCTGCACCTCTTGTCTGGTGTGAACTATCGAGATGTTATCGTCATAGATTACAGTGGTTGTAAAACCAAATATGAGGAATAATTCTATTGGCTCACTATCATAAGAGCGAAATATCACAGTGTCTTGTTGTGAGTTTAAAGTATATGTTGCGAAACCTACACCTTTGCTATCATAGCGTTCAATTTCTATTTTATGAGATGATCTGTTATTAAGTTCTAAAAAATATTGAGTTGTTAATGGTAATACCTCTTTATATGGTTCTGTGCAGCTTGTCAATAAAATAAAAGATAGTAACGATACAATTCTCTTCATATTGGTAAGTTTAACATTGATTGATCTATGAATTTAACTAAAAGAGTTATGTTTATTTGTGACTTGTGGGGCCATTTTTTTTTGGTTTGACCATTGAGTATTTATTGTTGTAGCGCTAGTGTGATTTATTGTTCACAGATGAAAAACAATAAATAACAAAACCCAAGTGATGTCACGTGGGTTTTGTTATTAAACAATAAGACTGAATGTTTACCCACCCAATTCTACAGCTTCATCATAGTCTGCATCAGTAAACTCATAGGAGAAAATATACTGTACATCAGTTACTTTTCCTCCTTCATAAGAAGATGGGAGAAATAAACTTCTACTCGCATCTTGCTCTAACTCTCGTGTGTGGAAGATTGAGATATCATCGTCATAGATAACTTCAGCAGAAACTCCAAACACATAGAATAGCGAAATAGGCTCATCATCATAAGAATGACTAATTACTGTATCGGCTGTTGCTTTTAGGAAATATGGATTTTTCTTTTCTCCGTGGCTTCGAAATCGATCAATCTTTATATTGTGACTCGAATTATTAGATAACTCTAGAAAGTATAATTCACCTGTTGGTTGGGGATCATCAGGTTCAACGCACCCTGTCATTAGTGTTGTTAAGGATGCAATAAATATATGAATTGGTCTCATGATTATGAGTTTAGTAGAATGCAAAATAAGTATTTATTTGGGCATCGGTCACTCCACTCGGTTTATGAGATCGAAGTTCTTCACCAAGACTATGTACGCCATATACATGTTTCATAAATTGGGATTCCATATCTGCCATTGTATATCCTGACACGTTATCATCAGGTCTAATTCCTCCGTTTTCTGTCAATTGATTCCAATCATCTACCAAATCAATGAGAATTGGGGTATAATCCAGGCCATCTGATCGTTCCCACCACTGTTTGTGACTATCCCCTGTGAGAAAGCTAGTTTCAGGATCACTATAATCAGCCTCTCCATGATATCTGTACTCAATGTCTGTAATATGCCACTCGATAGCATCAGCCCAACTCTCACGTATTATTTTTGACACTTGGCCAAATTGAATGAGTCCAGCATTCATAAGTTCTATATGAGATGCATGTCCTATTTCGTGAATGGTTGTTCTGAAAATGAAATCTTCTGTATAATCGTTTCCGGTAATTTTTGATTTTCTATAAATAAGAATGTTAGGCACTATTCCTCCCCCAATAAACGATTGCCATACATTACCCCAATTAACTCCTGTGCCTTCACCGTCCATATAGGCGAGTTTCAATCTAACTGAAATGTTAGGGCGCTTGAGACCACCGATATCTTGAGAATGATATCTATAGGCTGCCCTATGGATAGTTGCATAGCGCAGGGATTTACCACTCGAAATATTCAGGTTCCAATTACCCGTTTGCTTTGGTCCATTGTATATCGCCTGACCAACCAACCCGTCTCTGATATCATAATCTCCTGTTTCCCATTGGATACTGTAGTTTGCATCTCTTTCAAATGTGCCGTTGCATGAGAAGTTACCGTTGCTATCAGTGTATCCAGTATGCGTGGTGAACCATCTTCTCGCCCGCACTTTGACACCCGCCACTGGTATATGGCTACCGGGTGTTGGCCTGTTTTCATATGTGTAGACTGCTCTTTGGCATCTAGGCTTGATCACTATTGTTCTAGCGTTAATTTCTTGTGGGTCTGTTTCATCGCAATCGTAGTATTCCCAATGACTAAAGACACTGATATAATTATTAGTGCTTCCAACTATTTGATCCCAGGCTTTGATTCTTCCTGATGGGCGCCAGCTACTTCTGGCATTTCTCTGCTGTTTGATTATTTCTCCAGCATTATCAGTGATTCTCAGGGCTTCATTAATGAGTTCAGTTACAGAAGCAGTTCGGCCATTACTTGATTGATCCAGCAAACATACAGCATAAAGATTTTGATTGGTAGCTCATAAATATGACATTGATATGCTTAATTATATAAAACATTGAAAATCAATTTTTTATATAAATCTCAATAAGGATGTAATGAGTAAATTCACCTATGAAAA
>JAWUWD010000018.1:0-10038 GCA_034112085.1 Cyclobacteriaceae bacterium
GAAATAGATTTAAAGATTTTATGGTGACTATAGCGAAGGTGTCCACCTCTTTCCATTCCGAACAGAGAAGTTAAGCCCTTCAGCGCTGATGGTACTGCTGTAACAGGTGGGAGAGTAAGTCGTTGCCAGTTTATTATTTAAAAGCCTCAATTTTTGTTAATTGAGGCTTTTTTTATGCTGTGATTTTCCATTTCATTTTGTTTACTTTGAATGAAAATAAATATGCTAATCTTTTGAAGAAACTAATTGTATTGATCGGCCTCGTATTAATTATATGCACAAGCTACTTTGTTAAGAGTCACTACTATCCTAAACTGAATAAAAGTATATGGGATTTTGTTCCGGATAATGCAGTTGGTGTTTATGACATAGCAAGTACTGCGAAGAAATTCCAATTTTTAAAGGGAACAGGAGTAGGAAAAGGGCTATTGAAACTTGACTTGTTTGATGATATTAACGAAGTGTGGTCCTTGTTAGATACTAGTAAGTATAGCAGAC
Source organism: Cyclobacteriaceae bacterium (assembly GCA_034112085.1). Taxonomy (GTDB): domain Bacteria; phylum Bacteroidota; class Bacteroidia; order Cytophagales; family Cyclobacteriaceae; genus JAWUWD01. The sequence continues at coordinate 499 of JAWUWD010000018.1, forward strand.
AATTAGAGTTAATAGATGAACTAGATATACTAATATCGGTACATTCTGTAGCTAAGGAGGGTTTGGATTTGATATTTTTCATAAATATCTCAAATGAAAACGAAACATTGATACGGGGATATATTAATGACTTAATCAAAAAAAGTAATTCCATTCTGTCACAAAGAGTCTATAACGAAAGAGAGATTTTTGAAATAAAAGGGAATCTTATTCAACTCTCCTATTTCATTGAAGATGGAATACTAATAGTAAGTCAAACATCATTCCTTGTGGAAGATGTTATTAGAACAATAGGTTCCTCTGCAGAAGTTTCTTTCAGATCAGCGCATGCAGAATCTTTCAAGGCAAATAAGCTGAAAAATGATCATGGAGACCTCTATGTTAACACAAAAGCATTAAATGTTTTTGTGAAGACTTTTACTTCGGGACATGGTATTGATAATCTTGGAACTTCTACTTTTCTTGACGTTAAGGTTTCTGACCATTCGTTGTCATTAAGTGGATTCACTTACTCAAATAGTGGTGATGTCTTGGATAGAATGAAAGGGCAGATACCAGTAAATCTTTCGATAAATGGATATGTGCCAAATTTGGCAAGTTCAGTAATGCATTTTGGAATAAGTGATGCAGACTCTTGGTTTGCCAGGAAAAAGCAAGTAATACCATTTGATTCATTGAAATACTGGGATGTGAGTAGGATGATAGATTGGATAGGTGAGGAATTGGCATTAGTTAATCTTAACACGAATGGGAAAGCACAAGGTCAATTGTTGTTAATTGATGTAAGGGATGTGAACGATGCTTTGAATCAATTGAATTGGCTAACAGAGATGGTCGCTAGACAGTCTCGAGATACTGTATTCTATGAGAATTATGGAGATGTATTAATTAAAGAACTACCTGTGTCGGAATTTCCTGAAAAAGTATTTGGGACATTATATAAAGGATTTCCTGTCAGTTATTACTCAGTAATAGATAATTATTTAGTGTTTGCCAATGAATTGGAATCAATGCATGTATTGATTAACAGTCTAGAACATGAGGATACATGGGGAAGAACATCGGCTAAAAGTCAATGGTTATCAAATACTTTAGAAGAAGCGAACTTCAGTTACTTTTTTGATTATAGTCAATGTGATATAGTATTGAGAAATGCATTGAATGAGACATGGATGAAGGAATTTCTATCTAATCAACAGATTTTAAAGGGAATAGGGATGGGTGCGATCCAGTTTAGTAATATTGATGGCCAATTTTATACCAATATAATGTTACAATATGATATAAAAAGAACTGTACCTACTTCATTAAATTTTGATACTGAGAATACTACCTATCTCGAATCGAGTGCATTGACTAAACCTTTTGTTGTGAGAAATCACATGCTGCCGCAATTCAGAGAGATTGTTATACAAGATTCTTTAAAGAATATTTATTTAATAGATCATGAAGGAGCGATCTCTTGGCAAGATTCTATCGGGAAAGCAATAAGCAGTAAGGTTCATCAGATTGATTTTTATAAAAATAGAAAACTTCAGTATCTTTTTGCAGCAGGACAATTGATTTATGTGTTAGACAGGAATGGGGATGAAGTAGGCATTTTCCCGCTCGATGTAGGTTTTGAGATCAAGCAATTGTCTGTATTGGACTATGATCATGCTAAAAATTATCGAATTTTGATTTCAGATGAAAAAGGAAGTCTGTACATGTATGATAAGGAAGGAAAGATCCTAAAGGGATGGGAGCCAAAAAAGATGGGAAACTCATTGATAGCCTCTCTAAAGCATATTAGAGTAAGGGGTAAAGATGCTATTGTGGCTATTCAATCTAACGGAGAGATTAATGTAATGAATCGAAAAGGAGAATACTTTAAAGGCTTTCCACTGAAATTAGAAAATGAAGTATCAGGCGAAGTGCATATTAATGTGGGCCGAGATTTCGAACATACTTTGTTCAGTACCATAAGTAATGACGGAGAATTATTACAGTTCAACTTGAACGGGGAAATTCAGGCTAAAAAGCAATTTTATAAACCTACAAAGGATACATTCTTCGAATTGATCGAAGGTGTTACTGAGAATGATTTTGTTATTACAAGACAAAACGCATTTAGGCTGTCTCTATTAAATGCACGTGAAGAAATAATTGTTGAGAAAGACTATTTAACTAGTGATCTTCGTAGTCTGCAGTATTATGACCTAGGGGGAATTGATAACATATATGTTGTCAATGATTTTATTCAAGGTTTTGGATATGTATATAATTATGAAGGAAAGTTGCTCAATAATGTACCTATTAACAATGAATTCGAAATAGGTTTATTGAAGGATTCTAACAAGAATAAGACCATTATATATTCAGTATTTGAGGATCAGGTAAATAAGTATTCTTACTAGCATAAAACAAACAGGATGAAAAAAGTATCAACTTTAATATTATTCATTTTTAGTTACGTAGTTGTTTTTGGACAAATTGATGAGTCTGAAAGTCTTAAAGATCAGCCTTATCAATTAAATACACCATATCAAACAATACTAACTCACTTGAAATATCTTCAAGATGAGACATTCTATCCTGAGATATCTGCTAAGGTAATTGATGTTGCAGACTTGAATGATGAGTCTTTGGCAAAGTCATATGCACTAAAGTTGAAAAGAGTGCTTGATGGAAAGGGGATTTTTGTAGATATGGGTGAATTGCCTCAAGAAGAGGATTATGTTGATAGTATTACCAATAGAGGACGTTATTATATTAATAGGCGTGCACTACCACAGTTGTATTTAGTCAAGAGGGGGGAGAACTGGTATTATAGCAAGAGTACGATAAATAAAATAGACCAATGGTACAAAGAAGTTTATCCAATTGGAACGGATAAGTTAGTTGATATTTTCCCTAATAATGGAAGGAAATATTTGGGACTGTATTTGTGGCAGATTGTTGGTCTGTTTTTGATCATATTGATGAGTTTTATAATCCATAAAGTCTTCACTTTACTGTTTGAGAAAATCATTTTGAACTTGTTGCATAAGATTGGTTATGTGAGATTGGCTGATGAAGTAGTACGACCTACAGCGAAACCAATTAGTTATTTATTTATTTTCTATTTGTTGATATTGTTTATGCCGGTGTTGCAGTTTCCGATAGGAATAAATAAATATGTAGTACTACTATTGACTTCAGTCTGGCCAATATTCGCAATAGTATTCTTTTATAGGCTGGTAGATGTTTTTGGTATGTACTTGAGAAAGCTAGCTGCTAAAACTGAGAGCAATTTGGATGATCAATTGGTCCCATTAGCGCGGAAAATTCTTAAGACTTTTGTGATTTCGATAGGGGTGTTGGTCATATTGGATAACCTTCATGTGAATATTACAGGAATACTTGCTGGTCTTTCTATTGGAGGTCTGGCTTTTGCACTGGCTGCCCAAGATACCATTAAGAATTTCTTTGGATCGTTGATGATCTTTATCGATAAGCCATTTCAAGTAGGAGACTGGATCACATCTGGAGAAGTGGATGGAACGGTGGAAGAGGTAGGCTTTAGGTCAACTCGCGTCCGAACTTTTAGAAATTCAGTGATTTCTGTGCCTAACGGAGCATTAGCAGACAGAATGGTCGATAATCATGGATTGCGAGCATATAGAAGATTTCACACACAGTTGGCATTGACTTATGATACACCACCTGCTTTGATTGAGATTTTTGTTAATGGTCTTAGAGAAATAGTCAAAGATCATCCTGATACAAGAAAGGATTACTATGAGATTTACCTCAATGAAATGGCCAATTCGTCCCTCAATGTAATGTTCTATATTTTCTTTGAGGCTTCTTCATGGTCTGATGAGCTTAAGGGGCGACACGAGATCTTATTGTCTATAATAGAGTTTGCCAATGAAGTAGGTGTGAATTTTGCATTCCCAACGCAGACATTGCATATGGAATCGTTTCCTGATAAGTTAGCTAATTCACCTAGTTACGAGCAGGACCAGCAGTTACTTAAGGAAAAAGTGAAAGAGTTTTTGGCAATCAACAGAGTTAAGTATGGGAAGATTTAATGAGCATTTGACTTTTAGAATTCATTACTCTTGTTGTAGAGTAAACGAAGATAAATAAGTATATATGAAATTTGGAACTAAAGCAATACACGCTGGCGTAGAACCAGATCCAACTACTGGGGCTATAATGACTCCCATTTATCAAACTTCTACCTATGCGCAGTCTCGTCCTGGAGAGCATAAAGGGTATGAGTATTCGAGAACGCACAATCCTACTAGAGATGCTTTGCAAAGTAGTTTAGCAGCGCTCGAAGGAGGAAAGCATGGTTTATGTTTTTCGTCAGGATTGGCAGCTATAGATGCTGTTGTGAAGTTATTGAGCCCTGGCGATGAAGTGATTTCTGGTAATGATTTGTATGGAGGTACTTATCGAATATTTACTAAGATATTTGAGAAATATGGCATTAAATTTCATTTTGTTGATATGGCGAATACTACTGATTTGGCTCAATGCGTTAATGAGAATACGAAATTGATCTGGCTGGAGACACCTACTAATCCAATGATGAATATTATTGATATCAAGGTAGTCTCTGGTATTGCTAAAAAGCACAATATTCTCCTTGGAATAGATAATACTTTCGCAACACCTTATCTGCAGGAACCTATCTCATTAGGGGCAGATATCGTAATGCACTCGGTGACTAAGTATTTAGGTGGGCACTCTGACGTAGTAATGGGTGCTTTGATAGTTAGTGATGATCAACTTGCTAAAGATCTTGCGTTTATACAAAATAGCTGTGGAGCAACTCCCGGACCTCAAGATTGTTTCTTGGTACTGAGAGGGATTAAGACTTTACATATCAGAATGGATAGACATTGCGCCAATGGCAGGAAGGTTGCTGAGTTTTTAAGGACTCATGATAAAGTAGAGAATATTTTTTGGCCAGGATTTGAGGACCATCCAAATCATATGGTTGCTAAAGAGCAGATGCGAGACTTTGGAGGTATGATTTCTATTACTTTGAAAGGGGATAGCCAAGAAGAGGCGTTCGATATCATGAGTAAATTCCACTTGTTTACATGTGCAGAGTCTCTTGGTGGCGTAGAATCTTTATGCAATCATCCAGCAAGTATGACTCATGCCAGTGTCCCAAGAGAAGAACGTTATAAAATAGGGTTGTTAGATTCATTGATAAGATTCAGTGTTGGGATCGAAGATTTTGAGGATTTAATTGATGATCTTGAGCAAGCAATGGGTTGATTTCATTGTTGATCAAACTATTGAATAAAAAAAGAGGCATTTGCCTCTTTTTTTATTTGGAGCCAACAAGTGAATATTTCTTAACTTGATATAAGTGCAATGAGATTGAATGTGTTAAAATTATTTAATCCAAAAAAAAGCCATTTACAATAAAATTGTAAATGGCTAATAGTTAAGCTCCTCTTCTTGGACTCGAACCAAGGACCCTCTGATTAACAGTCAGATGCTCTAACCAGCTGAGCTAAAGAGGAATTTATAACTCTTTTCCCTTATTTGGGACTGCAATATTAACAGGACTATTTTTATTTTCCAATAGACAACTCAAAAAAAAATGAATTATTTTTTGTTGAGTTAAAAACCTCCAACAAATAGCACGTAGAAATACACTAATGTAAATCCTGACAGAAATATAAGACCTGATACAGCTAGTATCTTTAACCAAGGTTTAGGTTGATGTGAGGAAGGGAAGTCTTTGTTGAAAACCATAATGTAGTTGAGCCAACCCGCTAGTGGGGCAATGATAAACGATAGACCAGTGGCGAAGTCGACCAAGCTCTTTAAGTTGTTGAGGTATTGAGAGATAACTAAGTACGTCCCGATAGCGAGTATAATTGCTGTTATGATATATATGCTTCTCGAGTCGTCTGTTCGTTGCTTAAACAGCTTAATAGAGCGAGTAGTTGCTCTGCAGTATCCATCAATTACTGTAATGGTAGTGCTGAACATAGTGGAGAATGCAGCAATTAAGATAATGTAGTAGCTCCAATCTCCAATAGCGGTAGTAAACATTGTGATTAACTGATTTGCGAAAGCAGGAGCGCTATTAGGAAGATCTGTGCCACTACCGTATAGGATCATAGCTCCCAAAGTAAGGAAGCAAACGGCTAGTATGGCCGAGGCGAGATATCCTAAATTGAAGTCAAACAATGTCTCTTTGAGTGTAGGATGATAACCAGTTTGTTTGATTCTGGCTTCTGTCCATAGACTAGTCCATGCGGACATGTCCACAGCGGTAGGCATCCATCCCATGAGCGCTATTAGGAATAGAATTCCTTTACTATCAAGAACTGTAGGAGCTATGAAATTTTCGACTGGAGATACTCTTCCATTGAATAACGAACTTATGATTGCTATCAAGGTAGAAACCAATAACACAACTCCAATCACTTTGAGGGTGTTGTCTAACACTTTGAACTTTCCGATTATCAAGATCATAATACAAACGAGAAGGATAATGCCTGCCCAATGTGCAGTGTTCAAGCTAAAGTCGAATAGGTTACTGAATAAACCAGCTGTAACAAAAGTTACGGCTGAGCACACTATTAACATGGATGAAATGGTGATTGCTAGATAAATAACTAATACCCATTTGCTTTTTTGATAGTATCCATCAATGATGCTTTTACCTGTTGCGCTAGTGTATCTTGACGCAAATTCGAAAAATGGATATTTGAAGACGTTGGCCAAGATTACCGCAATGATCAATACAAACCCATAGTTGGCTCCAGCTCTCGTAGACTGGACCAGGTGTGAGACTCCTATGCATGTGCTGGCGAATAATATGCCTGGGCCAAGTGTCTTGGCAAGTTGCTGGTATTGTGACTTCATATAATTATACAAAGTAATTATAGAGCCGTCTTCTACCAAAACCTTCAATTGATATCAATGATTATTTAGAACATAATTTAATAATTAAGACACAATGTCATTAAAAATGAATTTTAAAGCACATATTAAGACAATATGGCATTTAAAATTGTCAAATTGTGTATTTTTTTGAGGTGGCATTATTTTGAAAGGAAGAAGATCAAATGAATAAAATTAATTTTTAACGAAAATATTTAAGAAAATGAGTTTAGTAAGATATAATACCAATTATGATGATTTTGTTCCGTCAACTTTTAACGGATTTGTTAATCGATTTATCAATGATCAACAGACGAAAAGTCCAACTAATGAAACCAAATTCCTACCTAATGTAGATGTGATTGAGAAAGAGAATGCTTTTGAATTACAGGTTGCATTACCAGGTATGAAAAAAGAGGGTGTAGAGCTTGAAGTCGCAGACAATATTCTTACGTTGAAAGGTGAGCGTAAAATGGAGAGTGAAAAAGCAGAGGGAAGATATTACAGCTTTGAAACACAATATGGTTCCTTTAAAAGAAGCTTCAAATTACCTAAGAATGTAGATCAAGCAAAAGTTGACGCATCATTCGAAAACGGAATTTTAAAAATCAATTTATCAAAAATTGATGAGCAAGAACTGAAGACAACCATTAAGATAAAGTAAGTTCAGTTAGTAGTTGATAGGTTGAGGAAGTGAGGAGTAGCAATACTTTTTACTTCCTTTTTGTTATTGAATCCTATTAATAATTAGTGTTATGTTAACGAATATTAACATAACACTAATTGCATGTCTTCGTATATGTATTCAGATTTAATAAAAATTAAAAGAATGATATGAGCAAGCGACAATTTTTGTTAGGAGTATTTTTATCTGCGGTATTTGGTGGAGTGATGGTATTGGTAGGAATGCAAATAATAGCTCCTAATCAAGCAGGATATAATTCGATACAAGACCGTCAACAAGTTCAGTTGACTAATTACAATAAGGGCGATGATAATTATATAGTGCCAGAAGGGCTTAATTTTGTCCACGCGGCAAAGAAAGTCACCCCAGGTGTAGTTCACATTAGATCAAGGTATAACACAGGTGGCCAGAGCCAAAATGCCTTAGATAATTTCTTCAGACCATATGGTAATGGGGCTCCTTCTCAATCTTCAGGTTCTGGCGTGATCGTATCTGATGATGGATATGTGGTTACTAATAATCATGTAATAGAAGATGCAAGTGAGGTAGAAGTGTTATTGAGTGATAATAGGAGTTATGAGGCAAAGGTGATAGGTGTAGATCCACAAACTGACTTGGCATTATTGAAAATTGATGCAAATGCACTGACTTTTGTCAATTATGGAGATTCCGATGATCTAAAGATAGGAGAGTGGGTGTTGGCAGTAGGGAATCCATTTAACTTGACGTCAACAGTCACGGCTGGTATAGTTAGTGCTAAAGCTCGAAACATTGGAATATTAAGAGATGGCAGTGGATTGCAGATAGAATCTTTTATCCAAACAGATGCTGCTGTGAACCCTGGAAATAGTGGAGGAGCATTGATTAATTTGAAAGGAGAATTGATAGGAATCAATACGGCAATAGCAACTCCAACTGGTACTTATGCAGGATATTCTTTTGCAGTACCTGTGACACTTGTCAGAAAAGTGGTTGATGATTTGTTAGAATTTGGAAAAGTACAAAGAGGGTTACTCGGTATTAGAATTGGAGATGTCAATGCTGCGGCCGCAAAACAATTAGGGTTAGACGTTTTACAGGGTGTTTATGTTTCATCTGTCAATGACAATAGTGCTGCTGAAGAGGCTGGAATCGAACAAGGAGATGTTATCATTGGGATCAACGAAAGAGTAGTTAATAATGTATCTGAGCTTCAAGAGATGGTGGCAAGAAATAGACCTGGTGATGAGGTAAAGGTCACTTTGTTGAGGGGTGGAAATGAACGAGACGTTCTGGCTGTATTGAAGAATACTTCAGGGAATATGGAGATTGTAAGAAGAGAGTTGGTGGTAGATATTGATGGAGCAGAATTTGAGAATCTATCTCCTGCAGAATTGGCTAAGTATGAAATTGAAGGAGGAATAAAGGTGACTCGGGTAGCAGAAGGTAAATGGCAAGAAGCTGGCATCAAGGCCGGGTTAATGATCACCTCTGTAGATAAAAATAAGATCAGTAATGTAACAGAGTTTGATCAATTGATGGGGAATAAGAAAGGTGGCCTTTTGATTGAAGGTTTCTATCAAAATGGAGAACAGGTCTATTACGGACTTGGATGGTAAAAGTATCATCTTCAAATAATTAGCATAAAAAACTACGGAAATATCTGGGGTTTTTTAATACAACCTTTTCCGCATTGCTATCTATTTCATAGCTTTGCACTCGAATTACACAAAATAATAATATAAGATGCAAAAAGATAGTTTTGGAATGTCCGATGCTTTGAAGGCTCTAGGTCTGAAAGCAGTAAATAATGGTACTTCTACTGGTTCCGATAACTTCGGAAGTGGAGAAACAATTTCTTCTTACTCTCCTACCGATGGAGCTTTAATTGGTAAAGTAACTACTACTACTAAAGAAGATTACGACAAAGTAATGGACACAGCCACTTCTGCATTTTTGGAATTCAGAACAATGCCAGCTCAACAAAGAGG
>JAWUWD010000019.1:0-12603 GCA_034112085.1 Cyclobacteriaceae bacterium
ATGCTGCCTTTGGATTTGCAAAAACAATTTCCTGATTTAGATTTTGAATCACTATCCCCATAGGCGAATGCGCTACCAAATTTCTATTTAGCTTTTCGCTTTCTTGAAGAGCTTTTATGGTATTTACTTCATCGTTGATGATGTCCGTAAAGAGCATGACCCCTCCAACATTATTCTGATCATTATGCCAAGGATGAATTTTCCATCTAAGCCAAAGGTTCTCTCCAGTTGGACTTGTGAAGAGTTCTTTGTCATTTATAATTACTTCTCCTTTTAGGGCTCTCACGAGTATGTCGTTCCACTTTTTATTTATTGTTGGAAAAATATCAAAATAATTTGCGCCTATGAATTCCTCTTTTATTTTTTTAGTAGAAAAAAAAGCCCAATCATCAATCCATTTTTGACTACAGTTGAGACAGACCATTTTGTTGTCAAATAGGGCAACAGCTGAAGTTGAGTGATCAATGAATAACTTAAGCTTTTGATGCGCTAAGAGTAAGTTTCTTTCACTATTCCTGAGCTCATCTACTATACTGACATCATCTACAATTGGTCGGATGATAGACATGATTTCATTTTCAGAAGTGAGCGTACTTGATACTTCTGCAACTAATTGCTTTCCATCAAAGCAATGTAGAATAAGTTTATTAACGATCCGTTTGTTTTTTGTAAGGTTAGATTCAATTATGGGAATCTCTTGTTGATCGAAAGCACTGATTATGTCGTTTACTTTAAGACTTTTGGTGTCTTCTTTAGAGTATCCAAGTAACTCTTGGAAGGCATTATTAGTGTCTATAACATTCCGATCCCGATTGAAGATGACGATTGCATCGGGAGCCTCATTAAAGAATTGCTGATATCGTTGGTTTGTATCCATTAATTGCACGTCAATATAGCAGTATTTATAGGACAGCGAAAAGTTATTTGGATAATTGCACTACTTATATTCCCCTTTTGAAGAAAAGAATATACTATGTATGTACTATTGAAATGCGATATCATGGCAGTTAAAAGTTTATTATGTCATTACTTAATGAGTATTCGTTAGATGCGAACAAAGCATAAAAATATTTAGTCTCGATCAATAAACATTTTTAAATTTAAATGCTTGAATGAAAATGCAAACCACAATGTATATGAATGAAATGAAAACTCAGATAGTGAGAGTATATATTGTTTTAACTGTTTTATTTTTCTCGTTTAAGACAGTCAATAGTCAAGACCACACGATTTATTTGATTGGTAATTCTTATGAACTAGAAGAGGGCAGTGAGTTAGAGAGTTTGTTAAAACAGCAATTCTCTGAAGCTTCTAAGAATAGTTCTTTGGTTTTTTTAGGTGATAATATTTCTCCTACAGGAGTTTCTGATAGTCTAAGCTCTAACTGGGGATTAGTAGAACAGAAAATAATTCAGTTATCCAATTTACTAAAATTATATAAGGGGGAAACTTATTTCATCCCTGGAGATAGAGATTGGAAAGAAGGAAAACGGCTAGGATGGCAATCTGCTGAACGCCAGCAGCTATTAATTGACTCTGTTTTTCAACAGGCGAGTGTTCAATATTTGCCAAAATCAAGCTGCCCCGGAATTGAGGAAATAAACCTCAGCGAACAGGTTACTCTATTGATTGCGGACTCTCAATGGCTTCTCCATCCTTGGGATAAGCCAAAACTAGATAGTGAGTGTGGAGCCAAGTCAGTTGGAGAAGTAATTAGCCAGTTGGAAAGTGCCTTGAAACGGAATGCACATAAGAGAGTAGTGTTTGCAACGCACCATCATGTGATCAGTCAGGGGAAGTACGGCACAAGGAACTTTGGTTCATTACAGTATTCTTCACATCCTAAAACAAACGCATTTTCAAAAGTGCTCAATGACCTATTGGGTAAATATGATAATGTTGTCCATGTATCTGGACATGAGAAAGTTTTTCAGCACTTGGTCGATGAGCAAACTTCATATGTTACTTCGGGAGCAGTTGGTGAGATTTCTAAAGTTAAGCCTGATGATAAGTTAAAATTTAGTAGCCTAAATGAAGGATTGACAAGTTTGAAATTTCAGACAGATGGGAAGACCCATTTGATATTTCAGACCAAGAATGGTATTGAATACAATCAAGTTGTGATGGATAAACCTTATCAGTCCTTGCCATCTATTGATGACTTTGCCATTACTCAAAAGACCATAATAACTAATAGTAGTGATCAGTATGATAAAGAAAATGTTTGGTTTGGTGGAGAGAATTATCGCAAGGTTTGGAAGCAAAAGAGAGAATTTCCAGTTTTTGATATTGGAAAAGAGCATGGTGGGTTGACAATCACTCAACGTGGTGGGGGTCAACAAACAAGATCTCTCAGATTGGAGGCTAAAGATGGCAGAGAGTATGTACTCCGGTCGATTGAGAAATACACAGAAAAGGCAGTTCCGGAAGCTTTGAGAACTACTTTTGCCGCAGGAATTATTCAAGATCAAATTTCAGCATCTCATCCTTATGGAGCTTTTGTTGTTCCGTTCTTAGCAGATAAAGTAGGCGTATACCACACTAATCCTAAAGCGGTCTACATTCCAAAAGATCCTCGATTCGGAATACATCAGGAAGATTTTGCCAATACCATATGTCTTTATGAAGAGCGAGTCGCAGGTAATCAATCTGAAGCGGCATATTTTGGGAATTCTAAAAAGATAATCAGTACACCTAAGATGATCCTAAAACTATATGAAGACAATGATAATTATGTTGATCAACTGTGGGTCATCAAATCTCGACTCTTTGATATGTTTATAGCAGACTGGGATAGGCATGATGATCAATGGAGATGGGCGCAGTTCAAAGATGGAAAAGGTAAAATGTATCGCCCAGTTCCAAGAGACAGAGATCAGGCATTCTTTGTGGGAGAGGGTTTGATGATGAATCTGGGTACAAAAAAGTGGGGACTTACTAAGTTTCAGGGTTTTGACTATGAGTTCAAGTGGGCCCCTGGATTTAATTTCAATGGGCGCTATTTTGATAGAGATTTTGCTAATGAGCCTTCCATGGAGGACTGGTTAGCAACAGCTGACACCTTACAATCCATACTTACAGATAAAGTAATAGAAGATGCTATAAAGCAATGGCCTGAAGAAATATATCAACATAGGGGAGAGGAAATCATTGCTAAGCTAAAATCTCAAAGAAGTCATTTAAAAGAATATGCCGAAGAACACTATCTGTTTTTGGCTAAAAATGTAAACGTTGAAGGATCTGATAAAAGAGAGTATTTTAAAATTGAAAGATTGGATGATGAGCGCACAAGAGTTCGTATGTATAAATCCACTAAGAAAGATAAAAAGGATTCGAAACTATATGACAGAACTTTCTTTAGAAGTGAAACTAAGGAAATTAGACTTTATGGACTAGGGGGTAAGGATGAATTCAAAGTATTTGGAAAAGTAAAAAAAGGAATCAAGTTGAGAATCATTGGTGGTTCGGGAAAGGACGAAATCAAGGACGAGTCTATAGTCACTGGACCATCTAAAAAAACTTGGGTATATGATACGCCTGAAGGAAATGAAATGAAACTGGGCAAAGAGTCAAGGGATAAAACCTCGTCTGATCCTATTGTTAATGAGTATAACCGCAAAGAATTCAAGCATGATAAAGTGATTCCTATTATTTTGGCTTCTATCAATCGTGATGATGGAATCTTTATAGGAGGAGGGTTTATGGCAACTAAACAAGGTTTTAGAAAATTTCCATTTAAGAGTAATCATTTAGTCACAGCAAAATATGCGCTAGCTACTAGCGCATATAGTTTCCAGTACAAGGGTAAATTCACTGATGTGATTGGTAAGTGGAGTTTCGGTCTCAACCTGAAGGCTTTAGCACCAAATTATGTCACTAACTATTTTGGACCGGGTAACGAATCGGTATTTGATCAACAAGCTGATATTACTTATAATTTGGAAGATAAGATTGACTATTACCGTACACGTTTTAGACAATATTCTGCCGAGACCTTCTTTTATCGAAATTTGGGTGAGAAAGTGGCACTGGGTATTGGCCATCACTGGCAATCTTTTGAAGTAATGGATGACTATGATGGTGAAAATCGATTTGTTTTGGATTATGCTGACCTCATAGCCGATGAAGATTTCTTCGAAAGAGAAGTCTTTGACGGAATAATGGTTCAATTAGAATATGATGGTAGGGATAGCAAGGTCATGCCTACTCATGGAATTCATGCAAATGTTGATCTGCGTGGATATGTAGGTGCTGATGGAGGAGCAGAGGATTTTACAAAATTTGAAGGGGAGTTGTCGTATTTTAAAACGATAAGACTTCCAGCAAAAATCACTTTTGCTACGAGGATTGGGGCAGGTCATAATTTTGGAGAGTATGAATTTTATCAAGCGCAAGTGCTGAATGGAAATACCGATATTAGAGGCTACAGGAAGACGCGATTTTTCGGAGACAGTAAGCTTTATAATAACACAGAGCTAAGAGCAAGGCTGTTCAACTTTAGGAATAAAATAGTTCCCATGTCGATCGGCTTAACTTTATTCAACGATATCGGACGAGTGTGGATTGATGAAGAGAAGTCTGATAAGTGGCACCATGGATATGGCACAGGGATTTGGTTTGCACCACTCAATGCATTGCTAATAAGTGTGGATTTAGCTACTTCTGAAGAAGAAAATTTGATTGGATATTTTAAGATGGGGTTCAGGTTCTAGATCATTTTCACATTTAAGTAATTTTAGCTAAAAAACAGCTTTTAGCAACGTGCCGCTTAATCTTTTTAACGCCAATTCGGCATTTTTAGCACTGTATTTAGCTTGATTGTAATTTAATTTAGCATTCAATAAGTTGAGCTGAGCTTGCCTGAAATCAATTGAATTAATCCCTCCCAATTCATATTGTTCTTTTGATCGATCAAAATTTCTTTGATTTGTTTGGTTATTTTTGCCTTCGGCTATCATTACAAATAGAGCAGTTTCATATACTGTCCACGCGTTCCTTAATTGTCGCTCTAGATCTAATTGAGTTTGCTCAAGTAATATTTTTTGATTCTCATATTGTAATCTTGAATTTTGTCTTCTTGTGTTTGATATACCACCATCAAAAATATTCCAAGTCAAGGTAGCCCCCAAATTCAGAGCAGTTGAGGTACGCTCTGAGAGAAAGTTGCCAGGGGCAAATTGATTGTTATTCCAACCATATGACGAATTGACACCGATACTGGGAATGAGTGCTGAATTAGCAACTTTCATATCGAAAGTGGCATTTTTAAGACCACCTTGTTGGAGAGCTAGTGTAGCATTTTGTTGATTGAGTTGTAATGCCATTTCCTCATAAGTCAAATTTTCTTCAAATACCAAGAGCGTGTCAATAGTAAAGTCCAAGTTTATATCTCTGCCCATTAATAAATTTAAATTCCTTTTTTCATTTCTCAATTGTTGGACTATGGTGAGAAAACTTATGCTATCTGTGTTATAATCAACTTCTGCATTTAGTATGTCCAATTGACTGTTTTGCCCAAATTCAAAACTGTATTTTGCACGGGTCCATCTCTCCTTTGAAATACTCAATGTTTCTTTTTGATTTAATTCATTCTGTGAAAGTCTCGCGATCTCATAGTAACTATTGAATAAGTTAGTGAGTGTATTTTCTATAACTACCCTAGCCTGAATTTCACTCAAATTGTAATTTTCTTGAAGTTTTTTGTAATTGTATTTTCTTCCAAAGCCATTAAAAACTGTGTAATCCAAATTTACTGATGCATTTGAGCCTGAGCTCGTAGCGGCATTTATTGTTGTATCATTACCATTTAAAAAGGTTAAATTCGAATTTGCCCTTGCGGTATTTGTGCCTGCAATTCCAGATATATTTGGTAGGTAACCACTATTGGTTATTTCAGAATTATTTTTGGCTATTGCCAGATCATTATTGGCTGCGCGGATGTCAAAATTATTTTCTAAAGCAATCGATACCGCATCAGATTTCGATAAAATATCCTGATCCTGAGCGTAAAGGTGCGATGCTTGCACAAAAAACAATATGAGCAAGCTGATATAACTAGTATGTTTCATTTTCTACTTTTAATTCTTTTACAGCTCTTTCTACTTCTTCAGAGGTTGGTTTTTTTGTAGTCCACAACCATTGCATATGGA
Organism: Cyclobacteriaceae bacterium; assembly: GCA_034112085.1. Classification (GTDB taxonomy): domain Bacteria; phylum Bacteroidota; class Bacteroidia; order Cytophagales; family Cyclobacteriaceae; genus JAWUWD01. The sequence goes on from JAWUWD010000019.1 coordinate 6,150, forward strand.
CTTTTATAGTATTGCTGCTGGATAACATTAACGGCAGCATGATTAACGTAAGTACTGTCGCTAACATGATTCCGTAAGCTACTGATATAGCCATAGGTATCAAAAATTGAGCTTGTCTACTAGTTTCAAATATCAATGGCGTTAATCCAGCGACTGTTGTAAGTGTGGTTAGGAAAATGGCCCTAAATCTTGATTTTCCTGCAGCAACTATTGCCTCATCGAATGTCATTCCTTCTTTCAAGTAGGTGTTTAGTTTACCAATGAGCACCAACCCATCATTGACAACTATCCCTATCAAGGCTATGATGCCAAGAAAAGAGAGAATGTTGTTTGGGAAGTCATGAATCCAATGCCCCCATGCAACTCCTATAAGACTAAACGGAATCATGAGTAATAGAAGAAAGGGTTGGCTTAGCGACCTAAAGGTGAATGCGATAATGATGAATATACAAAATACAATAATCGGTAATACTGCTGCTGCTGAGTCAGTAGTTTTATTGGCTTCTCTGTTTTGCCCTTCAAACACAGGGGTCACATTGGGATATTTGGCTTTGAGCTCTGGCAGCATTTCCTTTTTAACTTTCGCCATGATTTCGGCTGCACTTGTTTTGGGATCCTTCAATTCTGCGTCTATTCTAACTTCCCTTTTTCCATTGAGGTGATTGATGGAAACTTCCCCTCTCGCAATTTCATAAGTAGCGATTTCACTGAGAGGGACACGTTCACCGGAAGGACTAAGCACACGCATATCATCTAAATTTTTTATAGACGATCTTTCTTCTTTATCATACCTTACCCAAACTTTGATTTCATCCCGTCTCCGTTGGAAACGTTGTACTTGATAGCCAAAGAATCCAGATCTTACTTGACTTATCACATCACTCAATCGAAAGCCCATAGCATACGCCTTGTCTTTAAGATTTATCTTGATTTCTTTTAGCCCCTCTGGATCGGTATCTTGAATATCTTTGATGTCTGGGTTGCTTTGCAAATAGGATCTTAAATATTCTTTAGCTGCTTTTAATTCATCAATATCATTACTGAGTAAGGACATTGATATAGGTTTACCACCAAAAGACCCACCTGATCCAAATACTAGACTTTCCACTCCATCAATCTTTCCTACTTTTTCACGAATAATAGAAGACATTTCGATAGAAGGGAAGTTACGCTGCTCTCCAGCTAATAGATTTATATTTAATGAAGCTGTGGAAGAGCCAGGACCTAATCGCCTAACCATGTTTAAAACCGCATCTCCTGCCTGTTTATCATTGAAATTTGCACCGACTTCATATGCAACAGTTTCAATATGAGAAATGATGGAGTCAGTAATAGATTCATTTGTTCCTTGTGGCATCTTTAGTGAGATCGATATTCGATCACTGGCAATTTGCGGAAAAAACGTAACCCGAATGATACCGCCTCCCACTGAGCCTATGGTGAGCAGAAGTAAGAATATCGGAATTGCAAATCCAAGCACCCTGTTTTTTAAAAAAAACTGAAGAAAAGGGACGTAAAACCCATCCCTTAGCCATGACATAAATTGATCTGCTTTTTTATTAAACCAATAACTTTTTTGCTCTCTTGTCAGGGCTTTTGAATGTGCTACATGTGAAGGAAGTATGATCAATGCTTCGATGAGTGATATACTAAGTGTTAGAATGACAATTGTCGAAACCTCTCCAAAAAATTCTCCGATTCTTCCCTCTAAGAAAAAGAAGGTAGAAAAGGCAACTAAGGTTGTTAAAATAGCAGAGGTTATGGCTGGAAGTACTTCTAAGGTTCCATGCATTGCTGCTTGTATCGGAGATTTACCTTTTTCATAATGATGATATATGTTTTCTGCAATGACGATTCCATCATCTACTAAAATACCGATCACTATGATCATCCCAAATAGGGAAAGTACATTGATCGTTACTCCCATATATCCAGCAAAAATAAACATGCCCATAAATGATATTGGTAAACCAAAGGCTACCCAGAAGGCGAGACGTGGCTTTAAAAATATAGCAAGAAAAAAAAGCACCAATGCCATTCCTTGCAATCCATTCCTCAATAATAATTCTGAACGTTGTACTATAGTGATAGAAGAGTCTCTTGTTATACTTATCTTGACATTATTGTGCGAGGAATTGAATTCACTTATGTAGTTCTTGGTTTTATCTGCTACATCGATTAGGTCTTCAGAGATAGTTGCATTCACTTGAATCCTTACTGATGTCTCTCCATTGAAATAGGTCCTATCAGGGTTCTCTGACCATCGGTCTTTTACTTCAGCAATATCACCGAGTCTTATCATTTCCCCAGTTTCTAGAGCTCTTATGGTGATTTGGTTAAGCTCGTCTCCATAATAGAATCGATTGTTTACCCGAATGAGATATTCTTCGTAAGATGTTTTGATAGTTCCACCAGTCACCAATATATTGGTAGAAGAAATGGCATTGGCCACTTCTTGAAAGGTGAGATCATACGTTCTAAGTTTGTCCTCATTAATTGCTATTTCTATTTCTTCAAGTGGATATCCAGTAACAGCTATTTGTGAAATACCATCGATGTTTTTCAGATCTGTTTCTATGTCTCTGGCTATTTCTTTAAGAGATTTCAAGGAGATTTTTTGACCACTTAGTGCCATGGTCACGGCCTCCGTATTAAAGATGCTCTTACTGATGATAGCAGGTTCCATACCGACAGGGAAGGAGGGGATTCTATCTACTGAATTCTTCACGTCTGCTAGTACTGCGTCAATATCATATCCCTTCAGTACTTCAATAGTTACGCGGGCAGAATTTTCAGAGGAAGTTGAGGTAAAGCGATCTATACCAACAAGACTGCGAATATTATCTTCAATTTTCAATATAATACCTTCTTCCATCTCTTGCGGAGATGCCCCTGGATAACTTACATTGATGGAAATATTTCTACTCTCCACCAAAGGGAAAAATGAAGACTTTAAATTCTTTAGACCTAATGAACCAAGGAATATGAAAGCAATAATAACTATCCAACCTGCTATTGGATATTTGATAAAGTGAGTAATTATTTTCTCCATTCTAATTTAATTATTACTGTAAATCTCTACATCCATTCCTTCAAATGCTCCGGGCACTATCTTTGAAACTATCTCAGTACCATTTTTAATTCCTTTGATTAATACAGTTTGTGTATTCTTATGAGCAATCTCAACGGATATTAGCTTGAGTTTTTTATTTTCAACGATAAAAATATTCCCCCCTTCGACTAATAATTTTCGATCAATCTCAATGGCATTTTCCACATCCTCTCCATTGATTATAGCCTCTAAGTAAGTTCCTTCCCTAAGGTTTTCTCCTCTTAGCTCAATGTAAACTTTTACGGTTTGCGTAGTAGCTTCTACTTTCCCATTGATCCTGGTTATTTTACCTCTCCATTGCTGGTTTTTTTTATTTGGGTTGTTGATTTGCACACTTCTGCCTACTGAGAGTGTCTGCGCTAGAGTTTGGCTTATAGCCACTTCCAGTTCATAAATGGATGGATCAATAATTTCTCCTAGTTTCTGTCCTGGTCGAACTACCGTTCCGGGGTTTATCAATGCTTCGGTTAGAATACCACTGAAAGGTGCGGTGATGGTATATTTTGATTGGATAAGCTCTAGGTTTTTAGTGTTATAGAAGGTAGTGTATATGTTTTTTCCAGTAATGAAATGTTTCTCTCGGTCGGACGAAGGCTTCGGCAGGGGTACAATTCGTTTATCCATATCAAATTGAGACACATATGAATTCCATTTTGGGTATGCTTTAGGGTAGTCTAGTCTTAGATCTGGTAGTATACTGGTGATTAAATTCTGTAGCGCACTTTTTTGAGCAAGTAATCTGGCGTATGAATCATTGCTCCGGATTTTGACTAAAACGTCACCTTTATTAAACTTTACTCCAGGTTTAAATTCTTTGCGCAATGGTTCCATTATCCCTTGTACTTCGGCATATAAGTCTGCTTTGTTTTTAGCGACTAGTCTTCCATTTTCAGTGATTTGGACTTCAATGCTTTGGTTTTTTGTTTTAAGGGTGAAAACCGTGTTAACAGTTTTAGGAACAGTTGCAGTTTTAGTCACTTTACTATTCATGATCATTTTGGATCCGTAAAACCCACTGATGATAATTAAAATTCCAGCAACAATTGTAATTTTTCTTTTCATTTCATTATAGATTGATAGACGCCATTTGTTCGTCAGCGTTCACATTAGCTCTTATTTTTTTTAATACTTCAATCGTGATGTCAATCTCTTCTTGAGAGATACCTTTCTGAACATCACTCATCATATCAACAAGTACGGGTATAGCAGAGTCAAGAATAATCTTGCCTTTTTCTGTGATAAATACCCGCCTCACTCTTCCATCTTCCAATGAATTCTCTCTACTGACAAGACCTTTCTTCTCCATAGTAATAATAAGCCTTGTTAGAGAGGCCTTGTCCCTATTGGTGATAAATGCAAGTTTGTTTTGAGCAACCCCATTATTACGAGAAAGAATTCTTAATGTGATCACTTGAACTTTAGTCAAAGGAATGCCATTAGATTCAAAATGCTCAATCAAGTGATAATCCAATGCCTTCATAGTCCTCCCGACCCAAGGCAAGAGGGACTTATCTAATTCAAATATTTTATTTGATAACATGATGCAAATTTACGCATCAAATAAATTTTAGTTGCATATGCAATTAGATTTATTCGATATTAATGACGAACGGTAAATTTGCCCATCTTTAACGGTACTGAGCAATCTATTATTGGAACAATGAAGAAGTGGCAATGCTTAAGGATATATTAAGCAAGGCAGACTTATTTACAATCAGAGAGAAAGATTAAGCCCATACATCTTCCCAGGCATCACCTTCACTATTCCCTGAAATTCTAGTTGAAGTAAGATTGAAGCAGTCAATGATGCATTGAAATTACTTCTAATACAAATCTGATCAATATGCATTCCTTTCTCGGATTCAGCTAATAGACTAATTATTTCTTGTTCGTCAGTGGTAAGACTTTCTAGATCAATTGACTTTCTACTTTGCTGAGTGTCGCCTTCTAATTCCCACCCCATTATGTAAGCGATATCCTTGGCGGAAGTCACCAGATGAGCTTTATTAGTTTTTATCAAATGATTACAGCCTTCTGAATAGGTGTTACTCGCATTTCCAGGAAGTGCAAATACATCTCTATTATAGCCATTGGCGATCTCTGCAGTGATGAGTGCACCACCTTTTTTTGCTGCTTCGATGACTACAGTCGCATCAGACATTCCTGCTATTATTCGGTTGCGCGCTGGGAACCGTGGTGCATCAGGCTTAGTCCCCAATTTGTTTTCAGTGATGAGTGCTCCTTGATTCAATATGTCATTGGCAATGGTTTTATGAACTGCTGGATAGATAATATCCAAACCTGAGGCCATAACAGCGACTGTATTTAGCCCTTGATTGAGCGCTTCGGTATGTGCTTTGATATCTATGCCGTAAGCCAATCCGCTCACAATAATTGGATTGTAAATAGCTAACTCTTCAATGATAGACGCAGTCAATTCTTTGCCGTAACTAGTTGCTTTTCTTGTGCCTACTATAGCTATACTCTTTTGACTGTTGAAATCGATATTGCCTTTGGTGAACAAAATGGCTGGTGCGTCTGGAATCGATTTTAGTTGCCTGGGGTATTTTTTATTTGTGAAGCTGATAGTTTGTACACCTTGACTTACTGCCTTTGCTAACTCCTCTTCTGCTTCCTTCAGAAATCTACCTTGCAATACTTTCGAAGCTGTGATCATACCGATTCCTGGTATTTTGGCAAGTTTCCCTTTCGGTGTTTTCAGAACAGTCTCGGCAGATCCGCAGTAGCTTATGAGTGCCTTGATATTGACATTTCCAATGCCAGGAGTGAGCTGAAGTGCTAGTTCGTAAAGTAGTTGACTCTCCATAGCGGCTAGTCCATGTTACAACTGATTTTTAAGCTCAGATAGAAAGTTTCTAACTTCTTTTAGCGAGTTGATGGTATCGATTTTTGATTGCACTGTGCCTGCATCATTTTTAAGCATTTCTTTGGCACCATGCAGGGTGAATCCGCGTTCCTTTACCAAGTGAAATATAAGTCGTATATGTTCAATATCAGATTTAGTAAACTGTCGATTTCCTTTACGATTCTTCTTAGGCTTAATCGTGTCAAATTCACTTTCCCAAAAGCGTATCAGAGAGGGGGCTACGCCAAATTCAGCGGCTACTTCACCGATGGTGAAATACTTTTTTTCGATCGCTTTTTCTTTGTATGGCATATTAGTCTTGAATATAGGTAATTACTCCGTTATCGTCAATGCTTATTGGTACTTCGGGGAAATCTTTTTTTGTAAGCTCTTGAATTTTCTTAATCACGCGCTTTTGAGGATCTAACTTTGGACCGCCAGGACTATATTGAATGATCGGAGTGATTTGCGCTTTC
>JAWUWD010000020.1:0-12756 GCA_034112085.1 Cyclobacteriaceae bacterium
TATTTTTTAAAGATAGATCCTGTTTGTCATGGTATGAAATTCTTGATTGATGACTATGATAAATGGGAATTGTCATTTTTTGAGGTAATCAAAGCGGCCATGCATTCCACTATTGACACACAAGCGCTTTCCATGGCTGAATCTAAAAAGGATGATAGAGCCATTATTTCATTTTCTCGATACTTAATGAGCGTTCCTTATATTCTAGTACGCTTTATGTCATCATTTTTCTTGCATGATGAAGCTGAGATTGTTGATAATAGGCCTATTTCGAAGGTGGAATTTGATAAAATAGTTGATATTGGTAATAAACTAGAACTCAATGATCTTCATGTTTTTAAATCTTTTTGCAATACATTTGAGGTTCGATAAGTTATACTACGATAAGTGGTGAGAATCTTGAATGGAAGCGTATTGAAAATTCCTGTAAAACATTTTTATTTGATCTTTGTATTGATGCTTTCGGTGTCAATCATGTCGACATATGCTCAGGGTGATCCTGAGCAAAAAATTCTATTTGATAAATTCTATAATAAACCGGGCCCTCCGTCATCCCTTCGTTCTATTATTAATAAATTTAGTTTGGGAGTATCAAGTGGATATGGCCGGACTACCTACAAGGATGATCTCAGAGGGTTTGCACTTATGCAGAAGCGAGATTCAACTCTCCTTTTATTTAATAGTAATTCCAATACCAGTAATGATGAGATTTCAAAAACGTATCTAAGTTGGTTAAACTTTGTGCCAGTTGCGCATAATGTGCCAATTGATCGTGCCAATAATGATTTCCTTGTAAACAGTGATACAGCCAATATTGGTTATAATGCCAGTGCAAGAGGAATTCCTCTTAATTTTACTTTGCATTATTCTTTTGATAGATATAGAGTGGGTTTAGGAGCATCATTCGAATTTCATAAGATTAATACTTTTAAACCAATAAGCTATAGAGATAGTCTTCAGTCATATGCTTCACCAGTGAGTAAAGCTACATTTAAACGATATTTTCTAATGCTTGGTGGGCGAGTATATAGCTATTACGATTATTCCTTAATCGTTGATGCTCAATTAGGAATACTCAAACTTGGCAAGAACTTTAACAATTCAATTATCAAGAAGGGTATCTACTTTAACTTAGGTACGAGTATAGAAAGAAAGTTTTCTGAGTACTTCACTGCGTTTATTCGACCTTCCTATGAAATAAAGAGTTTCACTACGAAGTTGCCTGACAATCTATCTGTCCCTCATAAACAGTCTGCTTTCTTTGTCAATGTTGGAGTGTATCTGAAATTACCAGAATTGCCGAAGTGTAAAATTAAGAATTGTCAAATTCAAATCAATCATACCCATGGTGGTGGGCGTAATTGGAGAAGTAGAATGCATGCATTCTATAAAAAACAAAACCCTCATTACGGGGAAAATTACCCCAAATTGTTGAGGTACAAACGAAAGAATAAGAACAAAGTGAATCCGTTTTGAAAAATAGATTTAAATCTACTTTTTCATGCTCGAAACCAAATGACTGATCTTTTGTCTCTTGCCAAACCTGACTGCTTGAATCGATGATTAATAAGTAGTACCCATTAATACTAAACTAAAGAAAAAGTGAGAAGACAATTTATCATCATATCATCCATCATAATTATTAGTGTGTTTTCTGTAGCCTATTTTTGGATACCAGTCTTATGGTTCTTTGTAGTAATTACTCCGCTGTTTATTGTTGGCCTGAGGGATATGCTACAAAAGAAGCAAGCAATCAGAAGGAACTTCCCATTACTTGGGAATTTCAGATATCTATTGGAAAGCATAAGGCCTGAGATAAGTCAATATTTCATCGAAACAAATTCTAGTGGCGTACCTTTTTCGAGAGAGGCAAGATCACTTGTTTACCAAAGAGCAAAAGGTGAACTGTCAACTTTACCATTCGGTACGCAGAACAATGTTTATAATGTAGGCTATGAATGGGTAAACCACTCGGTGAATCCGACTAATGTCAATTCGGAAAGATTAAGAGTGGAGATTGGTGGACCTGATTGCCTACAGCCATATAGTGCGAGTATTCTTAATATATCTGCGATGAGTTATGGTTCATTAAGTAAAAATGCTGTGGAAGCACTGAACAAAGGTGCTAAAATTGGAGGTTTTGCCCACAATACTGGTGAAGGGGGCCTGACTGAATATCATTTAAAAAATGACGGTGATATTATATGGCAAATCGGAACGGGGTATTTCGGGGCGCGTACACATGATGGAAATTTTGAACCAAAACTTTTTGAGGATAAGTCTCAACATAAGAATGTTAAGATGATTGAGATAAAACTTTCTCAGGGAGCAAAACCTGGTCATGGTGGGATTCTTCCTGCGGAGAAAGTCAATGAGGAAATTGCCCTAATTCGTAATGTACCTATTGGGAAATCTGTGTTATCTCCACCTGGTCATTCTGCTTTCTCCACACCACTAGGGATGATGGACTTTATTAGAACTCTTAGAGAGCTTTCAAGAGGGAAACCAGTAGGGATCAAATTATGTATCGGAAAGCGGAGAGAATTTATTGCTATCTGTAAGGCTATGGTAGAGTCTGGTATAAAACCTGACTATATCGATGTAGATGGTTGCGAGGGAGTTACTGGTGCAGCACCTATGGAGTTTTCCGATAGTATAGGCACCCCTTTAGTAGAAGCTCTCTCATTTGTGCATAATACCCTTGTTGGATATGGCTTAAGAGATCAAGTGAAGGTGATGTGTAGCGGAAAAATAATTAGTGCATTTGATATTATAAAAAACATAGCTATTGGAGCTGATCTATGTTATTCAGCCAGGGGTATGATGATGGCCATAGGTTGTATTCAGGCATTGCGCTGTAATTCTAATGTTTGCCCTACAGGTGTTGCGACACAGGACCCACGGTTAGTGAAAGGTCTAAATGTGAATAACAAAGCACAACGCACAGCAGCTTATCATAACGAAACAATGCATAGCGTTGCAGAAATGTTAGGAGCCATGGGACTTGAATCTACTACAGAACTTAGACCATGGCATAGAATGCGCAGAACGGACTCTACCGAAATAAAACACTACGGAGAAATCTATCCAATCCTCAAAAGTGGAGATTTACTAAAGGAGAATTTACCCATCGGATGGGAACGAGCAGTCAATGCAGCATCAGCTTTTAGTTTTGATCATGTTGAATCAAATCATTCTCATAAAGAAAACTTAAAAGTGTAATCAATCAGAAGAAAGCTCTCATCCATACTATTCATACCTCAGTGTATCCGCTGGATTGGTATGTGCCAACCTGATCACCACTGCACTTACACTTAGAATTGCAACTAAGAATAACATCACTGAGGCAATTACAAATGGCATAACACCAATGAAAACTTTGTAAGGGAACTCACTGAGCCAAATCTGAGTCAATAAATAACCTAGAGGTATTCCTATAACCAACGCGATAGTTATTAGTCTAGCAAATTGTCCCAGCATCATTTGGATGATCTCGTGAGAGCTAGCGCCCATTATTTTTCTGATGCCGACTTCTTTTATTTTTTGATTTAGCATTGCAATAGCCATTCCCAATAGTCCTAAACAAGCCAAAATGACCGCTATGGCCGCAAATATGGAAAACACGTTAAGTGTACGAGATTCTGCACCATAAAGCTCCGCCAATTGTTGATCTAGAAAATGATACTCAAACTCTATATCCTCTTCGTGTAACTTATATGCCAACTTCATTGCATCCAATGTTTGCTGAAATTGCTGGCCTTCTAGTTTGACAATGATGTGATTAATGCCAAAAGGATCTACTTGCATAATCAATGGTTGAATGCTCTCATGTAATGATCGAAAGTGAAAATCTTTTACTACACCTACAATGGTGCCATTGGATGTCTTCCACGTTGTTTTCCATACCAATTCTTCACCGATAGGATTATCCAAGTTAAGCTGATTTGCCATCGTCTCATTAATTATGAAATTAGTGCCTTTTGTATCCGACTCATGTGATTTATCAAAATCACGTCCTAATAATATCTTGATATTAAGCACTTTAGCTGCATTAAAGTCAATATATAATTCAGAGGCATCTATTTTGTAATCCGGATCATCTTTGAGATAGATTGGGTTTTGATCGAACTGTTCACCAGGAAGGTTAGAAATAGCAGATGTACTCAGCACTCCAGGTATTGTAGCAAATTGATCTTGAAGTGTTTTAAGCTTAATAACATCAACCCCACCCAATGCCACATCCTGATGAATTTTGATTGAAATGACTGCTTCTTGATCAAAACCAAGTTCTTTTGACTTCATAAAGTCAATTTGTTTCAAAATAATCAAACTGCCTGTAATCAGTATAGCAGATACAACAAATTGCATAATAACCAAGATGCTTCTCAAGCGATTTCCTTGGCTTGATGTTGAAAATTTTCCTTTCAATACAACTGACGGCTCAAAAGCAGAGAGTGTGAAAGCGGGGTAGAAACCAGCTAAAAATGCAATGGTAATGCATATCAAAATTGATTTTGTAAGAAAACCCACATTGAATATGTCACTAATTCCAAAGGTCTTATAAGTGATGGCAGAAAACACTTCCAGAAACAGCGTAGATAGCCCCAAAGCTAATAATAGTCCAACTGTACAGAATAAGAAAGACTCCACATAGAATTGAAATTTCAAGCCTCCAGGAATGGCTCCTAGCGTTTTGCGAATACCTACTTCTTTTGCACGTTCCAAAGATTTAGCAGTGGTAAGGTTGACATAGTTGATAACTACTATAAGCATTAGAAAGATGAATGTTCCCCCAAGTATATAGACATAGAGAATGTTTCCATTACTTTCAAGCTCCCAACGCAAATGTGAATTGAGATGGATATCAGTAATAGGTTGTAGAGCAAATTTATTTACTCCAGTTTTAAGTTCATTAATTCCACTCTCGCTCCAATCCAAATATGGAATCACAAAATCTGGAATTTTAGCTTCGAGTAATTTATGATCAACACCCTGCTTAGTTTTGATATAATTGAAATGACCAAAATCCTCCCATTTGAACCATGGATTGTCAGAGTTAATTGTTTTTAGTGAAACATAAGAGAGCAAGGATTGAAAATGAAAGTGCGAATTTTCAGGCATTCCTTTAACCACGGCAGCTACGGTTAGTGCTTGTTCTCCCACAAGTAGCTCTTGGCCAACAGGGTCTTCTTCACCAAAGAATTTAGTTGCCAGTACATCGGTGATTACAAATCACCATGGCTTGTTAAGAGCTTCAAGGTCACCTGATATTAACTCTAAATCAAATACTTCAAAGAATGTAGAATCTGCGAAATAGAAGTCTGGTTCTTCAAAAATGAGATTCTTCTTCTGATATTCAACTTTGATAGATTGTTTGTTGAGCCCAGGGCCATACCATGGGGAGAGGCTTGTTGCCACTTCTACTTCTGGCAAATCTTGCACCATGGCCTGCGCCATGGGATGAGGTGTTCTGGTTTGTGGATTGTCATTAATCCAAGCCACTCTGTAGATTCGATTGCTATCTATTATTGACTTGTCATAAGACAATTCATCGGATACAAATAGATAGATCAATATACAGCAGGTAAACCCTACTGTCAGTCCAAATAAGTTGATAATTGAGAATACTTTGTTTTTTGCTAGTGTTCTCCTAAAGATTTTTAAAAAATTGATAAGCATGTTCGTATTGTTTAGAGATAAAACATCATACGAATTAGCAGGAATGTTTTGAGAAAATAGTATTTCCTTACCGGATAGGTGTTCTTCCCGATAAGCACGCACACCACCCTTTGCACGATAGTCGGTTGGAGTTAGTCCTGTAATCTTCTTAAAGGTAGTATTGAATGCTGATTTGGAATTATAGCCCACCATGGCTGCAATATTCTCGATAGTTGTGTTTTCATACTTTTCATCCTTTAATAGTAGTTTGGCTTCGCCAATTCTATACTGACTAATCAGTTTTTGGAAGGTAATCCCTTTGGACTCGTTGATTACTTGGGATAGGTGATGTGTTGTCGTATGTAATTCGGCAGCGACACCACTTAATGAAATACTATCGTCAAGATAGAATTTCTCCTTTTTGAGTAATTCATCTAGTTTACCCAAAATCGAATGTTTTTGATAGGCAGTGAGCGTTGACTTCTTATACTTATTACCAAGAATAATAGGAGAGAGGAAGGAAGATTCTTTGATGACCTGAAAATAAACAAAGCTGAGAAGCACCAATACACCCAATGATGCATGTGAAATTGTAACGGAATCAAACACCATCAACCAAGCCACTATCATCAACATCACATAGATAATGAAATTTCTAAACCAGCTAAGGCGACTTCCTGGATTTTGAAACCAATCAATACCTCTTGTTTTACTTTCTGTTTTGATATTCTTTAAGGCACGAGTGATATATGTTAAGGCCACAATACTGATCAGCAAACGAACGATAATTGATGTGACCTCATTGATAGGAACAAATGGAATCCCACCAGCAATAATAATAACCAATATATGTTTTGGATTGATTCGGGTATTCTGAATGAAAAATGCCTTCGAATAGAGAAACAGACCCACAGAAAAAGCTGTGATTGCCAGATAATGGGCATTGTAATATTTGCCAAAGGCAAATGAAATCAGATACAATAAACTAATGACTACCAGTTTCCCAAGGTATCGACTTGCAGGATATTTGCTAATGAGCAACAGAACGGAGATCAAAACACCCATCAATAGGGTACTCGATATCAGCATCTCTCTCCAGGGCCAATTTATCCAGTTATCCATTCACAAAACTACTTATTATTGATCGTTTTAAATCTAAATCACATCTCTTTCATCAAGTGATTGTAGTTTGACGCAGCAATTGTTTGGTTGATATTTTCTAAGATTTCTGAAAAGGAAGTCATGAGTTCACTATCATCATCTAAAGATTCACCGACCCCGTCATACTTACTTATTATATATTCAACAGATAATAGATCTGTATCTATGGCAGGCTGATATGCGTCAACTTCTTCAACTTTCACCTGTGTCAGTACATTACAAACAATCAATGATTGAATGACATCCATAAGCAATTTGTTAGGAACTTTTATTGTTGAATTTATACTATTTAGTTCTATTGCTGACTTTCCAGCTTTGAAGTTCTGAATGACCAATAGACTAGTTGCAAGGGCTACTTTCTTTTTGAAGGTATTACTGAAACCTTCCGCCTTAACATTGGATTCATAGTTATTGACATTTTGAACAGCATAAGAAATCTCCGAACCATAAAGAACGATCAACCAGCTAAACTGTAGCCAAACCAAGAATAGAGGTAAGGCTGCAAAACTTCCATATATGGCATTGTATTGTGACATATTAACTTCAAACTTAATAAGTCCCCACTGTACAATTTGAAAAGTAGAACCAGCTAATACTCCAGCAATAAAAGCAGATTTGAATTTAACATTGGTGTTGGGCATTATGAGATATAGTAAGGTGAATACTAACCATATGACTATAAATGGGAGTAGCCTTAATAGCGGGAAAATAACACTCTTGAATAAGCCTAAAAGGTTTACTGTTTCTGTCAAATGTTCGATTTGACTTGAAACGAATACCGTCATGGCATTGGCCACGATCATCATCACCGGACCAAAAAGCATTATGGCTAAATAGTCAGTGAGTTTTCTTGTAATACTACGTTGCTGAGAGACATACCATATGTCATTGAATGAAGCCTCAATGTTATTCATCAGTTTCATCACTGAATAAAATAGAAATACAAATCCAAACCCCGCGACTAAGCCACCTTGCGTATTCGCTAGCATCTTTTCTGCAAACTCAAGACTTTGTAATAACACTTCTTCTTGACCTTTGAAATTTTCTAAAATCTGAGTCTTTAACTCTTTATCTAACCCGAATCCTTTGGCCAGCCCAAATGCCAAAGCCAAAACTGGTACGATGGATAATAAACTGAAAAATGTAAGAGCTGAGGCTCTAAGACCTACTTTATCATCTTTTATACCCTGAAAAGCCACCATCAGCACTTTGATCAACTGGTACAGAGTCTTCTTGAAAAAGGAAGTTTCAGATAGATCAGCATTCCAAATATCTGTTTTAATGAACTGCGTAATGCGCTGAATGAATAGTTGTATTTTCTTAGCCATTGTCTGAATTAATATGTCTAAATATATCAATTAGTAACAGGAATTCATCATTTGAGAATCAAAAGACTGTATCAATGATCTCAGGTTTTTCTTTCCGAGACGACATTCAGGTTATCTATAGACCACGAAAGTGATAATTTCTCTATAATGTTATTGACGAAGTTATTCAGAAGCAGTTTTATCATTATATTTGCGCTCGTTTTCAATCATTTGTATCAAATAACTCATAAATAATGGCGCTTAAGTGTGGAATAGTTGGATTACCCAATGTAGGGAAATCAACCTTGTTTAATGCAATCTCTAACAACAAGGCAGAAGCTGCCAATTTTCCTTTTTGCACCATTGAGCCAAATGTTGGTGTGATTACGGTGCCAGACCCGCGTTTGCAGGTATTGGAAGCTTTAGTGAATCCTCAACGTGTGCTACCAACTACTATGGAGTTTGTGGATATTGCGGGACTAGTGAAAGGAGCAAGTAAAGGAGAAGGGCTAGGCAACCAATTTCTGGCGAATATTAGAGAAGTAGATGCAATTGTGCATGTCACAAGGTGTTTCGAGGATGACAATATTGTCCATGTTGATGGACACGTCAACCCAGTATCTGATAAGGAAGTAATTGACATAGAGTTACAATTAAGAGATTTGGATTCTGTCAGTAAGAAGATCAGTAAAGTAGAAAAGCTAGCTAAGAGTGGTAATGCTGCTGCTAAAAAAGAATACGAAACTTTAAATCTATATAAGGACACACTGGAGCAAGGGAAGAATGCAAGATCTTTAGAAATGTCAAAAGACGATAAAATCGCAATTGCTGATTTACATTTACTTACAGACAAACCAGTAATATATGTTGCCAATGTTGACGAGGAGTCTGTCAATACTGGTAATAAACATGTAGAGGCGCTTAAAGCTTCTATAGAAGGTGAAGATGCTCAATTGGTCGTAGTGTCTGCTTCCATTGAAGCTCAGATAGCAGAATTGGAAGATGAGGATGAGCGTGAAATGTTCTTATCAGAGTATAGCCTTACAGAGTCAGGGTTAGCGAAATTAATCAGAGCTTCATATGACTTACTAGACTTGATCACCTACTTCACGGCTGGAGTACAGGAGGTGAGGGCATGGACGATAAAGAAAGGATGGAAAGCTCCTCAAGCGGCAGGAGTTATACACACTGATTTTGAAAAAGGATTTATCAAGGCAGAAGTTATAAAACTGACCGATTATGAAATGTATAAGACAGAATTGGCATGTAAAGAAGCTGGTAAAATGTCTATAGAAGGTAAAGAATATGTCGTGGGCGATGGCGATGTTATGCACTTTAGATTCAACGTGTAAAACCCAGTAAGTAAGCTACTTGTACTATATTCACTTAAAGTGATTATTTATATTCGATAATTATTCACTATTTTGCGTAAGAAGGATATTTATTTTTTTTCCTTCAGACATTTTTGTGGCGGTTTCATTTTTTTAAGAGCCCCCTTCCAACTAACGGATAATTCATTCAACTTGAGGGTACGCGTTGTTTTTTCACTAAAAAACAGAGGAGCTGAGGTTCCTTTTCATCACCAACATTTGCTATCGCATATGATCAAAGGTGTATTGATGAGTGCAGCTGTAAAACAATTTCCTGATTTTAACGATTACAATTTCTCTGGGCTTAAAGGGCAAACTAAGATTAGTAGGAAAGGACTTCACTTTTATTCTTCAAGAGTAACCATGGTGTTTTCCTGTTTTAATAAAGAATTTGTTGATTACTTTTTAGCGCAGTTATTTACATTTCCAGAAATCACAATAGGCAATCTAAATCTATCACCTGAATCTGTGGAACTAGAGGAGTTGTCAGAAGAACTGTCTGAATCCACCAAATTTGTGTGTATATCACCACTCGTTCTGAAGATCCCGAAATTTCAAAGTGATGAAGCAAAAGCTTTTATTCATCCCAATTTGGATGACTTCTCAGATATGCTCTATGACTCTACTATGGAGCGCATGGAGAAGAGTAAGCGATTCAATTCAGAGAAGATTGCTTCGTTTTATAAGTTTCAAGTAGCTGCTGATCGTAATTACTTGGAGAAGTTGAGTAATGAGAATAAGAAATTTGCAAGAATCTATCCAGTTTACAATCAAGATGTCAAATATGAAGTAAGGGGTTATACCTTACCATTCACGCTATACGCGGCTCAGGAAGTTCAAAATTTCATATTCGATAGCGGTATGGGAAACCTTGCTTATAAAGGATTCGGAATGATAGATGTAGCTGGTGCCTCGAAGTCTAAGCAAATAACAGCTTATGAGTTCGATAAGGCCTAACGGTTGTTACCACTTCTGTTAGTCTTATAATATCCTACCAAAAGGTCTGATCGTTCATTGTAGGGTCTGTAATAAGCCAAAATTTCATAAGAATTCTCAGTTTGATAGTGATTTCCCTCTAAATAGTACTGTATTGAGTCACTGTCTACCAGATATTGATATTCATAGAACCCTTGCTTCAAAAGAACTTCTTTCGAGAACTTCTTTTGAGAAGGATCATATTTCATTTTATATCGATCAGAAACCCTCCAGTCAGTGAGTTCTCCAAACAGATATACATCACCTTGATAACCCAGCTTAGTATTGTCAAGATTGAAAGTGATGTTGGTATAGTTACCATTGACCTCTAAGTGATCTGAAATGGTATATTGACCATTGTTATCTTCATACTGAGCATATGCTAGTCCTGTTCTTGGTCTATCCAATGCGATAACAACTTTGGGCGGTGTTACATTCCTATTTACTGTTTGAACATTTTGACCGGGATATATAATTGATTTCAGATCAAAAAATCTAAATTCATTTGCTGCCGAAAAAGTGTTTTGATGATCAAAGAATCTGTATTCTAATTGTTGAATATCTTCTCTAGAGAATGCAGGTTTTAAGCCTGAGATCAGGTTATCGTTACGTTGATTCTGCCTGATGGTAATACTCACGTTACTCATGGGGTTATCTAAAGGGTAATTAGGATAGTCAACAGTGAAGTTGATCTGTTGATTGTACTTAGAGAGGTTTGTTAAACCGGTTAGACTAGCGGTAGGAGAGACTGATACCAGCTGTTCGACTATCATCATGCGCTTTGTGAGAATGATGTCATCAACATTCCCTGTTCGATAGGCGATTAGCAGATAGTTGCCAGAACGCTTGATTGCAGGAATGTCAAATTTATAGTGGACATATGGTGTTGCTGTGTCAAAGGAAAATTCATAATCAGTAATGTCAAATTCGTTGTAATCTGTGAGGTATTCCAAAGAATTTAGAGTAGATGGTTTCCAATTTCTATCACAATTAACGATCTTAACCATATAACTGTCGGCCTCTTGTGAGAGATCATCGAAAGTAAGTCTTAATAAGGTTTTTCTAACGGAAGTTACTGCAGGAAGTGAAGTGTTTCCTCTAGGAGTTAGTTGAACAGTCTTGATGGTAGATTCATAATTATAGTCTTCGTAGAACAAGCGTTTGGATACTACTGCCTGAGTAGGACGATTATCAGCTGTAGGCTGGTTGATAGGTACACAACTGTGTAGTGCTAAAAGAAGGAATATGATAGTGGAATACTTCATTATTCAATGATATGATATTTATGATTAATTAAATATGTATAGATCGATTAATTCTAATTGAGTGGAGATGCTGATTATGAATTTTGACCTTATCCGAATAATATTTATATTTACTTGAGTACATATTCTTTATTATGAAGGTAAAATCAAAACTTAGGGCCGCGAAAGCTGCCAAACTTAAGTTGGCAATTCTTGATGCCACTATTGAGTTGATCGGAGAAGGAAGCTTCAAAGATCTCCATATTAACGACTTATGCTCTCGAGTTAATATTTCCAAAGTAACACTTTTTAAGTACTTCCCACAAAAGGAAGATATCCTACTTTATTATATGCGAATATGGACTTTTCATAGAGCTGTAGAGGTACATAGGAATGAAAAGAAGGGTGTCGAAGGAATATATTATCTGATAATCCAATTATCTAATAGTTTTGATAGAAATCCTGGACTTGTCTTGAGTTATCTAGGTTACTTGGCCAATACACATACTATCGAAAAGCCATTTCCAATCAGGATAGATGAAAGACAACTGTTATACCCAGACATAGAAGATGTCAATATTATAGATATACAACCCATGGATCAACTACTTGAGACATTTCTATTGGAGGCAATTTTTAATAAGGAAATTACTAAAAGTAGCAACCCAAAAGATTTGGCTTATTTGATGGTCTCAATTATTTATGGAAGTCTATTGACGGCACATGCGCTACGTATTGAACCTTCTAAGTTATATTTTAGACGAAATATTGAGATGATGCTCAATGGATTGAAGTAACCAAGTTATTTTTTACCAAACACTTTTTTCGACACAAAATTGTAAAATTGAAGCCTTGTTTCTTTTGAAGTAAAGAGTTTCGATATAGTTGATTTGTAGGAATCTCCTTTGGATTTGATGGGCTTTGTTTGCTCTTCTTCTTCCTTGCTATCTTCTCCTTTATCTTTTATGGATACAACTGGCGCTGTAGGGTAACTGTTATCGGCTATACCCATGATTTGGTCTGCACTTCCAAAACTTGCTT
>JAWUWD010000021.1:0-22903 GCA_034112085.1 Cyclobacteriaceae bacterium
TCAAGGCATGGAAAAGATTTCTGATCTATTACAAGCTGAAGCTCAAGTGCTGATGAAAAAATTAAAGAGTCTTCAACGATACAACAATTATCAACAATTGGTATTTCAACTCGAAGTACTGTTAGAAAGAGAATTTACAAACAGAATATAGATATGAGATCAATAATTAAAAATCGGAAGCTTTCCATTGTGATGGTAACCATCATAGGTGTATTGTTCTCTTGTGGAGAGAATAAGGAAGAAGTTATAGTACAAGATGCCCTCAAAGTAGAAATACTAAAAGTGAAAGTTATCAATAGACCTAAACTATTACAATTTACCGGTCAGGTAGAGGCGGACGATAAAATGGTATTGAGTACCAAAATACTTGGTCGAATAGATAAGATATCTGTTAAAGAAGGAGATCAGGTAAAAAAAGGTCAGCTATTAATCGAAATTAATAGTAATGATATTCAATCGAAACTGAAAAGTGTAAAAGCTTCATTTAAAGAAGGTACTGCAACATTAACGAATGTGAAAAGGAATTATGAGCGCATAAGTCAATTAACAGTGAGAGGCAGTGCTACACAAAGGGAGTTAGACGATATCACTACAGCAAAGTCTGTGGCAGAAGCTAGATTAGAATCAATTAGTGCATCAATCAATGAGCTAGAAGAATTGCTAACATATGCCAATTTGAAGTCACCGATTAACGGATTTGTATCACAAAAATATATCAATGTGGGCGATATGGCATCACCTGGAAGTCCATTATTGGCTCTGGAATCTTTAGGTGAGCTGAAAGTGACTATTAATGTTCCTTCATTTGAAATTGGACTGTTGGAAGAAAATGATCAAGTGACTATTAAGTTTGATGCACTGGAAAACGCGACATGCGAAGGCGTGATAGAGAAGATAGTTCCTTCGTCAGCATTTTCAGGAGCTCAGTATAGGGTAAATGTGTCTATGATATCATTCAATAAGAATGTTAAGCCTGGGATGTTTGCTCGGGTGGATCTTTATAAAAACAATGAGTCTAAAATTCTTATTCCAAAGAATGCAATTAGGTACAAAGGTCAATTGACAGGGCTATTTGCAGTCAATCAGCAAGATGAAGCCATGCTCAGATGGGTTAGGCTAGGAGAGCAATTCCCTGAAGGTGTAGAAGTATTGTCTGGACTTATTGAAGGGGAAAGAATCATCATTTCTTCAGATTCAAAACTGATTGATGGAATAAAAGTCGAAACAATTAAATCTATTTAATATGAGCGGATTAGCAGGAAATATTGCCAAGAAGTTTATCAACTCAAAGCTGACACCGCTTTTCATGATTGCTTTTATGGCTGTTGGGATTTACAGTGGATACCTCACACCTAAGGAGGAGGAACCTCAAATTGATGTGCCCATCGCAGATATAGTTGTTCAATTTCCAGGGGCCAGTGCTTTGGAAGTTGAATCTAGGGTGGTGAAGCCAATGGAAGCTTTTATCTCTAATATTCAAGGGGTAGAATATGTTTATTCTCAGTCTCTGGAGGGAAAGGCATTCATCGTAGTACGGTATTATGTAGGAGAGGATATAGAGCGTAGTATCGTGAAACTGTATAATGAAGTGCAGAAAAACATGGATAAAATTCCTGAAGGAGTAAGTCTTCCATTGATCAAAACAAGATCAATTGATGATGTGCCTACACTAGGGTTTACGCTATGGAGTGAGAGATATGACGACTTCGAGTTGAAGAGAATCGCTGAAGAACTTACTTTAGAAATAGAAAAGGTTGAAGATGTAAGTGAAACCGTGATATATGGTGGTCGAAGCCGACAACTACAGATCACTCCTAATACAGAATCAATGATGGCCTATCAATTGGACACTGATATGATCATCAGTACGATAAGGGCTGCTAATCAGCAAGTGCAGGCAGGTACAATTACCAGTGGAGATCAGGTATTTTTAATAGAGACAGGGGATTTCCTCCAACATAGCAGAGACATAGAAAACTTGGTAGTAGGGGTAATGGATAAATCACCGATATACCTAAAACAGGTGGCAAAGGTGATTGATGGACCAGAGATTCCGAATGAATATGTGTCCTTTGGGTTGAGTACATGGATGGCAGAGAAAACCGATCGCACCATGAGTGAAGTTCCGGCAGTATCCATCTCAGTCGCTAAGCGAAAAGGAGCAGATGCGATGAAAATGGCTGATAAAATACTTGAGAGAATAGAGATTCTAAAAATGGACCTTATCCCTGCTGATGTGACAGTAGAAGTCACTAGAAACTATGGAGAAACTGCTTCTGTTAAGGTCAAAGAATTACTGACCCACTTGACGTTTGCCATCTTAGCGGTGACGTTGGTTGTGGCACTCTCAATGGGTTGGAGGGGAGGACTTGTGGTATTCTTATCTGTGCCGGTAACGTTTGCATTGACCTTGTTTGTATACTATCTATTTGGATACACATTGAATAGAATTACGCTATTTGCACTGGTATTTGTGACGGGGATTGTAGTCGATGACTCAATTATAATTGCTGAGAACATGCATCGGCATTTTAAAATGAAAAAAATGCCTTTGCTAGAAGCTGCCATAGCCTCGATCAATGAAGTAGGTAACCCTACCATATTGGCGACCATCACTGTCATAGCTGCTGTGTTACCAATGGTATTTGTAACTGGGTTGATGGGGCCTTATATGAGCCCAATGCCAATTGGCGCAGCCGTGGCGATGTCATTTTCATTATTGGTAGCGTTGGTGATTACACCCTACTTGGCCTATCGCTTATTGAAAAATGATAACAGTAGCGAAAAAGAGTTTGTATTGGAGCAATCTTGGATCTATAAGATTTACAATGCTACTATGCAGCCTTTAATGGCATCTCCATGGAAGAGATGGACATTTATAGGTTCGATCACTCTATTAATGTTTGCTTCTTTTTCTTTAATCTATCTGAAGAAGGTACCCGTTAAGATGCTGCCATTTGATGATAAGAATGAGTTTCAAGTTGTGATCGATATGCCGGAAGGAACGACCCTAGAAAGGACATCGATTGTTGCTAAGGAAATAACTGCCTACTTGAAAAAGCAACCAGAAGTCATTAACTACCAATCATATGTAGGTACTTCTTCTCCGATCAATTTCAATGGATTGGTGCGTCATTATGATATGAGGAAAGCTGCGAACATGGCTGATATTCAGGTGAACTTGATATCGAAAGGAGAAAGAGATATTCAGAGCCATGAGATTGCTAAGAGACTCAGACCACAGATCAAGAGTATAGCAAAAAGATACCATGCCAATGTTAAGGTAGTAGAAGTGCCACCTGGACCTCCTGTGATATCAACTTTAGTCGCAGAAGTCTATGGGGATAATCCAGAGGGCCAGCAGAAAGTTGCCGCTCAAATCAAACAAATACTATCTGAAACAAAAGATGTCGTAGATGTAGATTGGATGGTAGAGGATGATCAGGTTGAGTACAAATTTAGCATTGATAAAGAGAAAGCGATGATGTACAGTGTATCACCTAGTCAGGTTGGAAGTGTACTTAATACTGCTTTGGCCGGAACCACAGTAACACATTTACACAAAGAACATGAGGTCAATGCTACCCCTGTAATATTGAGATATGGAGAGAGTGATAGATCAGATGTTTATGACTTGAATAAAATCAATGTACGTGCACAGAATGGTGAAATGGTAGCACTAGGTGATATTATGAGTGTTAAAAAGGGGGTACAAGACAAAAGTATTTTTCGCAAAAATCAGAAACGAGTAGTATATGTATTGGGTGATGTAGCAGGTGATTTGGAAAGTCCGGTCTATGCTATATTGGATGCTTCTGCCAGATTAAATGAAGTTGAAGTTCCAGAAGGTTATGAGCTCAATGAGTATTTCACTGCACAGCCTTTTATGGAGCAGGATTATGGCGTAAAATGGGATGGAGAATGGCACATTACTTATGAGGTTTTTAGAGACCTTGGAGCTGCATTTGCAGTGGTGCTAGTCATTATCTATATATTAATTGTAGGATGGTTTCAGGATTTCAAAGTGCCATTCGTAATGATGATAGCTATTCCATTGTCTTTAGTTGGAATATTAGTAGGGCATTGGATGTTGGGGGCATTTTTTACAGCCACATCAATGATTGGAATGATTGCTCTGGCAGGAATAATGGTCCGAAATTCCATTCTATTAATTGATTTTGTCAATTTAAGATTGAAAGAAGGAGTCCCGATTAAGGAAGCTGTAATTGAAGCAGGTGCGGTAAGAACAACACCAATTTTACTAACAGCAGGTACAGTGGTGATTGGTGCTGTGGTGATCCTTTTTGATCCTATTTTTCAAGGTCTTGCTATATCACTTATGGGCGGTTCGATAGCCTCAACTTTCTTGACCTTAATAATAGTGCCTTTGATATACTTTATGACTGAAAAGCATAAGTATGAATTGATAGAAACAATCCCAATTCGAAAGATAAAAATCAATGGTACTCAACAGAAGCAATTTGAAGAGCCTGTTGAAATCAATAATTAAACAATAATTAAAATAAGTAATAATGAGAGACAGAATAATTAGAGCAGTAGCCGGGATTTTTGTGTTAACAGGACTGATATTAGGATTAATAGTAAATCAATATTGGTTTATATTGACTGCTTTTGTCGGAGTTAACCTTTTTCAAGCTTCAATGACAAAATGGTGTTTACTTGAAAATATGTTAAAGAAATACGGAGTAAATAATTAATTATAAAACTAAATTTTAAAATGGGTTTACTAGATATATTTGGATTTGGAAAAAGGGAAAAAATGATAGAAGAAGCACTAAGTAAAGGAGCAGTAATTGTAGACGTTCGTTCGACAATGGAGTTTAAATCAGGGAATATTGAGGGTTCAATAAATATTCCACTTGATATTATTGAAGACAACATTCATAAACTAAAAGATATGAATAATGCCATCGTATTGTGCTGTGCAAGTGGTATGAGAAGTGGCTCTGCCAAATCTATTCTGCAACGATATGATATCGAATGTTACAATGGCGGTGGGTGGCACTCACTTAGTTAAAAGCGAATTAAATGATTAACTCAAATTAAAAAAAATGGACTATCACTATAGTAAAATATCAGAATTGAGTTTTGAAGAAGCCGTTGATAAAGTAACTATAGAGTTGCAGAAGGAAGGATTTGGTGTACTTACTGAAGTAGATATTCAGGCAACACTGAAAAATAAATTAGACATTGATTTTAAGAAGTATAAAATTTTAGGTGCATGTCATCCAACTCTTGCACACCAGGCGATACTTGCTGAGGATAAAATAGGAGTGTTTTTGCCTTGTAATATTTTGGTACAAGAGCATGAAAATGGTCAGGTAGAAATATCTACAGTGAGTCCTAAGGCTTCGATGATCACCGTTCGAAATACAGCCTTGCTCTCTATTGCAAAGGATGTGGAAATTAGATTACACCGCGTTATTGATGCCACTTATAAGTGATTACTATCAGGATGGCAGTAATATACCGCTATCCTCATAATTTAATCTTATCGAAATTATTTTATCCAAAATCTCCTTCGTCTGCACCACCACCTTGATTTTGTCTATCTCGACTGCCTCTACGACTTTTCTTTTGATTGAACCTATAGGAGAAACTTAAGGTATATGATCTTACCCTCCTTTGGTATTCACCATCGAGCACAAAAGTGGGATCTTCCACTGTATATCTATATTTTCCTGAATTGAATACATCTCTCACATTGGCTACAAGGGTTGCTTTACTTTTCATAACGTCCATACTCCAACTTAGATCCAAAGTAGTATAAGCTTCGCGACTGCCTTGTGTAGTTTCTTGTGGACCACGATACCTCCAGTTCATCTGGTAGTTGACTTTCTTTTTGATGGTCATTTGAGAATTGAGCCGCGTATTCATAGCGTAAGCATCTTGCTCATAAAGTTGATCAGAGTATATGCCTTCAGTGATTGCTCTAAAGAAATTGGCATTACCACTTACTTTCCACCAGTCAAATACGTCATAGGAGTAGTTGAACTCTAGACCGATCGCATTTTGTAAACTAAGGTTGACAGGAAGTGAAACATTGATGGTGTCTACTCTTTGGGTGATTCGTTGCACTACGCCATTCGTTCTTCGGTAATACACACTAGAGAATAGATTACTCTTCTTCCATGTTTTGAGAAAACCTAATTCATATGAGTCCGTATAAGTGGGATTAAGATCAGGGTTTCCAGTTCTCAAATTCCTATTATCGCCTATCGAAAAAGGGAAGGGGTTGAGATTTCTTGATCGTGGTCTTCTAAGTCTTCTGCTATAACTTGCCTGTACAGAATTTCCCTCGGTCAATTTATAAGTAAAGAATGCACTAGGGAAGAAATCAATATAATCTTTCTTAAAAGACTCATTGGTTTGTAGCAGATCAATTTCAATATCAGTGGCTTCCATGCGCAGTCCAAGCTGATAAGATATTTTACCTACTTCCTTTCCATATATGGCGTAAAGGGCATTGACATTTTCATTGTAACGAAAGTCATTTGATAGGTTGACATTATTTGACCAGGCGTCCCCCACAAAATCTTCTACCAAATAGTCATTGGCAAGTTGTCTAAAGTTACCTCGGTAGCCCGTTTCGAATTTCGCTTTAGTGCCAATTGGATGTGCGTAATCTGCCTGCAACAGCCAACTATTTTCAGATTCTACATTATTTGATCGCTGATCTTGATCGACTCCTAAAGGTCCTTCTAAAAGAAACAGTGTTGTTTGGTCAATAGCGGCATTTTCTATCTCGCCATTGTCTCTGTATTGGGCATCAAATGTGAGCAATTGGCCTTTTTTGCTGAATATTTTACGATAACCTAGGTCATATTGATAGTTGATATCTTGTTCATCTTCCTCTTCTAATCTCTTTTGGTCTCTATATAGTAGGTCGTCTTCATTATAGTCCTTGAAAAAGGTTGTTCTGTCGTTGGTACCATCAGAATTGCGATAAGTAAATGATCCAGTCAAAGAATTTTTGTCATTGAAACTGTATTCTATCCCCGTTCGAATACTGTTGTTAAGTCCACCCCGTGTGAAATCAAGACTTTGATCCGTACGATATGATGTGTCAACTTCAGCATATTTTTGAAGTGATAAACCTGATCCTGGGCTTTGGCGATAGTTTAAACCATAATTACCAAAAAGGTTCACCTTGTCTTTTCTATAATTAAAATTAAAGGATGCCCCGTGATTGTCCGGATACCCAGTATTGAGTGTCATACCACCATTGAGTCCCTTTTTTCGTTTTTTCTTGAGGACTATATTAATAATTCCTGCATCACCTTCCGCATCGTATCGTGCAGATGGGTTAGTTACTACTTCGATCGATTCGATAATATCACCTTGTAACTGTCGAAGACCGTCACTGCCACTTATCCCGATCAGGCCAGAAGGTTTTCCATCAATGAGAATACGAACATTTTCGCTACCTCGTAAACTCACACCACCATCCTGATCCACCGCCACAGAAGGTACGTTGTTGAGAATGTCAATAGCGGTTCGTCCAGTATTGCTTAAGTCTTTACCTACATTGAAAACTCTTTTGTCAAGGGTCAATGAGACTTGGTCTTTGTCTCCTTTTATGACTACTGCGTCCAATATTTCGCTGTCTTCCTCTAGGGTGATAGTACCCATATCAAGACCATTGCTATCTCGTCTCATACCCAATCCTGAGATCGTTATCGGTTTGTAAGATATGAATTGAATGATGGCATAAAACCTTCCAGGCCTTATCTCAATAGCAAATTTCCCACTAGTATCAGTAATTCCTCCAGTGACCAAAGACGAGTCTCGCTCGTTATAAAAGCTGATATTAGTGTATTCCAATGGATCCCCTGATTGCGCATCTACTACTATACCAGTGACTGTTTTGGGAGGGAGGTTGGCCCTGTTTCCACGTTGACCACCAGGACGACTGCCATCTTGTGCTATCAATTGTATGAAACTCATAGATAGTATTACGATTAGTAGAATGTTTTTCATTTTTTCTTTTTGCGACTTTTCACTTTTCTTCTCATACCTGCACCTTTATCTATTACTTTGAAGATTACACTATCGAACTTTAGTTTTTGTTCATCGGTGCAAACACTTCTTAAATTTTGCAGGTGTTGAAAATTCAATTTTTCTATTTGAATGTTTTGATTAGCAATTTTTTGAAAAAGCTCGTTTTGTTTACTAGTATCAGCGTCAGAGAGTAGTTCTGTGAGCTTCTTGCGATTATCATGTAGCGAACGTTGTAGTTCATGAGTTTGTTCAAAATGTTGCTCACGCGCCAATTTGAACGATTTCGCTTGTTCTGTTGATAGGTCAAGCTTACGCGTTAGATATTGCTCAACATGAGGTTTGTTCTTTTTCGAACGATGTGGGTGTTTGTCATATTTCGTCATCCATAAAAAGGATAGTGTGGTAATGTTTAGCAGAACTAAAACGACCAATGCGATTATCAAGATTCTTTGTTTGTTCATAGCTTCTACTCTAAAGTGGAGTTGTATATATCGTCATTCTTCATGCTGTACTCAGATGCCATCAAATCAATAGCATCTACATTCTCTTCAGTCTCGGTGGAGATATTGAGTAATGAAATCACATTAATTAACACGATCAGTATCATTGCAGCAAGGCTCCAATTCCAAACGGTTGATTGACGCAACTGTCGTTCCTCCATTCTAGTAGATAGTCTAGTATAGAAATAGGGTTTAGCCTTGATATCGGATGCACCCTCCAAACTGCCCATTGTTTTGGCAATTTCCTTTTCTATGTTTTTATTTGATTTCATTGCGTCTTATCGTTTTCATAATAATACTTGAGGCTCTTTTGAAGATTTTTCTTTGCTCGGAAAATCAATGACTCTACTGAAGACAGCGAAGTATTCATAGTATCCGAAATCTCTTGATAACTCATTTCCTGCATCTTATGAAGTTGGAAAGCAGTTCTTTGGCTATCAGGTAGCTTTTCAATATGTGTAAGTAGAACGCTAGCTCGTTCTTTATTTTCTAATTGGACTCCGGGATGTTTAAAATCAGCATAATTTCTTTCTATAATATCTTCATTTCCGAACAATGAATTAAGAAAACCGAATCTCTTCTTTGTTTTTCGTTTCCGTATTAATTCAAGACTTTTATTAACGGCAATTCGATAAACCCAGGTATTCAACCCTGATTCTCCTTTGAACTTATAGATAGATCGAAACAACTCTATGAATACTTCCTGCGCTGTATCTTCAGCGTCTTCTTCATTTCTCAAATACCCAAGACAAATACTGTATGTCTTATCCTGATAGAGTTCTACTAACCGTTTGAAGGCACTTTCATCTCCATCGATGATTCCAGAAATGAGCTCGTGGTCTGTCAATTATTTCGTGTTATTTCGATCTATATTTTATTGAAACCTAATGTCGCATTTTATGTTTACGTTTTCCCATTGATTGATGGCTATCTACAAACAGACGTTGCTCTTCTGTCAAGAATTTCTTTATGCCCATCTTATTTGAGACTCTTGCTTTCATCATGGTTGTTTCTAACTCACCTATTGCTTCTATCACTTTATTGATATCCTTTTCAGAACTTCCTTCCGTAGTCGTCAGAGTTTTTAAACGGGCTTTTTTTTCGCCTAATTCATTTTTTAAAGGAAGCACCTCTTTTTGGAGTTTGATTTTAGCTTCTTTCAGCTGTTTTTTTTGAGTATCAGTAAGATTAGGGATATTCGGCTTGTGCTGCTTCATTTCACGATCCTTATGTCCTTCATGCTTAGCCTCTTTCATTTGCTTCTCTTGTGCAAATGTGCTCAACGTACCAAATAGCATCATCATCAGTGCTATTACTGTTAATTTGATTTTACTGTTCTTCATCATTTTAATATTTAAGTTTTAACCTATTTATTCTATTAGATGATGAAGGAGAAATAAACTTGCGGCAGTGTTGAAATTTATTTTAAAAAGTAACGCTGTGAAATTAATAGGAGGCTTTAATCTATCACAGTGCTATGAACAACCCAAAACCAATTATCAGCTGCAACAGAGCCTGAGACACCAATAAATTTTATAAAAGGTAGTTTGCCCAGGAGTTTTAGAAGTCTTGTCCCTTTATGTATAAGTTCTTGAGTTAGCTTTGATTTTTCTTCCTGAAGATCTATTATCTCTTCCTTACCAACTACTGCCAAAAGGCCATTTTTTTCAATTATAAGCCCTTCATCTTTCAATTATTCTAGGACAAGCTTAATTTTTTGGAGATTATCTATGCTGGGCTCCTGAGATATCCATTTTATTAAATCACTCTTTCTAATAGGTGCATTGAATACATCTCTGTAGTTGATATGAATTATGATAATTTCTTTTAATGATAAATCGATCAATTCATTTATTTTTATCTGAGCAGTATAAATGTATAGTAGCTTTGAGCATTGTGTTTATCAAAAATATAAATAAGTCACATATTTCGATGCTATTAACCTGACAAATGATAATAATCTTCCGACAAATGGGTGGTGAGTAAATCATATTTTTTGTTAGTAATGGCTATCAAAGTCGTTACTAACAAAAGAAAAAATAATCCTTCATACTTTCCATTCCTTGCTTATTCATGTAATCTCTGATCTGTACTTGAGCATTATCATTGGCAACGGTGATGATGCTTTGAGGACTATCTATCTGGCTTATATAGTCAAAATTGAGCAACTCTTGACCATAGATGATATGGCCAATCTTCTTGGGGTTATCACAGATCCAATGGAATGGGACATTTATCTCAACAAGATGTTTTGCGATGGTCTTACCTTTGGCACCTGCTCCCCATACGGTAAGTGGTCGAGAGTTATCATACTCTAGCTCTAGGAAGTAATTGATCTTGATTTCCAGGAAGAAGTTATTGTTGTAGTGTTCATGTGTGCGAGAAGTACGTGTGCTATAATCCCGCCAATAGTGAGTGAGTTGATCACATGGAATACACTTTAATCCATTTTTGTAGAACCTGAAAGTCAGATCATAATCTTCTGGATAAGTATTCGGCAGGAAGTCTCCACTTTTGACCAGATCTTCTCTGTGAACCATGAAGTTAGGAGAGGGGATCACACACTCCTTGTAGATTTCGCTATAGTTAGTGCCAGCCGTAGTCAGTTTATTGAGCCACTTTTCATAGCGATCATAGCCATCTCCAATTCCCTTGTCTGAGAAGTATTTAACCAGCCCATTTGCGATATGTCCCTTTCCACTATTGAGCAACAGGCTACTCAGTATTTCTAGTTTGTCCAAGGTCATAATGTCATCAGAGTCCATTCGGGTGATCAGGTCTCCTTTACTATGATCGAATGCGGTGCGTAGTGCTTCTATGATACCTGTCCCTTCATTGTTCAGAAGCTTTACTCTATGGTCATTGGCGGCATATTGCCTCACTATAGCTGAGCTATCGTCCTCAGAGTGATCATTAACAATGATGAGCTCCCAGTTCTGATAAGTTTGATTGCAAATGGAATCGAGACATTCTGCTAGAAATTCCGCTGTATTCTTAAAAGGAGTGAGGATGCTTATTAAAGGTTCTTGCATTGATGTAAAGTAGCAAAACCTAAAAGTTGAAAGCAACCGTTAGATTAGATTGAATAAAAAAAGGCTACCATTAGGTAGCCTTTTTTTTATTGATGATTTGATTACTTCAATGAAGCAATCAATTCTTCGTTTCTTTTGATATATCCGAAGTCACCACCTGCAGCAGCTTTAGCTTTTTCCAAAGACTCTTTTGCTGTAGCAATAGCTTCTTTTTTATTTTCCATTTTAGCCAATATTCTAGCCTTAGTGTGTATATGCCAGAATTGACCAGCATTCTCACCAATAGCCAAATACATGTTCATCCACTCTAACGCTTTAGTCAAATCCTTTCCAGAATTCATATAATAGTTAGCAGCAGCAGTGTAGTTACTTGGGTTTACTTGAGTGTTTTTCTCAATAGAAGCCATTACAGCTGCATCGAAATCAACTGTCATAGGCACCTTCACAGATACATCAGCCCAGGTAAGCTCGATATTAGCAGAAGTATTGTTTTCGCTGATATCAGTGATGTTATAAGTTAAATTTTCGATAGGCGTAGCAAGCTTAGAAGACTTCACAGTAGCCATCATCACTTCTTTGGTTTTATCATAATCACCAGTATTTCCACCCAAAGAGATATCTGAGTATAACATGAAACTCCAATCAGAAGCTCCAGGAGTAGCAAATATTAAATATTCACCAGCAGCTACTTTTGTTCCACCAATCTTTACATCAGTACTCAATGTCAACTTAGAGCCACTATTTGCTCCAGCTCTCCATAGAACTCCGTATGGTTGTAAGTAGTCTTTCCCTTCTCCGAAGATTTTTCTACCCTTAACTTTAGGTCTGAAATAATCGATTTTTACATCTGTCAATCCTACAGTAGCAGATACAGACCCAGCAGAACTTGCTTGGGGGCTTGCGATTTGAGCGATAGAAATATTACTCGCAAATAGTGCAACTAAGCACAATGATAAAATGATTTGTAATTTGTTTTTCATTAGGTATAGTTTTTTAGTTATCCACAAGGTTACGGAATAAAACCTTAAAGGTTTTTAGAAATGTTGGACTGTTATTTGATTTGATCATACAGGAAAATTTAATAAATAATTTTGCCACCATTAATCATCATAGAGCTACATTATTGACGTTTTTTCAATATTTTTGCAGCCATAACAATTTTCATAATGAGACACCTCTTTACACTTAGCCTTATTATTTTTATTCAGTCTCTTGCCTGGTCGCAATATAATGTGGATTCATTGAATTCTGTTTATGATGAACAGTATCCAATATTAACACCCAATGGGCGATCAATGTATTTTACGCGTTCTAACCATCCTGAAAACATAGGAGGGGAACAGGATAAAGGAGATATATGGTATAGTACTTTAGTAGGAGGGAAATGGACCAAACCGGTACATGGAGGTAGCGAGATAAATAATAAATCATGGAATGCAGTACTAGGATTTGGTGATAATGGAAACCAAGTATTATTACATCATCACTATGAGGATAATAAACAAGGGTTATCAATTTCAAAGAAAAAGAACAAAGGATGGACAATTCCTGAGTCGATAACAATCCCATACTTCCTCAATAGATCAGATTTGCAAAGTGGTAGTCTTTCCCAAAATGGAGACCTAATACTCTTATCAATAGAGTCTTATAACTCAAAGGGTGGAGAAGACTTGTATGTGATAAAGAAGAATGAAGATAACACTTGGACTGATCCAAAGAATTTGGGTAGCACTGTTAATTCTCTATATCAAGAAATCAGCCCGTATCTTGCTGAAGATAATAAAACAATGTTTTTCGCCTCAAATGGACATAAAGGTGGGAGAGGAAGTTTTGATATATACCGATCCATCAGACAAGATGATAGTTGGACGAACTGGTCCAAACCAAAGAATATTGGCAAAGAAATTAATACACAAGGAAGAGAGTCTTCCTATATCTACTTGTTGGAACAAGAGACAGCCCTATATGTAAGTACCTTAGACAGTGATGGTTATGGTGATATTAAGTTTCTGAAAAAACAGGAAAAGATCAATTCTGTGATAGAAAAAGTAGTTGATCCTATCATTGCCGCTAAAGACCTCGTGGTATCTGATATTTTAGTTGAAGAAAGTAAGAATGTTGATTTACAAGCTGATGCTGTCTTTTCTGGAAGCGTTAAAAGCTCTAAAGATGGACGATATATATCTGTTGAGCTTGTCATATCATCAGTCGAGAAAAGCTTCAGAACAACTGTGGAAGTAATTAATGGTGTTTTTAACAAACCAATGGCTGCTGGTGACTATCATGTCAGAATTGAGGCTAATGGATACATCAGTAAACTTTTGGCCATCACTCTAGATAGTGTATTTACCAGCTATGAGATTTTTCTCTCACCGATAGTTGTAGGAGAACTTGTCAGCTTAGCTAGTGTGTTGTTCAAGCAAGGTACTAGTGAGTTGATATCATCTTCCAATGAAGAACTTGATGCAGTGGTTGATATGATGCAAAGCAATGCATCTATGGAGATTTCGCTTGGCGGACATACAGATAATCGAGGAAGCAGTAAGCTCAATTTTGTGCTGTCTGAAAAAAGGGTTGAGTCAGTCAAAAAGTATTTACAATCCAAAGGCATTGCTGGAAAACGAATATCAGGCAAAGGATATGGAGGGTCTAAACCAATCGCCAGTAATAAAAATGAACTGACGCGTAAACTAAATAGGAGAGTGGAGTTTACAGTAACTAAGAAATAGCCACTTATTTAAAGTAAATTATCGCAGAACCCGAAATAATAAATAGGAACGAGCACGTCCAAAGGCCGACATTAGGATAATTTTGTTTGTTAAGAAACCCAAAACATAATTTTTGGCTGTGATAATCTACCTAATATTTGAGATTTCCATGATAACGAAAATCATATATTTGTCTAACAGAAATCGTAATTGTAACGTTGGTTAAGATAATAATGTGAAATGAAAATGCTTTATAGGCATTTAATAATCAATTATTTTTCATCGCGCACTGCAGTACAAGTTATTTTCACCTTGCCTCCAAAAGGAAGAGCTTGTGCTTGATATATTGTTCTCGCTGGAAGTTTTCCATTTGGAAATAGCTGGATGTATATCTTATTGACTTCATTAAGGTCTTTTAAATCATCAAACGCGATATCAACAAAAACTATGTCTTCTTTCAAAAAACCTGCATTTTGAACGGAAGCAAACACATTAGAAAAAGCTAATTTAGTTTCTTCAATAATATCACCCTGCATATATTTCCCTTCCGCATTCACCGACAATTGACCACTAACAAAGCACATATTATTGACTACTACTGCATGGCTGATGGGACTGGACCATTTCGGTAGCCCATCTCCTTCAGTGATGTATTTCTTCTTTGTCATAACTTATGCAGCACTTTTTATTTCCCTTTACTCTTCATGTTTTGAATCTTATCACCTCGTCTTTGTGACTTTTTGTGTTTTTTAGCTAATTTTTTGCGATATGATCCTCCTAGATTTTCCTTGTCATTCTTCTCCAATTTATCATGAAAACTAGGCCCCACTTCATCTTTTTTATCATTGCGAAAGTGATTGTTTTCTCTGTCTCTTTCACGTTCCTCTGGGATCAGTTGATCCACTATTTCAACTTCTTCGGGTAACTCAGCACGAGGTATTTGATAATCCATCAATGTTTCAATGGCTTCTTTATCCGGCTGCTCCTTCTCTGTAAAGAAGAGCATAGATTTCCCTAGTTGCGAGGCTCTACCAGTTCTACCAATCCTATGCATGTAGTTTTCAGGATAGTTGGGTGTATCGAAGTTTATCACATGGGAAATGAGTTCCAAGTCTAGCCCACGAGCTATCACGTCAGTAGCGATTAATATACGCTTCTCACCTTGT
The DNA here is from genome assembly GCA_034112085.1 of Cyclobacteriaceae bacterium. GTDB lineage: Bacteria > Bacteroidota > Bacteroidia > Cytophagales > Cyclobacteriaceae > JAWUWD01. The sequence continues at coordinate 15,429 of JAWUWD010000021.1, forward strand.
TCAAATTCCTCAACAGATCTAATACGATAGTTTTGAGATTTATTGGAGTGGATGATGCAAATGTCGCTGCCATAATGCTCCTCCATGGTTTCAAATAAACGATCTGCTATTTTTTTACTGGACACAAATACCAAGACTTTACTGAACTCATCAGGGTCAGCCAATAAGTGCATGAGTAGATTGGCTTTTGTATAGAAATTTTTGACTGAATAGCATTGCTGAGTGATGTTCTCCAGAGGAGTACCACTCACAGCTATTGAGATCTTTTTAGGAAAATCAAAGAAGTCCTCAATAAGGAAATCTACATCGTCAGTCATAGTGGCTGAGAACATGATATTTTGCCTTTTATCAGGTAATAGTTCAAAGATATTGGTCAATTGTGTACGAAACCCAAGATCAAGCATGACATCTACTTCATCGATGACGAGTTTACCGATGGCTTTAAGTTGAAGCGCTCTATTCACCACTAGATCATATAGTCTACCAGGCGTGGCTACTATGATGTCAGTTCCTTGAGCGATCAGCTGTTTCTGAATACTTATATTGGATTCTCCATATATACCCACCACACGTAGATTTATATAGCTTGCATAACTCTCGATATTCTCCACCACTTGATCTACTAATTCTCTTGTAGGTACTAGAACCAATACCCTAGGATTGACTTGCTTGGAGAATTTCAATCCTTGAAGAATCGGCAGCATGTAGGCAAAGGTCTTCCCTGTACCTGTCTGTGCGACACCAACCATGTCTTTTCCCGAAAGAATTACCGGAAAGGCTTCTTTCTGTATCGGAGTTGGCTTTTCAAACCCTAAATCAACAATTGCATGGCGCAGTTGTTTAGAGATGTTTAATTCGTCAAATGAATTCATATCAAGTATTTGATGCAAAAGTAGGGATATTAATCTCTAATTATATTACTCTGCTAGTTCTCTTGAAAGAGAATTTCTATAATGAACGGAACTTTGGCATAATGAATTACTATTACACTTAATATGGATATCCCATTTTATCCATATATGACCTGATATCAGCATTATTGGTATAGAATGAAAATTTTAACATATGAGGGCCGAGTCCATGATCAATACCAATCTTATCGGCATTTTTCTCAAACGCCATGCGCTTTTTGTTTGAAGTTACATAGCCTAATAGAGTAACTAGTGTTCCAGCAAAGCCTTTCTCTTCATACTGAATGAAATGTGCCATCTCATGACCTAAGGCAGCAACTTGCTTGTTGAGTGGCAACCTTTCCATGAATGAATTTTCATGTATAATGATTTTGTAAATTTTTGATTTTTTTGATTTAAGAAAATTGAAAGGAGAGAAGCTAGCTTCAACTGGAGCACCTCTCACATTCTTGATAATTATTCTTATGTCGCGATTATGTAATTCAGGGTAGTGCGAGATTGCCAACAAAGTACCTAATTCAATGCCTTTTTTATTCTTATATGATATTCTCTTGCCATACTTGGCTCTTAGAGAATCTATTTGAGGAATATAGATAGATTCTTGGTAGAATTTGGGATAATTGTTCGTATTGTTTTGAGCTGAAAGCTTTAGGCATAAGACCATTATACTAATGGTAAACCCTATTTTTAAAGTACTCATATCATTATTTGACTAATTATGAGAGTGCAACAGTGGCTTCTGATGATCATTGATATGCCACATAATTTCCTCTTTGATCAATTCTGGATTGCTCCAAGGTACAAAGTGATTCATCTCAGGAATAAGGATCATCCTTGGCTCAGTCTCTGTCAGCATTTTTTTGGCAAAATCGGCATTGGCCGGAGGAACTAAGGTGTCTTTACCTCCCTGTATAACTGAGACTGGTATATTGATGTTTTTCCATAGAGGAAGCATTTCTTCCAATTCTTCTTTGAGGAAGTATATTTCATCATTTGATACACGAATAGACTTGGGTAATATCCATCTAAAGAATGGAGAATACAACAGCGGGCGAAACCATTCTTCTGGTTCCAATTCTGGATCAATGGATGGTGCCACCATAATTATTCCATCCACAAGGTTAGGAAAGTCCATGGCCATCCTTGCGATCAGTGGGCCACCGAGTGAATGACCAACAAGTATTACAGGATTATCTTGATTGCCTTCCAAGATGGGTTTAAGTAGCTGTGACTGTTTTTTGAGAGATTTTACACTGCGCCCAAAATTAGATTGCCCAAAACCTGGTCGGTCAATGGTGATCAAACGTGCGTGTCTTCTTAATGTACTGTCTTTCAAGAAGTGGGTAAAGGCGCTAAGGCTTCCGGGAGAGCCATGGATGAAAATCACCGTAGGTACATTTTCAGTACCAGTGCTGATATAGTGCATCTTACGATGGTCAATTTCATAGTAGGCGTAATCTGCTCCTTCAGGAAGCTCTGCCACAAATCTGTTGATTTCCTTGGTGCTCATGCGGAATGAAAAACACCCAGACATCAGCTGTGAAATCACAATGATTGTTAAAAAAGAAAGGGTAATTCGCTTCAAAAGCTTGCGATTGGACTTAATGGGTATCAATTGCTCGTTTGTAACAACCTTTTGTATTCAGCGGGGTTATTGAGCGTCTTGATAGCTTCATCTAGCTGTTTGTCGTACTTGAAGGAAGCTTCTACTTCACCTTTTTCAAAAAAGTAGTGAGAAGCAATGTCTTTTTCTAAAATCATTTTGATCTGATCTTTGTAGTTAATGAGTCCTTGTGCTTTGTCTTCAGCCAGTAGTGTTTTCAATTCTGCCAATTGTGATTTAATATCTAAATTTTCCTCGTCTGCAAATTCTGCCAATTGCTCAACTTTCTGTTCGATTGAAGAAGTATAAGTAATTTCTTGTTGACTTTTCATCCATGTTAAGAAGTCGTCATATACCTCATCACTAATGCTGAAACTTTTAGTAGGGGGAGAATCTTGATGATCATAGTAGTATTTGGTCGCGTAATCTAGCGTAACTCCATTCAGATATAGGTTGGACACCACCTCTGCATACTCTTGTCCTACCACATTCACCTCAGGATTCACCCCACCACCATCGTAAACAGTTCTTCCATTTGCAGTTTTAAATGCAGTCATCAGTGAATCGGCTACTTTCCCGACACTTCCATCGGCATTGCGATTGCTATAGTCGAGAGCTTGAATACAGCGGCCACTAGGTGTGTAATACTTAGCAGTGGTTATTTTAACTTGAGAGTTGTAAGAGAGGGGGCGAGGAACTTGGACAAGTCCTTTCCCAAATGATCTCTGACCGACAATAACCGCACGATCGTAGTCTTGAAGTGTCCCAGCAACTATCTCTGATGCTGAAGCACTGCCACTATTGACCAATACCGTTACGGGTATTTCCGTATCTACTGGGGCGTTCAAGGTGCGATAGGTAATGTTGTTTTGCTTTACCTTTCCTTTAGTATTCACAACTTCCTTTCCTTTTGGGATGAAAATATTACAAATATTGACTGCTTCAATCAATAAACCCCCAGGGTTACCACGAAGGTCTAATACAATGCTCTCAGCTCCATCAGCTATCATTTCTTTCACTGCATCTTTAATATCTCTTCCAACATTTCGAGTAAATTCATTGAGCTTCACATATCCTACATTTCCCTCAATGATATTGTAATAGGGTACATGGTTAATAGTAATATTCTCCCTTTCTAGTTTTATTTTCAAGGGAACTTCTTGCCCCAATCGCTTTATAGTCAATTCTACTACGGACCCTGACTGACCTTTCATGATTAGATTGGTTTCTAGTCGGTCTTTTCCTACTATATTTCTACCATCCACAGCAGTGATGATATCACCTATTTTGACACCTTTTTGATGTGCGACAAATCCCTCATAAACCATTACTACTTTTGTAGTTCCCTTGATATTGGTCGTAAGTGCTCCAACACCTCCATATTGACCAGTATTGGCTTTGCGATAATCTTCTATCTCATTTTCAGGGATATAGTTAGTATAAGGGTCAAGTGAACTCAACATGGCATCTACCCCCGTTTTCATTAGTGTGTTGGGGTTGACTTCATCAACGTAGTACTTATTGACTTCCTTATAAAGAGTGGCGAAAATGTCGAGATTTTTGGCAATTTCAAAATAGCGATCACTGACCGTTGTAGCAGCGATTAATACAGTCATCATCAGTAATAACGAAATACCTAATATCCGTTTTTTCATAAACTAGGAGTTTTAAACCACTTCTACGTAATCCTCACAGGGTTGATCGTGTTTCTTTAAAATTTATCTGGGATTTGGATGATTTTAAGAACCAACTCATGTGGATCACCATCTCTGTCAAGAAGGAAGAACTTAAGTGTCGGGTTGTCATCATTGATGTTGTTTTCCACTTTGATGATTTCATTATCAGCCAGATTTGATTCGATCTTATCTTGCAGCTGATGGATAACATTGGCAAAATCAACTTCAATGGGGCTCGGGTTGTAAGTAGTTGTTTTCATGGAAGTTATGTTAGTCTAGTTATTTTAAAAAGTTAAGATTTTTGAATAATATGGTGATCCAAGAGATCATAATAAACGAAATGCTGATCAGCAGTAAACCAAACTTAGGCATGGCAAAATAGTAAGCTGTGGATGACCATATTTGATCCAGATTACCCTGAAGTAATTTAATTAATGCAAAATTTTCCACCATATCAAAGAATGCGGCAGTATAAGTAAGGTAAATGAGAATTTGACCTACTTTATAAATAGTTGTATTGATCCAAATTTTTTCATTGACTTTGAATATCAATAAGCTGATGAAGGAGGAGTATATGATTAGAAATAGATAATCGAACCCTAATCCAATAGCCGCCATGATCTTGGTAGTTTGATCCCATGAATCTAGTATTGCGGTTGAGATAGGCAATTCTTTGGCCAACTCATAAGTGATAATACCACCTGTGCAAACATCATTGACCAAAGGAGCGTTTAAATACTGCATTGCCACGACACTTGAAATAAGCAGGACCATAAATCCAAAAGCAAATTTATTATTGAGCAATAGGGGTTTTATATCCATTTGGTTACCACTGAATTAAGGCTGATGCCCAGGTAAAACCACTCCCAAATGCTGCCATACAAACCAAATCACCTTCTTTGATCTTGCCCTCGGCCCATGCTTCACTCAAAGCTATTGGAATGGAGCCTGCAGTCGTATTACCATAGCGCATGATATTGTTGTACACTTTGTCATCAGATAATTCTAGTTTCTTTTGGATGAATTGGCTTATCCTCAAATTGGCTTGGTGAGGGATCAATAAGTCAATATCTTCTTTCTTCTTACCATTGGCATTAAGAGCTTCATTGATCACATCATAGAATTTGACTACCGCGTGCTTAAATACCAAACTGCCATTCATGTGTACTTTGAACCCAGAAGTGTCGAGTATTTGATCGGGCTGTCTTTCTTCTCTCGTTCTACTGCTACCAGGGTCTTTGATATATAGTTCTTCAGCAAAATCCCCATCAGCATGTAAGTGAGTTGAAAGAACGCCTTTGTTAGGTTCATCTGTTGGTTGTAAAATCGCTGCTCCAGCTCCATCGGCAAAGATTACGGCAGTATTTCGTCCTCTGGTGGTCATATCTATAGCGGTGGATTGAATTTCCGCACCGACTACTAGTATATTCTTGTACATACCGGTTTTGATATATTGATCGGCTACTGATAGGGCATAGATAAACCCTGAACAGGCATTTCTGATATCAAGTGCACCAATACCTTGAAGTCCAAGTTCTCTCTGCAAAAGCACACCAGAACCTGGAAAGAAGTAGTCAGGAGTGATCGTAGCGAATACAATGAAGTCAATATCATTCTTATTCACTCCTGATCGCTCAAGTGCCATATCAGTGGCTTTCTTTGCCATGTTGGCAACCGTGTCAGTTTCAGGATTGACGAAACGTCTTTCTTTAATTCCAGTACGTTCAATGATCCACTCATCGCTTGTATCAATGATTTTTGATAAGTCCTCATTGGTGACGATATTTTCTGGAACATGGTGTCCTATACCTACTATCTTCGAATTCTTCATTCATTTAATTTTTACCTGAATCAAATTAAATGAATAATAATCAAAGAGTTAAATGAATACTCAAAAAAACAAATGCTTGTTAGGTCTCTAGTCTTGACTGATAAACTCTAATGCTCTAGTCTCTGACCAATAATGACCTTCCTCGTTAGTTCCAGGAAAACCACAATGACCACCACGCTTAGGGGTTTCTAAAAAAACTTGATCTAGTGTTTTAATGAGTTCAAAAGGATAGCACTCTTCAGATAGAAATGAATCATTGAGCGCATTGACAATCAGTGTAGGTATGCAAATATCACTTATGAAGTTGATTGAGCTGCACTGGTTATAGTAGTCTATAGCATCTTTATACCCATGGATCGGAGCTGTGTATTCATCATCAAATTCTATGATTGTAGAAATAGTCGATAGTGGATCAACGTTCAGATCGCCTGGCCTAAGTGCAGCTTTATCTTTTACCTTTTTTCTAAGATTTCTTAAGAAACGCTTCGCATACAGGATGTTATGTGCTTTAGATATCTCTTGGCTACTGCCATGTAAGTGAAGAGGGACGGAAAATACAACGGCCTTCTTGATCAGTTCAGAGAGATTATCTCCCTGCTCGCCTAAGTACTTGAGTGTCATATTTCCGCCTAGACTAAATCCAATGAGATAGATGTCCTCATAACCATGACTAGCTGCATGTTGAACTATAGTACCTAGATCATCTGTAGCACCACTGTGGTAGAATCGAAGTTGTTTGTTTATTTCACCACTGCATCCTCTAAAGTTCCACGCCAATACATCATGGGCATTATTCGCAAATATTTTGGACATTCCGAGCATATAAGGTCGATCACTACTACCTTCTAGTCCATGGCTAATGATCACCAATTTCTTCGAGTCATTTTTGATCCAATCTATGTCCAAGAAGTCATCGTCAGGCGTATTGATCCTTTCTCTGCTGAAAGATACATCAGTTACCTTCCGTAATATACCTGGTAAGATCGTCTCCAAATGTCCATTAAATAACAACGAACTTGGTTGGTATGAGGAAGAAGATATTAAAGGCATAAATGGTGAAGTCTATGTGCTAAAACTGAAACTAAAGACTGTATATATACAATATTTATCACGCGTTAATGGTTTACAATGAAGATGTATGGTGCTGATAATCAGGACTAAGTATAGATCTTTGCAAGATAGCTATAAATGAACCTTCTCAAAAAAAAATGAGAATAATCACCGAGAATGTTAACCTTCTACGAAATCAATTGTCATTAACCAAAACTAATAAACTTAACTATGAAAAAACTCATCTTGCTGATCCTACTTGTGACCAGCAAACTAACAACATTTGCTCAAAGTCACACACTCAGTGGCTACATACGTGATGCTTCCAATGGAGAAGAACTTATCGGAGTCACCATATATGTCAAGGAACTCTCCAATGGAGTCGTGACTAACCCCTATGGGTT
>JAWUWD010000022.1:0-30262 GCA_034112085.1 Cyclobacteriaceae bacterium
GAATTTTAACAGCATCAATCACTATTTGCAAGAGCAAAAGCGCTCTAATTTGAGTGTTCTATTACTTACAGGTGGCTGGTTAGAAGCAGTGCATGTAACATGTCAAGTATCTTCAAAAGATCCCTCTAACAAGGAATTGCAGGAGAAGATTGGAGAACAAAAAATTATCCTTGAGAACATTGTATTACTCTTCTCTTTTTATAGTGAGATAGATAGTAGTATGAAAGACTTAATGAACGATTTACTCAAGTTGCAAGCTGCGTTTGATTCTATAGAAATCACTACTACCTATAAAGAATCGACTATGGAAATAGTAGATGGTGTAATGATAATTAAAGACAATAGTGAAAGTCATGTGAACATCACTACGGAAAACGTAGAGGAAATCAAAACCCTTACAGAGGGTATTAGAAAAAAAATAATCAGTTAAGATAGATACGTATATGAAAAAGTTAATTTACTTATTTGTAACCAGTTTGTTTCTTACAGTTTTTAGTCTGGACACTACAGCGCAGTGCAATGCTGATGGTTATTCTAACGATTGTATCCCTAAACTTTCTGGTGGATTCAATTTCTTAAAAAGTTATAAAATTGATGGTGTAGGTGGTAGTAAGAATAAGGTTGAATATTCTTATGTATTCACTAAGGGAACGCAATACATGATCAATCTCTGTGCAGAAGGAACCAACGCTGATGGCATTGTAGTTTCAATATATGATTCAAAGAGACAAAAGGTGGGTACAAGTGTTTATCAAGGACAACATGCTACAGCCATGGCATACCCTTGTAACAATACAGGTATATACTATATCACATATACCTTCGAAGAATCTGTTAAATACTGCGGTGGTAGTGCCTTAGGCTTTAAGCGATAAAGATTCATATTTAAAACATTAATTAAGCAGGTCCCGTCAAGGCACCTGCTTTTTTTATTGACATGCAGCAAGAGCGCTATATCAATATAACACAACAGGCCAAGTTAGCTACACTTGGTGAATTAAGTAATGACACAAAACAGGTTTGGATAGTTCTTCATGGTTATGGCCAGCTATCTCAATACTTCATTCGGAAATTCAGGCTCTTATCAGAACATGGTCATTTTGTAGTTGCCCCCGAGGCAACTTCGAGATTTTACCTCAACGGACACGATGGAAGAGTAGGCGCCACATGGATGACAAAAGAAGATCGCCTGCAAGACATTGAAAATTACACAGCTTACCTCAATCACATATACGACTCATACAACTTCTCAGAGAATATAGACGTTACCGTTGTTGGATTTTCTCAAGGAGCAGCCACAGCCTCAAGATGGCTAGCAAGTGGGTATGTAAGAGTGGATAGATTGCTGCTTTGGTCCGGTATATTTCCTCCAGACTTAGATGTAATTAGTGCTAAATCTGCCTTAATGAATACCATTGTTTATAATTTACACGGTACTTCAGATCCCTACTTATCAGAAGAAAAGCTCACAGAGCAAAAATCTATCGTAGATAAATTACAGATTCCGATTAGTAATATGAGCTTCGATGGTGGCCATGACATTATGACCTCTACTCTCTCTCAATTTTTATAATTACTTCTTGTTTACAAGAGTTGCACTTGCCTGTGCTGTAGGGAATATTAAGAGATCGGCTATATTAACATGAGATGGCCTTGTCACTACGAATAGTATGGTCTCTGCAATATCAGCTGCTTGAAGTGGATCAAAACCTTTATAAACATTGGCTGACCTCTCTTTATCTCCTTTGAATCTAACTTCAGAAAATTCTGTTTCTACCATACCAGGATTGATTGCTGAAACCTTAATGCCATATTGATTTAGATCCATCCGCATCCCCTGATTTAGTGCGTCTACAGCGTGTTTTGATGCACAGTAAACATTACCATTACCATAGACTTCTTTGCCCGCAACAGAGCCAATATTCACTATATGACCATGTTTTCTATCAGTCATTCCTTTGATTACAGCCTTAGACACATACAATAATCCTTTCACGTTAATGTCAATCATTGCATCCCAGTCATCTGTATCTCCATCTTCAATAGAAGCTAGTCCATGAGCATTCCCTGCATTATTCACCAAAACATCAATTGCCTTCCACTCTTCAGGTAGGCTTTCAATAGAAGTATTGACAGCTTTCCTATCTCTTACATCAAAATTAAGAGCAATAACATCAGTGACTTTTGACAAATCATTTTTCAACTCCTCCAAACGTTCTTGTCTTCGGCCGCAAATGATTAGTTTAAAATTATTGTTAGCTAGAATTCTTGCAGTAGCCTGTCCTATTCCAGAACTTGCCCCTGTCACTAAGGCTATTCTTTTTGTCATACTATTGAAATAATAAGTAAAGTGTAACCGTATTAGTGTTTAGCGATTCTATTCCTGTGCTGAAATCATTGGATCCATCTCCTAGCATGTTTCTAATGCCCCTTGAGAACCTCAACTCTGGCGAAAATTTGAATAATGGATAATAGAGGTCAAATCCCACACCAAAATCTAAGGAGAGATTCGCCTTTTGAATAGAAATAACATCCTCTTCATTTTCGGCAGCGTTTTTTGCAGATGCTTCGATACCTGGTTTTACTCCTCCGACCAAATACATCTTCAAATTACCTCTCCGGACTGAAGTATATTTCAGTAGAAGTGGAAATTCCACAACCGTACTTTCAATCAATTGCTTCTGAATAGTACCATCTGTATATCTATAATCTATATCGTGTTCATAGAAAGAAACCTTGGGCAGTAATCTGACATCCAAAAAGTCTGCGACTCGAAAATTGACTATAAAACCAAGAGAAAACCCAGGAGAGTAATTAGGCTGTATAGAATGAAGTGTATCCAAATTCAAGAATTCATCTGAGTACTTCAACTGAAAAGAAGAAGTGTGCAGACCTATAAGGAATCCATAACTCAAAAGTCGATCATCATAGTTAGGGTTGTTCATCCCAACTTGACGCTGTCCGTATCCTAAGCTACTCATCAGCATCATGCCGATAAGTGCAAGACCGACTACTTTTGAGCGATGTAAATTGAACTTATGCCAAATGTAAGTGATATGCATTCTGTACTTTTAAATCCTACTTTAGTCAAAATACTCTCGAACTTCTCTCCGTCTGGGAAATTTTCCACAGATTCAGGTAGATAAGTGTAAGCCGCATTATCTTTAGATACCAAACGACCAATCTTAGGTAAAATGTATTTGAAGTAAAAATTATATAATTGCTTCATTGGAAATTTAGTAGGTTTAGAAAACTCTACAATAACCGTTTTTCCACCAGGCTTCAAAACGCGAAGCATATCTGAAAGCCCTTTTTCCAAGTTCTCATAATTTCTCACTCCAAAGGCTACAATGACTGCGTCAAATTTGTCATCCTCGAATAACAACGCTTCTGAATCACCAAGCTGCATTTCAATCTTGTCAGTTACTCCTTTCTTGATCATTTTCTCTCTACCAACCGCAAGCATACCTTCCGATATATCTACGCCAATCACCTTATCTGGATTGAGCGCCAATGCTTCCAAAGCAAAATCACCTGTCCCAGTCGCAATATCCAAGATAAGCTTTGGCTGATCTTTCATCAGCTTCTTGATAGCCTTCTTTCTCCAAAGAATATCTATCCCAAGACTTAGGAAGTGATTTAAAAAATCGTATTTCTTACTGATATTATTGAACATCTCAGCGACCTGTTCTTTCTTCCCCTTCTCCTGTTCTTTGTATGGTAATACTTCCATTAATTTTGTTTTATACAGCTAGCAAATATCTAACTTCCTTTACGGATATAAAAACAATCTACTTATAATCTGTTGATATAAATACCAATAAAAAATCCTCAAACCAACATCATGTTGCCTTGAGGATCATCATTTTTAATATCTCTTAATCTTAGTTTCCTAGAATCTTAAATTCCACTCTTCTGTTCAATTCACGACCTTCTGATTCATCATCATTACTAGCCAATGGTTTTTCTTCTCCAAAACCAACTGCAGATAGTCTTCGTTGGTCAATACCCTTATTAGTTAGGTAGCTCACGACTGCATTTGCTCTTCGCTGGGACAAGTCCTTGTTGTACTCCGCATGACCAGTCGCATCAGTATGTCCTGATATTTCGACTTGGCTACTTGCATTTCCAGAGAGCATTTTCTCTAATTTATTAAGTTCTGTATAGGAGTCGGTGGTGAATTCTGCTTTATTAAATTTGAAGTAGATGTTGTGTAACACCCTAGAAACACCAGCCTGAACCTTCTGCAATGAAACATTTCTCGTCATGCGCTTTGGTTCTAATCCAGCTACTGCTTCAATGTTAATCTTAGTATTATTGAATACATAGCCATTCTTCTCTACAGACAAAAGATACTCCTTGCTTCCTACATTCTTTACTTCAAATGAATACACTCCTACGCTTTCTCTGTTAGAAGCTACGATTACGTTATCACCAGCACTCCTTAACCCTATTTTAGCATCAATAGGAAGTTCACTCGACATCTCTTCGATATTAACAGTCAGAATAACCGGCTGCAGTGAAAGTTCGGGTTTAGCATCTTCTATTTCAACTTTGGCTATTTCTGTATTATTCTCTGGCTCAACCGCCTCTGCTGGTTCTATATCTTTCGATGCTAATTGATCTTGTTGATCATCATCTTGTAGTACAGTCACCATATAGATGTCGGTATATCCCATACCATCTTCACGAACTGATGCATAGTAGCCTCTTTTTCCATCCTTCGTACTCACAAAAAACACATCATTGTCTGGAGTATTGACTGGGTATCCTATATTTTGTGGTTCACCCCAAACTGCCTCAGTACTATCATATACTGACCTAAAGATGTCGTAACCTCCCATTCCCTTACGTCCATCAGAACTGAAATAAAGTGTTTTACTATCATAATCTATAAATGGGGCATCTTCATTAGCTTCAGAATTCACGACAGAACCTAATGTCTTAGGTCGTCCCCATACATCGTTCTTATCTTTTACAGAATAATAAATATCCAAGTTCTCTTGATCTCCTTCATGAGAAGGTCTGTTACTAGCAAAGAATAACATACTTCCATCATTTGATAGACTTACAGAACTTTCTTTAAAACTGGAATTGATATTTGATCCAATTGGTTCAGGACTTGTCCAAGTACCATCGCTCAACTTCTTTGAAGTATAAATGTCTCCATTGTTCTCATCTGAATATAAAAATAATTGTTGTCCATCTGCTGACATGGAAAGGTTAGAATCATGAAATTCTGTATTGATTATCTCTCCCATATTTTGAGCAGCCTGCCATTGCCCATTTACCTTTTTGGATATAAAAATATCCTCATAGGGAACGTTATCATCTGCAACATCTTCATTCAAGTTACCATCCCTTCTTCTACTCGTAAATACCAACTCTGTTTCATCTTCGTTCAACACAGGTCCATACTCTCGGTCTGGAGAATTAACAGCTGCACCAATGTTCACAATTGAGTAATGTGCCGGATTTGCTACTAATTCTTTTCCATTCCGACTTTCATAAATATTTCTATCTACTACAGATAACATCACTTTATCTCTTCCTCGATATCCATCTTCTGCCGTCAACTTATCTCTATAGCGATTGTAAAAATCCAAAGCTTTATCAAAATCCATCCCATATTGATAGCTCCTTCCTATTTTATAAAGAATATCAAATCTAAAATCAGCATCAATTGCATAAACGCGTTCAAAGTATTTAGCTGCTTGATCTTTTCCAACTGTTTTTATTATGGCATCTCCGGCCTTATAATTGGCTTGTACATTGTTGGGATCAGCGTTAGCAGCTAACTCATACATATCTCTAGCTTGATCGAGAGCCTTAGATCCTTCTAAGGTCTCGTCTCCTATTTCCATGTATGTCACTGCTAATTTTTTATTCTCTTCGCTTACCTCTTGGGCAAAAAGTAACGATGAAGATATAGTTGTCCCCAAAAAAAATAAAAATGGGATAATTTTCCGTAGAATGACCATCAGTTGGTTGGTTATAATAATTACCTTTGACTCAGTTTAAAAAATGCCTTGTAGCGAATAAATATAAACCGCTTTTTCATATTACAAAAATGTTTTAGCTACAAAAACATGGAATAGCGGATAATTAGTAATATTATGATAGTATAATTGAATTATTTCAACAACACTGACTCAAATAAGTCTCATCATCCACTATTTATAAGCAATATAACTAAGTTTGCTTAAAGCTTTACTTTCAATCTATTCATGAAAATCACATCCTCCAAATTCGTTATTAGTAATACTGACTATCTCAAATGTCCAGATGATGACCGTCCGGAGTTTGCCTTTATTGGTAGATCAAATGTCGGGAAGTCGTCATTAATCAATGCCCTGACAGATCGTAAAAGCTTAGCTAAAACATCTTCCACACCGGGAAAGACACAATTAATCAATCATTTCTTGATCAATGATGTTTGGTTTTTAGTTGATTTACCTGGATATGGTTGGGCTAAAGTGAGTAAGTCATTTAAAGAAAAGTGGGAGTTGATGACCAAAGAATACCTCACTAAACGCAAAAACCTTACTTGTGTATTTGTATTAATTGATATTCGTCATAAAGCGCAAGCCAATGATTTGGAGTTTATTAACTGGCTTGGTCAAGTTGGGGTTCCCTTCTCCATAATATTTACTAAAGCAGATAAACTTTCTAAAGCCAAAGTTGAAGCAAGCCTAGAAAGCTATAGCGCAACTTTATTAGAAACTTGGGAAGAACTTCCTCCGATGCATTGCACCTCCGCTGTCACCAAAAAAGGCAAAGAAGAAGTGTTGAAATATATTCAGGATATCATCAACAAAGCTGCGAAATAAAAAGAATAATTATAGTTTTGCATCCCTTATAGATTAATAAGAATAAAGATCATGGAATATAAAGACTTAGCATCAGTTTCAGGAAAAGGTGGACTGTACCAAATAATAAAACCTACAAAGTCAGGTGTGATATTGGAATCATTGGACGCCAAGAAAAGTAAATTAGTCGCTGGTGTAAATCACCGAGTGTCTATTCTCGAGGAGATATCAATTTACACTACTGATCAGGATGAAAGTGTGCCTTTGACTAAAATTTTACACAGTATCCATGGAGAGTTCGATGGAGACCCTGGAGTAGATGGAAGTTCTTCAGGTGAGGAATTGAGGTCATTCTTCAACCATATATTACCCACTCATGATGAGGAACGTGTTTACACTTCTGACATCAAAAAAGTCGTAAGTTGGTATAAAAGTGTATTAGAATATGCTCCAGAGCTTCTCAAAACAGATGGATTATCTGCAGAAAAATCTGATGAAAAATAATGACATCGTTGAAGTTTCTACACTAATACGTAGAGACTTCAATCTTGACAATGAAGAGCTTGTCGAACAATCCAGTATGGATGAGCTCAAACACAAACTCACTCAAATCATCACCTACCTGCTTGACAAGGACTTTGAAAGGTTGCTACTTGCGATGTATCGAATTGATATCAATGAAGAAAAGCTTAAGGCAGCTTTAGCGTCCAACCCTCCAGATCAAGTCGCCCCAAATATTGCGGAGTTAATTCTCACTAGAGAATTACAGAAGGTAGTCACCAGAAGAAAGTATAGTTAGGGTGTATTGATCCGAATAAAATTAGCTTCTAATTCTTCTTAAAACACTATTGGTATTGAATATCAATGTAAAGTGATGCGCTCCACCCGCTACATGGTATCCTCCTTTGGAGTAGGCGAACTCTATTGCTTTGACTCGAAACATGAAACCATATGAAATCCCAGCACCTCCTGCTTTAGTGTCTAGTCGCAACTCCTGTCTGACCAAATGATTGTATCCAAATCGAAGATTAACATTATTACTAATGAGCAATTCTGTACCAATCACAAAATGTCTAGCAAACTTATCAAAACGACCTGGCTCATCTGATTGTAAACCACTCGCAGGTTCGAAATAGGCTATTTCTCTATCACCATTAGCAAATTGATAAGCAGAAATCGAAAAACGAAATGGCATATGTTCTGGTTTGAAAGTAGCGCCTACTTGAACATCTAAAGGTGGTTTAGAGTTGCTTTCTTCAGTATAATCCGTCAAAAAAAATCCTATGTTCTTGATCGTCATTCCAATACTGAGTTGCTTGTCCGGATGTACGAATACCCCTCCCAAATCAAACAAAAGTGCGCTGGAACGATAATTCGCAATATTGGAATTGATCCATTTGAGATTGGCTCCCATCCTGAAATTTCCTGACTGTCTTGAATGACTAATGGTAATCGCTGTCTCCCCCGATGAGAATGACTGTGTCATAACCCCGGAAGCATCACGCCCATCCATACTTCCCAAACCAATATGTTGAATACCCACAGATAACATTCCACCTACCTGATCCACTTTTTGGGAATAAGTAAATGTAGATAGCCCAATATCAGCAAAGTATGACAAATAGTTAGCCGAAGCATATCCAGAGACTGTATCTCCAGTCAAAGCCGGATTACTGAGAAAAAGATTGACATCTTGATCAACCTGAGAGACATTAACCCCTCCTAACCCACTTAAACGTGCAGTATAAGGTACATTTAAGAATTCGTATGATCTGTTTCCGCCTACTTGTGCATAAGTTAACTCTTGAGTTAGAGCAATGGCTAAAATAATGCATGCAAGCTTTCTTATCATATTACTCAAATAACTACTCTAATGATTATCGTATCTCCAATCTTCAACATCTATCTAATAGACCCGGAATACATCCGAAAATAGTAAAACGAATACTAAACTCACTTAGTATCCTCTTTCTCAGGAAATGTGAATTTCATAGGTTTTTTCACTTGCTCTTTAAGTAAGGCAAGCTCTAAAACTTCATCAACATGCTGTACATAGTTAATGTTCAAATCCTTCACATATACCTCATCTATTTCCAAGATGTCTCTCTTGTTCTTCTCACAAAGGATCAATTCTTTGATTCCTGCGCGTCTAGCGGCTAGAATTTTTTCCTTAATTCCTCCAACGGGAAGAACCTTCCCTCTCAAGGTGATTTCACCTGTCATAGCCAGTTTATCTTTGATTCTTCTCTGGGTATATATCGAAGCCAATGAAGTCAACATAGTAATACCGGCAGATGGCCCATCTTTTGGCACTGCTCCGGCAGGCACGTGAATGTGAAGATCGTAATGATCAAACAATCGATAATCAATGCCAATTTCATCTGCATTGGACTTGAGGTATGAAAGCGCAGCCATTGCCGATTCTTTCATCACATCTCCCAACTGACCTGACAATGTCAATTTCCCTTTCCCTCTACTCAAACTAGATTCTATGAAAAGAATTTCTCCCCCAACTTGTGTCCAAGCCAATCCAGTCACTACTCCGGCAAAATCATTACCTTGATACAATTCTTTGTCAAATATCTCAGCACCCAAAATATCGATTACTTTAGCTGGTGTGATTTTTTGGTCATATGGCTCTTCCATAGCCACATTTTTGGCCGTATTTCTTACTACGCTTCCTATCTTTCTTTCTAGTCCACGAACACCCGATTCACGCGTATAGCCATCAATAACCTTTACAATACTATTTTTCATAAAGGATACATCCGAAGTTTTCAATCCATGCTCCTTAAGCTGCTTAGGGATCAAGTGTTTCTTAGAGATTTCCACCTTTTCTTCCAAAGTATACCCTGACACATCTATGATCTCCATCCGATCTCTTAGAGCTGGGTGAATCGTATCCAGTGAATTAGCCGTTGCAATAAATAACACTTTAGAAAGGTCGTAATCTACCTCTAGATAATTATCAGCAAAAGTACTGTTCTGCTCTGGGTCTAGAACTTCTAATAACGCTGATGCAGGATCTCCTCTAAAGTCAGAGTTCACCTTATCAATTTCATCTAAAATAAAAACAGGGTTGGATGTTCCTGCTTTCTTGATGTTCTGAACTATCTTACCCGGCAACGCACCAATATATGTTTTTCTATGCCCTCTAATCTCTGCCTCATCATGCACACCACCAAGTGACATTCTGACATATTTTCTTTTCAATGCTTTGGCAATTGATCGTCCCAAGGAAGTTTTCCCAACTCCCGGAGGGCCGTAAAGGCATAAAATGGGGCCTTTCATGTCCTGCTTCAGCTTCAACACTGCCAAATACTCGATAACTCTTTCTTTGACCTTGTCCAATCCATAATGATCTTGATCCAAGATGCGCTTCGCTCTCTTTAAATTAAAATCATCTTTAGTGATTTCATTCCAAGGAAGGTCGATCAACAACTCTACGTAATTCATCGTCACGGGATATTCAGCAGACGCTGGATTGAGTCTTAACAATTTATCCAATTCCTTGTTGAAGTGTTTCGCTACAGCTTCTGGCCACTTTTTCTTTTTGGCCTTTTGGCGTAGTTCTTCTACTTCTTGATCAGGCCCATCATATCCCAATTCATCTTGAAGCACTTTCATTTGCTGACGCAAATAGTAATCACGCTGCTGTTGATCAATATCTGTATGAACTTTCTTGTGAATTTCATGCTTAAGCTCCAGCATTTGAACTTCTTTGAGCATATACTCTAAAAGAAGTGTCGCTCGCTTCATGCTATCATTCAACTCCAACAACTTCTGCTTATCGGCTACATCAGCATTGAGGTTAGAAGAAAGAAAGTATGTTAAAAATTCAGCTTCATTAATATTATCTATGGCCATTTGTGCCTCCTGAGGAATTTCAGGACTCAAGGTCAATATTTTCGAAGCTGCATCTTTCAAAGACTGAACAGTAGCTTTTACCTCTTTCTTTTTACCTATGATAGGTTTGTCTTTCAGCAATTTAACTTTTGCAGTAAAGTAAGGCTCCTCCTTAACAAAGGACTCTACTTCAAATCGGCTTTTTCCCTGGATGATTATGGTCGTATTACCATCTGGAAGCACGATCATTTTTATGATTTTGGCAATCGTCCCTACATTGTGAAGGTCTTCAACTGCCGGATCATCAATCTGATTATTTTGCTGGGCCAACACGCCTATGATTCGATCACCTTTGTAGGCTTTCTTCACCAACTTCACTGATTTTGCTCTACCCACTGTAATTGGCATCACCACTCCAGGAAAAAGTACTGCATTGCGAATCGGCAATACAGAAAGCTCTTCTGGCAGATCATCAGCCTTCATCTCGTGCCCATTGTCATCTGCCACCAATTGTATCAACTCACCAGTATCTTCTGGTGCTAACTCTGACAGTAATAACTGCCCTAAAAAATCGTTCTTTTTATAACTCATATAGTCAGCCCATGCCATAATGACATAGGTTTTAAATAAAATAGTCTGTTTTATCGATAAATAATCGAGTAGGCATAGTGAACAATCCCTGTGCCAATGGAGGATTATGGCATATACCTTGCTTAAGTATCAATTTTGTAACATCTTTATTGAGTAGATGTCCGCCACAAATTGTAGCGTAACATTGCGCAATAATGTACAATAATTTCAGTCCATGCATCGGCAAGTTTTGCGATATTTTTTTGCGGTTTCGATCTGCTTCTTACTTACCACAACCTTTCTATTAGCTCAGAAGAAAGGTAAAAAGTCACATCGAAGAACTACTGAAGCTTCCGCGTTGATGGATACTATACAAAGCTATAGTCAATCCGAATTATTTCATTTTCCGAACATCAACAAAACGCTTTACTATCAAAATAAAAAAGACAAATCAAAGATCAATCAACTTGAAAAAGCCAAAGACTGGAATAAACTATATCCACTGTTAAGAGAATATGTCTCTAATTTTGGGATCGTTAATTTTTACAAAGACACCAGAATGATCTGGCGACTTGCTAAGATCACGGAGTCTAAAGGCAACCATGATGAAGCAAAGCTTCTTTACAAGCTTGTCTTAAAACATCACCGACAAGATATAGATGTGAGTAAAATAGAGCTTCACTACGACTCTATCACTGAAAATGACAAGGACTACTATGTCCCACTAGATTATTATTATGAATTGGTCGATTATCGCAAAGAAGTCGACACATTACACCCGCCACGAGGAGTATTACTCAACATGGGCAATTTGGTAAACTCAAAGCAATCGGACTATGGCCCAACACTAAGTAATAATGATGACATTCTCCTATTCACCTCCAAGAGAAACTCTCACAACAGAGGCATAGATATCACACATGATGAAGACTTGTTTTTCAGTCGAAGAATTGACGGTAATTGGGAACCTGCTGAAGAGTTTATAGGAATCAACACCAAATACAATGAAGGCTCAGCGTGCATGACTAAGGATGGCAAAACTATCTTTTTCGCTAGGTGCGATGCTCCAGACGGCAATGGTGATTGTGATCTATTCACTGCCGAAATGCAAGAAGCAGATAGCGTTTGGGGAAATATTCACAATCTTGGCGTAAACATCAATAGCACCTCTTGGGACTCTCACCCTTCTCTTTCCCATACCGAAGATACTTTATACTTCGCCTCAGATAGGATCGGTGGTTATGGTCTTGCTGATATTTATTACACGACCAAAAACAAAGATGATGAATGGGGGAAATCCAAAAATGCTGGGCCAATCATCAATACGAGAAATAGTGAAGTGAGTCCGTTCTACCATCATGTATTTGATGTATTGTATTTCAGTTCCAATGGTCATAATCTGAATTTTGGAGAATTTGATATCTACAAAGCGTACTGGGAAGATCATGCTTGGGGCGAACCTAAAAACATCGGGCCATTAGTCAATGGACCCGGGAGTGAGTTTTACTTTACTATCGACTCCAAAGCCAATAACCTGTACTATGCTAGAAGTGCCGAAAATGCCATGCACGACTTAGACCTATTTTCGTTTCCTCTTCCGATGGAAGCCCAACCTGGAGCCAACACTACCTTCACAGGTTCGCTTACTGATGAGACTACCGGAGAACCATTCAAAGGAATAGTTTCCATCATAGATATGGACAAAGGCATCGAAGTAGCTCCAAAGTTCTTGCGGCCCGATGGCACATTCGAGTTTGACTTAATCAATAGTAACAATTACTTATTGATCATTCAGGGAGAAGAGTTCTTCAGGATAGAAGAGTTGTTCTTCCTAGAAGGCGAGATGACCTTAGACCAATTCACGAAACCCATCGCCAGTACGCTCAAATTTGAATCCATAGAATTTGGTAATGGCGAAGCACAACTCACCTCAGAAATGTATGGTGACCTAGATAAGCTCGCTGACTTCATGCTGGATAATCCTGACTTTCATCTGGCCATCTCTGGGCATACAGACTCAGATGGTCGTGAAGAGTTCAATCTTCAACTCTCCCAAGAACGCGCTGAGGCAATCATGGAGTACTTAGTGTATTTCGGCAATGTCGCTGAAGAACGGGTCGAAGCTAAGGGCTTCGGGAGTTCAAAGCCACTGGTCGAAGAAACGACTGATGAAAGCAAAAATCTTAATCGTAGAGTTGAGTTTGAGATTACTCGAAAAGAGATTGAGGGAAACTGATATGGCACAATCAGGCTATGACTTAGAAGACTCATTTCAGTTGGGACTAATATTAGATATGTTATGGACAATGAATTAAAATACTCAAGACTAAGCTGGGAACTCATGTCGTAAACATATCTATTCCTAAACTTGATCGAAAAGCTAACATTGAATTTTGGAAAGAATGACCACTTACTGTTCTTAGCCTCTCTCTAAAATTTTGATATAAGAAACCCAAGTGGACACTTGAGCCATTTCAGATTATTCAACAATCATGAAATCACTCGTTAAAGCCTCTCAACGAACCGTTTGCCAAAATTATTTTCAAGCCTGTAACAAACGGTTCTTTCATTCGTGTTACTACTGACTCAATCAAATAATTTTAACAACATGAAAAAAGCAGTTTTAACAATCATTCTATTCGTTCCTATTCTCCTTTTTGCACAAAAAAATAATAGCTCGAAGAAAATCTTAATGGTAGTAAGTAGTTATGGTAAAGATATGGGCGAAACAAGACCTGGCTATGAATTCGATGAATTTTCTCAGGCATACATTATTTTCAATAATAACAATCTAATCATCGATATTGCAAGTCCTACAGGAGGAAAGGTTACTCCTGACAAATTCAACGAAGACAAGGCATACAATAAAACCATCACTGACAATAAAGAAGTGATGACGCTATTGAAGAACACTAAATCAACCGCTGATATCAATCCAGAAGATTATGATGCTATCTATATAGTTGGTGGCAAAGGCGCAATGTTTGATTTGCCTTATGACCCTTCACTTCAAGATATTATATTGAATTTATATAACAGGCAGGAGACTATCATTTCATCTGTTTGCCATGGTCCTGCTTCTTTTGTAAATGTCAAAAACGATGATGGCTACATCATAAAAGGTATCGAACTAACCAGTTTTTGTAATATCGAAGAAGATCTTTTTGGAAAGAAATGGGTGCAGGAATTTCCTTTTAAATTGGAGGATAAACTAAAGTCAAGAGGTGCGACATTTACACAAACTGATTTCATGCTGTCAAATGTATCTGTTTCTGGAAAATTCATTACTGGACAGAACCCTTTTTCAACTACTAAGTCAGCGGAGGAGGTTGTTAAAGCTCTTGGTATCAAACCAGTTGAAAGAAAATACTACGCTGATGAAAGTAGCGTTTATTTAATTCAAGATTTATTAGATGGGAAAAAAACTAATGACTGGGCAAAGGAGGAGTTAAAAGTCAATCTTTCAAATTATGACATTCAGATAATAGCCATTTATGGTTATTACAAAATTCTTGCTACCAATGATGACCGAGATGATCTAGTCAAAGGGATTGAGTTAGTTGAACTCACTACTCCTCATTTTTTCAATGAAAATCTCCAGTTCTTGTTAGCAAAAACCTATATCTCATTAGAGAAGGAAGGAAAAGCAAAAGAAATTCTAAATGAATTAGTAGCTAAAGATTTACTAAGAGAAAATGCCGAAGAACTGCTATCAACGTTAAATTAAGGAGCTGACAAGTCACCATATAAACATAAAACCTACCGTAATATGGTAGGTTTTATGTTTATTTAAATGAGTTTTATTTCTACTTCGCGAAGCTCACTGATCTCATTTCTCGGATCACCGTTACTTTGATCTGTCCAGGATATTGCATGTCTTTTTCTATTTTCTGTGAGATCTCAAAAGAGAGCATCCCGGCTTTATCATCAGTCACAGAGTCAGCATCTACCATCACTCGAAGCTCTCTACCTGCTTGTATGGCATAGCATTTATTAACCCCATCAAAGTCTAAGGCCAAGGCTTCTAAGTCCTTCAAACGCTTGATGTATGCCTCCATCACCTCACGTCATGCACCTGGTCTTGCGCCAGAGATCGCATCACATGCTTGTATTATTGGAGATAGCAATGAAGTCATTTCGATCTCATCATGGTGAGCTCCTATGGCATTACACACTTTAGGGTGTTCCTTGTATTTTTGCGCCAACTCCATCCCGATGATAGCGTGTGGCTTTTCAGGTTCGTCTGGCCAAACTTTACCAATATCATGTAGAAGACCCGCGCGCTTAGCTTGCTTCACATTGAGACCAAGTTCAGCTGCCATTATCGCACAAAGGTTTGCCACTTCTCTAGAGTGTTGTAGCAAGTTCTGCCCGTATGATGATCTAAATCTCATTCTACCTACCATCTTGATCAATTCAGGGTGCACACCGTGTATACCAAGATCGATTACGGTTCTTTCCCCTATCTCTATGATCTCTTCAGTAATATTCTTAGTGGTCTTTGCCACAATCTCTTCAATACGAGCTGGATGTATCCTTCCATCAGTTACCAACCTGTGTAGCGAAAGTCTAGCGATCTCTCTTCTCACAGGATCAAATCCAGAGATGATAATTGCCTCTGGCGTATCATCAACTATGATTTCCACTCCAGTAGCAGCTTCTAATGCCCTAATATTTCTACCTTCTCTACCAATAATTTTCCCTTTGACGTCATCACTTTCGATATTGAAAATAGATACACAATTCTCAATTATATGTTCTGTAGCCGTTCTCTGTACCGTCTCTAGTACGAGCTTCTTAGCTTGTTTAGTAGCCGTCAGCTTAGCCTCCTCCATGATGTCTTTGATATGAGAAGATGCTTTCGTTTGCGCTTCACTTTTCAATGTTTCCATCAACTGCTCACGTGCATCGTCAGCGGTAAGGTTTGATATTTTTTCAAGAATTGTGACTTTCTGATCGTTGAATTTCTCTAGATCAACTTTCTTCTTATTGACGATCTCCAGCTGAGCCGTCACGTTCTCCTTCATGCTATCAACTTCAGCCTCTTTGCGCTTCACTTGCTCCATCTCTTTATTGATGATCTGCTCACGCTGCTTGATCTTATTTTCGTTAGTGATGATTAGGTTTTTCTTCTTATTCGCCTCTTCATCAAACTCAGACTTCAGCTTTAAGAATTTCTCTTTCGCTTCATGAATTCTATCCTTTTTGATATTCTCTGCAGAGATTTCTGCTTCCTTCAAGATAAGTCTAGCCTGCTCTTTCGCCCGTTTTTCTTCCTCATCCTTCTTGGTGGACAGCATTGCTTTGGTCACACCAAATCCGATGCCAAGACCAACTATCGCTGCAATAATTATGTACAACATTCCTTCCATTTTATATATAGTTATAAATAAAAAATCCCCTGTGAGCTATTCACAAGAGGACACAAAAGAATGATATTGGAGAAATAGGTTACTGTAAGGTTTTGGAAAGTAGCTCATTGAGCTCATTGACTTTATGCAATGCATCGGTGTCTTGATGCCCTTGTTGATCTTCAATCTTTAGTTTGTCTACCAAACTATCAAAAGCGACCATTGACAATAAGTCCTGTTTATCATCTATTCCAAACTGCTCTCTATAGGATTTGATTCTTTCATTGATCACTCTGCCTGCCTGCCTCACTCTTGCTTCATCTTCCGGCTTCACTTTCATGGGATATTCCCTGTCCGCGATTCTTATTTTTACCGAAAGTAGATCCATCATTCCTATCCTTGTACCTTATTATTTGCTTAAGTGTTCAATACACTTATCTATTTCTCTGATATATTCATCTACTCGAACTTTGAGTTCTGATGAGTTACCTTCCTCTGCATCTATACTTCCTACAATCTTACCGATTTTAATTGTATTTTGAAAGCTATTAATTTGTTCTTCCCTTTGCTGCACTGTGGATTTCAACGAAGTGTTTTCTAAATGCAGCTGTTCTACTTCTGTCTTCGCATGCTGGTAGTCGTTGATGAGTATTTTCATCTTGCGCTCTAGAGAAGTAAGTTGTGCCTTTAGTCCGTTTTGTTCCATGCTTTTATTTTCTAATGATTGCGTTGAGGTCTCTTTCAAACGCTCCCATCAATCGACTCATTGTTTTGTCGATCACTTTATCATTAAGAGTTTTTTCTTTGTCTTGCAAGAAAAAGCTAATCGCATAAGCCTTTTTCCCTTCTTCAATTTTATCTCCTTGATACACATCAAAGACATTCATTCCTTTGAGTAATTTCCTTTCCATCTTCTCAGCCATCTCTTTGATCGACTCAAAACTCACCGATTGATCAACTACCAAAGAAAGGTCTCTTCTCACTTTAGGGAATT
This sequence comes from Cyclobacteriaceae bacterium, assembly GCA_034112085.1. Taxonomy (GTDB): domain Bacteria; phylum Bacteroidota; class Bacteroidia; order Cytophagales; family Cyclobacteriaceae; genus JAWUWD01. The sequence continues at coordinate 17,571 of JAWUWD010000022.1, forward strand.
TAGAAACTCCTTCGAATACTATATTATCATTTGTATGAGTCAAAAGCAAATCCCAATCAATATTGGCGTAAAATATTTCTTGAGAAATACCCATTTCTTTACCCAAAATAGATTTCACTTTCCCGATCTGTGCAATAGACTTATCCCTCAATATGACCTCCATTCCGAAATCGAAAACACCATTTTCGCCAATGATTCTACTGCTCAGTTTAGTATTGGTCACTTTGCCAATAGCATCTATCACGGAGCTTTTCAAGTCATAAAAATCGGCCGACTGTTGGCTGGCATTCCAGTGTTCAGGAATTGTATCTCCTGTAACGAATATCGCTAGCTTCTCTTGCTCGGTATATCCCTTTTCTCTTTTGAAATAAGCCTTTCCAAACTCAAAGACCTTCACATCCTTTTGCTTGCGGTTAATATTATGCATCAATACTTCAAGGCCTGTAAATAACAAGGACTGGCGCATTACCCCGAGATCTTCACTCAACTTATTAAGTATTTGAACACTTTCATCAACATTGAGTCCTTCCAACTCAGCATATTTTGGCTTAGTCAATGAATTGGTCATGATTTCAAAAAATCCCTTCGCTATCAATTGACCACTTACTTTGTTTCTTACTTTATGACGATCTGTTTCTGGAAAATCAGCCAAATAGCTGCTTCCCATATGCTTTGGAAGTTCAACATTATTGAATCCATAAATTCGAAGAATTTCCTCAACAATATCTGCTTCACGTTTTACATCAACCCTGTAAGGGGGAACTGACACTTTAAACCCTTCGTCTGTTTGATCCAGCACTTCGATATCTAGGTTACGAAGAATTTTATGCATTTGATCTTTAGCCAGTTCTTTTCCGATCAGCCTGTGAACATTTCTATATTTCACATCAACTTCAAAGTTGGCAACAGGTGAAGGATATACATCTAACACCTCTGAAGAGATCGTACCACCGGCCAACTCCTGGATCAATAACGCAGCCCGCTTCAATGCATAAACATTGATGTTCGGATCTGTACCTCTTTCATACCTAAAGGATGCATCAGTCTTCAGTCCATGGCTTTTGGAAGTCTTACGAACATACTCTGGAGAGAAATAAGCACATTCTAGAAACACATTTGTGGTTGTATCACTTACTCCACTAGATACTCCACCAAAAACACCTGCTATACACAGACCATTGTTTTCGGCATCACAGATCATCAAATCCTCAGCGTTCAATGTTCTCTCTTGATCATCAAGAGTCTTGAACTTAGTGCCTTTTGGCAAAGTCTTTACTACTATTTTATTTCCTTTTATTTCACTCGCATCAAAAGCATGAAGTGGCTGTCCCGTCTCATGTAGTACAAAATTGGTGATGTCCACCACATTATTGATCGGAGTAAGTCCTATTGATTGCAGTCGATTGACTAACCATTTTGGTGATGGACCGATCGTCACGCCACTAATGCTCGCTCCTGTATATCTTAAACAAGCCTCGGTGTTTTCTACCGTAACAGCAATTGGTAAGTTGTTATTATCAACTTTGAAGTCGGTAACACTCGGCCATTCGACAGGCCGGTCTAGCAATGCCTTCAAGTCTCGGGCTGCACCAATATGTCCAGTAGCATCTGCTCTATTTGGGGTCAATCCGATTTCGAAAATCAAATCATTTTCCAAATTGAAATATTCACCCGCAGGTGTTCCGTTAGCTAGATCCGTGTCGAGTACCATGATACCATCATGACCTTTTCCTAAACCAAGCTCATCTTCAGCACAAATCATCCCTAGAGATACTTGGCCTCTAATTTTAGCTTTCTTGATTTTAAATTCTTCATCTCCAGCGTAAAGTATCGTACCTACTGTGGCTACGACTACTTTCTGACCTGCGCCTACATTAGGTGCTCCACATACTATCACTGCTGGCTCCTTCTCACCTATATCAACGGTGGTGATTGATAACTTATCTGCGTCAGGATGTTGTTCACAAGTCAGCACTTCACCGATCACTACTCCTTTGAGTCCTCCTTTTACTTGCTCGTGTATTTCAGTCCCCTCTACCTCCAAACCTGAGTCAGTCAACAACTCCGAGATTACTTCTGGGGACTCATCAAGTTTTATATATTGTTTTAACCAACTAAGTGATATTTTCATCTTCCTATTCTAATTTTTCACAGCACAAGTTGTGCTGATAATTAACCCATTAATTCCCAAAAATAGTGATTTAGGACAAGTGTTGAATGCATTAATAAATTTTATTTGGAATCAACTACAGTAAAAACATAACTGGTAATGCACAGAAGAAAGTAGTTGAAAAAATATCTCATTCATAATTCTTCTCTCCTGCTAGCACAGTTATCTCAAGTAAGTTTTCTCTTGGAGGAAACGGGCAGCTAAAGCCATCGGTATAGGCACAATATGGATTATAAGCAAGATTAAAGTCTATGGTAATAGAGGTTTCTCCTTCATTCTCTAATTCTAAATATCTGCCAGCACCATAAGTTTCATCTGCGCTTGTGTTATCTCCGAACGCCAGGAAAAGCATACCATCAAACTCCCCACCTACTGTTTCTAAAATAAGCAATTTATTTTCTATCTCTTGCAATTTAAAAGTAGCATAGGCGAACTCCAGATACTGTTTTTCCTTTCCGTCACTAGTAGATAATGTAACTATCTTCTTATTGACAATCATGTCCAACTTAGCTCTGATCTTATACTCTCTACTAACTGGAAAATAATTGAGTCCATTGTATACTACAGAGTCTGGCGCGAAAGGTGAATCCTCTCCGTTACGCATATCGCGATCTTTCTCCTCCCGTTGTTGCTCAATCCTGGCAACATAGGCTTCGTCAGCTTCACCTGAGTTGAGTGATGACACAACAATAATTCCCAATACAATAAGAATCAATATGATGATGATGGTTTTTCGTTTCATTATTGGAGTAGTTGTGAATGCAAATTAGTCAATAAGGTACTACTGATGAAATTCTTATGATTTGAATTACAGCATCCCTTGATCTGCGAAGCTATAAAAACCATTGTCTGTATATATCAAATGGTCTATCACTGGAGTTTCGAGTACCTGCCCAGCACTCTTTAGTTTTTTGGTTAGACTAATATCTGACTCACTGGGGTTTAAATTGCCAGAAGGGTGATTATGAATGAGGACTATGCTGCTTGCCAGTTCTTGAAGTGCTGCATGAAATATCATTTTAGGGTCTGCCACAGTTCCAGATACACCTCCACTACTGATTAGTTGCTTTTTAATGATCTGATTTCGCCTGTTGAGTATAAGTATCCAAAACTCTTCATGCTGCAAATCTTCTAGATGTGGCTTAATCACCTTATAAACATCTTCAGAATTTGAAATTTGTAGAGGCTTATCAGGCTCAGCTTCTTTCTTTCTCCTCCCAAGCTCCAATGCACTGACAATCGTAATCGCCTTTGCTTCTCCAATACCTTTGAACTTCATCAAGTCTTTGACAGTCAACTTGGCGAGCACATTGAGTTTGTTCCCCACCGAACCCAAAATATCTCGAGCCACATCAACAGCACTCTTATCCTTGGTCCCAGAAGATATAAGTATCCCAATGAGCTCAGAATCAGACAAGACAGCTTTCCCTTTAAGTAATAACTTCTCCCTAGGCCGATCCTCTTCTGCCCAACTTTTGATAGTTGATGATTGTCGATAAGTGTTCTCCAAGTCGAAAGAAAGATAACAAGAAGATTCTTAAACACAAAAAGCCTTACGCTCAGTGAGCGTAAGGCTTTTAATTATATTTATTACTAATTAAAGGGCGTTAACCATTCTAGTTAACTTCGACTTGTTATGAGCCGCCTTATTATTATGTATAATATTTCTTTTTGCCAACTTATCAATCATACCAATCACTGTTTTCAACAACTCTTGAGCTGCAGATTTATCAGTAGTATCTTTCAACCTCTTGATAAAAGTCCTAGTAGTCTTGTGCTGATACCTATTTCTCAGCCGCTTTGCATCGTTTGATCTAATTCTCTTTAATGCTGATTTGTGGTTTGCCATAACTTAATTCAACTATTCACTATTATTTTTTTCAGTGTGCAAATGTAGGCCAAATATTTAGATTAACAAAGACACCTAAAAATATTTCTCATTCTTTTTCACTCGCTTTTTGCCTACATTGTAGATGCAAACTTAAACATATGATCCTAAAAAGACAACATTCGGTCATTCTTATAACTTTAAGTTGCTTAACCTTTACAAGTAGTGCTAAGTGGGGGTTTTTCGGTCATCGCTTAATTAACAGAGTTGCCGTCTTCACGTTGCCCAATGAAATGATTGGGTTTTACAAACACCACATCCAATATATTACCGAGAATGCCGTCAATCCTGACCGGAGAAGATATGCCGTAGATGGAGAAGCCCCAAGACACTATATAGACCTTGACATATACGGAGATAGCGCAGTGTATAAGATACCACGTTATTGGAAAGATGCTGTGGCAAAGTACACAGAGGACACACTTCAAGCCTATGGGATAGTTCCTTGGCACATCAATCGCGTAAGGTATCAGCTGACAGATGCTATGAAAATTGGTAATGTCGATAATATATTAAGACTATCAGCAGACATCGGTCATTACATTGGTGATGCCAATGTACCTCTACATACTACTGAAAATTATAACGGCCAATTGACTGATCAGTATGGTATCCATGGATTTTGGGAGTCACGACTTCCAGAACTGTTTAGCGAGGACTATGACTTGTTTACAGGAAAAGTCTCCTATCTCGACAATGTTCAACTCAGTATTTGGAAGGCTGTTGAGAATGCCCACCTAGCATTGGACTCTGTACTCCGTTTTGAAAAAAGGCTCTCAAAGAAAATACGATCGGACAAACAATACATCGTCACACAACGCGGCCAAGTCAACACAAAAACTTTCAGCGTGTATTATTCCAGGGCCTATCACGAGGCAATGGATGGTATGCTGGAAAGACAAATGAAGTCTTCCATAAAACTAGTAGGCGACATGTGGTACACTTGCTGGGTAGATGCTGGACAACCTAATCTAGATTCTATGATCAATTATGAGTTTTCTGAAAAAGAAATAGCTCTGAGAAAAGAAGAGCTTCAGCTATGGAAAGAAGCCAATGTTTTCAAGACTAGGACTCACGAGCACTAGCCAGATGACCAGTCCATTCAGCTATTCGGTTGATAGTTGTCGATTTACCATACTTATCTAGATGAGAGTAACCTTAAAGAAGCATCAAATTCTGATTTTTAATAGTGAAAATCTGGAAGTCCTGCTATTTTTGCAGCATGGCTGAAAAGATACTTATTCTTGACTATGGTTCGCAATACACCCAGCTTATCGCAAGGCGTGTAAGAGAACTCAACGTTTATTGTGAAATACACCCTTTCAACAAGCCACCAGAACTTACTGATGACATCAAAGGTGTTATATTTTCAGGCAGCCCCTGTTCTGTAAAAGAAGCTGACGCTCCAGTAATTCATCAAGAATTATATAGGACCAAAATCCCTGTGTTAGGTGTATGCTATGGTGCTCAATATATGGCTGAGCATAGTGGCGGCACCGTCACACCTTCTGAGATTCGTGAATATGGCCGCGCTAAGCTTCATAAAATAAATCAAGATCATGAACTGATGAAAGGCATGACCCTTGACTCTCAAGTCTGGATGTCGCACGGAGACACTATCTCATCTGTTCCTGATAATTTTAAAATAATAGCAAGCACCCCTTCGGTGAAGGTGGCTGCCTATCATATAGAAGGAGAGCAAACTTATGGAATACAATTCCATCCAGAAGTAACGCATTCTACTGAAGGAAATTTACTACTAAAAAACTTCCTCGTTAGTATTTGTAAGTGTGCACAAGACTGGACACCTGGCAATTTTGCCGACCAGTCTATCGCTTCTCTCAAAGAAAAACTAGGCGATGATAAAGTAATTCTCGGCTTATCAGGTGGAGTAGATTCATCAGTGGCCGCTGTGCTTATTCATAAAGCAATTGGCAGTAACCTTCACTGTATCTTTGTTGACAACGGACTCCTCAGAAAAAATGAATTTGAAGAGGTTCTCGTTTCTTACAAAGGAATGGGACTAAACGTAAAAGGTGTAGATGCCAAAGATTCATTTTATACTGCCTTGGCAGGATTGACAGATCCAGAGGAGAAGCGAAAAGCTATCGGTAAAGCATTTATAGATGTATTCGATGCAGAGTCTCACAAAGTGGAAAATGCCAAATGGCTTGGGCAAGGCACGATCTATCCGGACGTAATTGAATCCGTATCGGTAAAAGGTCCTTCGGCCACTATTAAGTCACATCACAACGTTGGTGGATTGCCTGACTTTATGAAACTCAAAGTGGTGGAGCCACTCAATACGCTTTTCAAAGATGGCGTCAGAAGAGTAGGTAAATCCCTCGGGATAGATCCTGCGATCTTGGGAAGACATCCATTTCCTGGGCCGGGACTAGGAATAAGAATATTAGGAGATGTGACCGCTGAGAAAGTGGCTATTCTTCAAGAAGTTGATCACGTGTTTATTAGTAGTCTCAAAAAAGCAGGCCTTTACGATGAGGTGTGGCAAGCAGGAGCTATGCTCCTACCTATTCAGTCTGTCGGGGTGATGGGTGATGAAAGAACTTATGAGCGTGTAGTAAGCTTAAGAGCGGTAAGTAGTGTTGATGGCATGACTGCAGATTGGTCGAGACTACCCTATGACTTTCTGGCAGATGTCTCCAATGAGATCATCAACAAGGTGAAAGGTGTCAATAGAGTGGTTTATGATATAAGCTCTAAGCCCCCAGCAACTATCGAATGGGAATAAATCAATATTTATGATCAAGTCAATTAAGTGTATTTTTATTCTAGCTATAGTTTTATCTAACTATACGATAGTCTTAGCGCAAAATACACAACAAGAATATCTTAATGGCAAATCACTTTTCAAATCTGAGAAGTATAATTTGGCAATGGAGACCTTCAAGCCAATCATACAGCAGAACGACTCTAAGCAATTCGCTCCATATGCCTCGTTCTACTATGCAGTAGCAGCCTATCGACAAAAATATCCTGCATTGGCACGAGATATGTTTTTACAGCTTAATGAGCGATTTCCTAAATGGAAAAACAAATCCGAAGTGAACTTTTGGTTGTCAAGAATCTATTTAGAACAGGGTGATTTTCTGAAAGCACAGGAATACGCTATCGATAAATCACTTACTACTGAAAATTCGATTCAAAAGAGATACCATTATTTACAGATTCAAAATATAGATTCACTTATATCTTTGCAAGAGCAAATGCCAAATGATGCTGATATTGCTTTTGCGCTGGCCAAGGCAATATCCAAACAAAGGTTAGTAGATCAAGATAGAAACAAGCTACTAGGTCTTATCAAAGATTTTGACCTCAATGAAGATGATTTCGAAATTGCCCGTATCAATCAATCCATTAAGAAAGATGCCTACAATGTAGCAGTGATCATGCCCTTCATGACTGATCAATTGGCTCCAAACCTCAGGAAGAAAAGTAATCAGTTTGTTTACGATATGTATAATGGCATCAAGCTGGCTGTAGCGGCTTTGGAAAGTTCTGGTGTTCACATCAATCTTTATGCATATGATACTCAAAAAGATGTTGAAGTCACTCAAGCACTCTTAAAGAAAGAAGAATTGCAAACAATGAATCTTATCATTGGCCCACTATTCCCTCAACCAAGTTATTATGTTTCTGATTTTAGCTATCGTCATAAGATTAACATGATCAATCCTCTATCTTCAAATCCCGAGGTTATTGGAAATAATCCATATTCTTTTTTGTACCAACCTCAATACACAACCCAGGCAATAGCTGCAGCAACATATGTCAGAGAAAATATTGAAAATAAGAATAGCATCATCTTCTATGGGGGCAGTATGGCTGATTCTGTTAAAGCATTCACTTACAAAGCGGAGATAGAAAAAGACTCTTTTAACATCATTATGATGAGAAAAGTTCCCAAAGACACCTCTAGGTACATCCTGCAAATTTTAACTTCAAAACTGAAGGATATAGAAGAAGTCGAAAAAGATACACTTACAGAAGATGAATTAGACCAGTTCTTTATTGCCAAGGATAGTGTTGGGAGTATTTACGTTGCTTCTGATCATAGACTTCTAGCGTCAAGTGCAGTTAGCTCTGTTCAAATCAGAGGTGACTCAATTGCTGTTATTGGTTCTGGGAAATGGCTTGACTACAAGTTCATCGACTACTCCGCATATGAGCGACTTGGGATCACATTAGTAGCGCCAAATCACCTTATCGCTTTAGATTCTTCACATCAATACATCAATGATTATTTTATCAATAAGTATTCTACTCCAGCTAGCAAGCATGCCTGCTATGGATATGACCTTATGATGCTCACAGGTAAAAGCCTTCACAAATACGGTGTGTATTTCCAAAAATCGCTTTATGCACAGGATTTTACATCAGGAACACTTACTCCTGGCTATTCTTATCAAAACGCCAATGACAATCAATACGTCCCATTGCTACAGTTCAAGAATAATATTATAAAAGTGATCAATACTCCAGAGACCTCGAAACATGATAAACAAAATTAGTAAAGCCTTGTTTTCTAAGGCACAAAAATTCATTCCTGGAGGAGTAAACTCTCCAGTAAGAGCATTCAAGGCAGTAGGCGGAGACCCATTATTTATCAAATCTGCTAAGGGCGCAACGATGACAGATGTTGATGGCAATAAATACATCGAGTTGATCAACTCTTGGGGGCCAATGATCCTTGGTCATGCCAATGAAAAAATCGAAGAGGCGGTAAGAAATGCTATCGGGACATCACTATCATTTGGTGCACCAAGTGAAGCTGAGGTTACTATCGCTGAGCTTATTGCTCAAATGGTGCCTTCAGTAGAAAAGGTGAGAATGGTCAACTCGGGAACCGAAGCGACTATGTCTGCTATTAGAGTTGCCAGAGGATTTACTAGTCGAGACAAAATCATTAAAATGGAAGGTTGCTACCATGGGCATGGAGATTCATTTTTGATTGCTGCTGGAAGTGGAGCGATCACTATGGGTACGCCAGATAGCCCTGGGGTAACTGAAGGGACTGCTAAAGATACACTTACGGTACCATTCAATAATTTGGAGGCAACAGAACTACTAGTTGAAAACAACAAAGGCCAAGTAGCTGCGATCATATTGGAACCAGTTGCTGGCAACATGGGTTGCATACTACCTGCAGAAGGCTACTTGCAAGGACTTAGAGATTTATGCGATGCCAATGGTATAGTACTCATTTTTGATGAAGTAATGACTGGGTTTCGATTGGCGAAAGGTGGAGCACAAGAAGTATTTGGAGTTACTCCAGACATGACCACTCTAGGCAAAATCATAGGTGGCGGTATGCCAGTAGGCGCCTATGGTGGCAAAGCAGAGATTATGAACTATGTCTCTCCTGAGGGACCAGTATATCAAGCAGGAACGCTTTCAGGGAATCCTATAGCGATGGCTGCTGGTATGGCGATGCTCAACGAACTCAATGAGAATCCAGACATCTATCATCAGTTAGAAGGAACCACTCGATATATAGTAGAAGGCTTCCGAAAGAATATTAAAGATCTAGGACTCAACTATAGCGTAAGTCACATCGGATCAATGGCGTGTCTTTACTTCACAGACCAAGAAGTGACAGATTTTGACTCTGCCAAAACTTCTGATAGCGAAATGTTTGGAAAGTATTTCAGAGGCATGTTGGATAGAGGTGTATACCTTGCTCCTTCTCTTTATGAGACGTTGTTCTTTTCTACTGCGATTACGGAAGAAATTGCCGATAAAATTATAGCAGCTAATAGAAGTGTGTTGGAAGAAATCAGTTAACTAGTCCCTCAGTTATATAGTGGTTCAATTATGAATTAAACCACTATTAACTGGGTAATCAAGAACTGAACAACTAAAAAACCCGTATGCATTTATCAACAATCATTTTTTAGCTACTTTTACAGTCGATGAACTTCCTACAACCCCAGTTTCTATACGGGCTATTCGCACTCTCCATACCTATCATTGTTCATCTATTCAATTTCCGTAAAGCCAAGAAAGTTTATTTCACCAATACCGCATTTATTGAGCAAGTAAAACAAACCAATAGTGCTAAACGCAAACTCAAACACTATCTAGTACTCCTTAGTCGATTATTGGCACTGACTTTTCTAGTCTTCGCTTTTGCACAACCATTTATCCACTCTGAGGAAGATGGATTAACTAATAGCCATGTAGTCGTATATCTTGATAATTCGCAGAGTATGTCAAATCAGACCTATCAAGAAATTAGAGGATTGGATGAAGGCGTGGCCTATGTCAATCAGCTTTTAGAGTTATACCCAAGAGAAACTCAATTTTTATTAGTAACGAATGACTTCTCTCCATTTTCGAACACCTTCAAAAACACAGACAAAGTATCTGATCGCTTGACAGAAGTTACTTTGAGCAATGCGATCCGTTCTTACGAAGAAGTTAATAAAAGAATCAACTCCATTGCCTTGGCTAACAATGTCAACCAATACGATGTATACTGGATAAGTGACTATCAGAAGTCCACTTTTGGTGAGTTGGAAACCGAAAGTAGAGACACCACCGTTACACATCATTTCATACCCATTACATTCGGGAACATTGCTAACCTTTATATCGACTCTGTGTTTATTGACAATCCTTTTGACATCGAAGTCAATAAAGCGAAGGTGAATGTGTTGATGAAAAATTCCGGAAGTCAGCCGATCTCCGATGCGGTTTTACAACTTTACCTGAATGATCAGCAGATCTCAACAAAAACTATCGATCTCGATGGAAATAGCAATACCATCGCGAGTTTTGATGTCGTTTATAACTTTCAAGAGCGGAATAGTGCACGATTCTCTATAGAGGACTACCCTATTACTTTTGATAATAACTTCTACTTCAATCTAAATGCACAACGTCAACTACGCGTGATTGAGATTAGAGGGCAAATAAATATGAAGGCTATAGAGCAAGTATATGCCAATGTGGATTTATTTGATTATCAATTGATGCCAGAGGGAAACATAGATTATAATGGGCTTAATAGTACAGACTTAATCATTCTTCATGGATTGACCAAACTTAATTCTTCACTAGCCAATCAACTTTACCAATACAAAAAATCTGGCGGAAAGATTGTCATCATCCCATCTATTACTTTCAGTCCGAATGAATATGCTCTACTCACTGGCACCCAAATAACCGTAGTCGATAGTGTAGAAAATCAGGTGCAGATATCACTTCAAAATCCAGATCTTACTCATCCTTTTTATGCTGATATATTTGAGGATAATGCTTCGAGATTCACCATGCCTCTTGTTAAAAACACGATAACATGGGGAAGACTAAATTCACTACTCAGCATCAATAGTGGAGAACCGTATCTCTCATATCATGAAGATCAAGGAATCTCCTATATATTTGCCAGTCCACTGTCAACAAGTAATACGGATCTTACTCAACAGGCTATTTTTGTCCCTATCATGTACAAGTTAGCCAGCTATAAGTCTAATAATAACGATGCACTTTACCACAGTATTGATCAACCAACCATAGCTATACAACTTGACAGCATTCAGTACGATGACATCTACAAACTCAAACAAAATGACCTAGAATTGATTCCGAACCAAACAATTTCAGGCAATGAATTAATTATTGAAATACCAAAAAACAAAATTCATCCAGGATTTAGTAATCTTAATATTAAGGGAGAAACTCAAAGCGTTATCGCATTCAATAATGGGCGATTTGAATCTAATCTTACCCAATGGACAAGGGAAGAATTGCAAGTTTTCTCAGACGAGCACCCTCAATTCAAATTACTGAACGCTACTGAAGCAGCCAACTTCAGTGAAGTGATGCAAGAGCGCTATCAAGGGGTGCATCTGTGGAAGTATGCAATTGTTTTTGTACTGCTTTTTTTATTTATTGAAATGTTGATCATTCGCTTTTACAAACCTACTGGAAAATGAAAACGCTTATCTCCTCTGCTACCATTATAGATCACCAAAGCCCATATCATGGCAAAGTGATTGATCTATTGATTTCGAATGGGAAAATTGTTGAAATAGGTGAGATCACACAAAAGGCGAATAAAACCATCAACGCAAAAGGGATGTACCTGTCTATTGGTTGGTTTGATATGCGGGCTAGATTTGGCGATCCTGGACTTGAACACAAAGAGGATATCCAATCCGGGCTGACCGCAGCTCAACATGGTGGCTTCACAGGAGTAGCCTTATTGCCAAATACACAACCAGTCATACAGTCTAAAAGTGATATTCAATACCTATTAAGCAGAAGCGAATCACACCTCACTGACCTCTACCCTATTGCGGCAGTCACCAAAGACACAAAGGGTGAAGACTTTACCGAAATGATCGACTTACACGAAGCTGGAGCAATCGCATTCTCTGATGGAGAGGCTCCTCTCTGGCAAGCTGACATACTGCTCAAGTCACTTCAATATTTACAGAAGTTCGATGGACTGCTCATCAACAAAGCAGAAAACTTGCGGCTCAATCTCTTCGGTACGATGAACGAAGGAGTCAGTAGTACAATGCTTGGCATGAAAGGCATGCCAACATTATCTGAGGACATAGCGGTGCAGCGTGACCTAAGTCTATTAGAATATGCAGGTGGAAG
>JAWUWD010000023.1:0-31285 GCA_034112085.1 Cyclobacteriaceae bacterium
AAGTATTGATACTTCATGAAGATTGTATGACTGGAGGAATTGGTGGCGAGATCAGTGCATGGATTGGTGAACATTGTTTCCAGTACTTAGATGCACCTGTACTTCGGGAAGCGAGTCTGGATACCGCTATTCCATTTGCACCTACTTTGGAGCAGAATTTCTTGCCAAAAGGACGATTGTCTGACAAAATCGACCAACTAATCAATTTTTAGCTATCTTAGTGAGTTGCGATCAGTAAGGAAACAATAGACCAATCATAATAGTCGTTATCCTTCACAGTCACAAAGAGCATTGGCATTTGAAAAAAAATCTAGGCACCATATTCAATAATCACCTCGCTACTTTATCAAAAGTAGTAGCGGGTTTGGTGATATGTATGCTTATTTCTATCGAAAGTGGCTACGCACAAGAAGTAGATAAAAGCCGCTCTAATAAGAAGAAGATCCGAGAAACCAAGTTCAAAACCAAGAACAAACAAGGGGATAGAATACATAAAGGTGACATCACTGGCCGAAAGAATAAGAAAATCAAAAAATCAAAAAGAAGGGGTAATGTAACTAGTCCAGCCTCTACACCTTATGGCAATGCGCTGTATCAATTTAAAGACCGCAGAAAAGAGGGTGAAAATGTTCAGCCCAGCACAGGGTCTTTCAACACACCTTCAAAATCTACCGAAAACCATCGAAAAGGAGATATCTCTGGACGAAAGAACAGAAAGACTGTCTCACGTAGTGGCGAAAGCAAAGCCGTGCAGCCATCGGGTAATCCATATGCCGGCCGAAAACAACGAACTGAAGGACAGCGCGCAAAGGTTAGTAGAGCGCAAGGAGGTGGTTTTCAATCAATTAGTCAAGCAGGAGAAGATAAACCTAGGAAACGAAGACGTATACAACCTCGAACTGCATCTCGTGCATTTATTGCTAGAAAAAAAGTAAATGTATATGCTGGTAGGCCAAGAAGAGGAGAGAAAGCCAAAACTAAAGATATCGCTGGAAGAAAGATCAGAGCTAAAAATTTCAAAAGTAGATCTCAGCCAATCATACAACCTTCTTTCAACCCATATTTCTCGAGAAAAGGTAAAGCAGACAGAGCCAAAACAGCCCTTCGAGGCTCAGGATATGCCTCTGCTTCCAAGAAAGGAGAACGTAAATATGAAGGACAAGCAGCTGGAGGTCATGCTAGCGCTACTAGAAAAGGAGAAAATGCTTGGAGAAAAGATATCACTGGCAGAGACTTCCGGAAACCTAGAGATCCAGGAGTAGTCACAGGCAAAAAAGGGCTGTCATATACCGGGACTCAAAACAGAAACCTCAGTATAAGTGGTGGTTTAAAAAACAATGGTAGAAAATCCATCAGCACATCCGGTGGCGGGGGGTCTATTTCTTCCCAATTGAAAAAAGGTCGAGTGAGTGCATTACCAAGAAAATCTCTAGGTGATCCACAGGTAGCTGGGTTTTCTGGAAGGTTCAATAGATTTGAAATATCCCCTGGGTTTGACACACGTTCTGCTAAATTCCAGGGCAGTGCAAAAGGTACTCGTAAGCCTCTAAAAGGTGGTGGAAGTATTTCTAATAGTATTTGGAAAGGAAGAGGTCAAGCAATGCCAAGAGAGGATATGGGTAATTCCAAAATTAGGAGGTTTGCAGGTAATGTAAAAGGAAGTAGAAAACCATTTAAAGGTGGCGGAAGTATAAGTAATAATATTTGGCAGGGAAAAGGCCAGGTAATGCCTAGAAAAGATCTTGGCAGCCCGCAAGTTAGTGGCTTTACAGGGAATGTGAAAGGAAGTAGAAAGCCATTCAAAGGAGGAGGAAGTATCAGTAACAATATCTGGCAGGGGAAAGGACAGGCTATGCCTAGAAAAGACCTTGGCAGTCCGCAGATTAGCGGATTTGCCGGTAATGTAAAAGGAAGTAGAAAACCATTTAAAGGTGGCGGAAGCATCAGTAAATCAGGATGGAATAATAGTGGACAAGCACTCCCTCGAAATAGCAGTCTCCAAAACAGTTCAACAATCTCACAAGGTAATTACAAAGGAAGTCGGAAACCTATAAAGGGTGGCGGAAGCATCAGCAAGACAGGCTGGAACAACAATAGACAGGCACTGCCACGAAATAGCAGTCTCCAAAAAAACTTGACCCTCTCACAAGGCAATTATAAAGGAAGCAGAAAACCATTCAAAGGTGGTGGTAGCATCAGCAAGTCTGGCTGGAATAATAATCGAACTCCATTACAAAAGAAATCACTTTCTGTTCAGAATTTCTACACTTCAAAATTTAAAGGTCGCTTTAATCGATTCGAAATATCGCCTGGATATGCCAATGATAATATTGGAAATTTCAAAGGGAACATAAAGGGTGAAAGCAAAAAAATAGGACAACCAGAAGGCACACAATTCAAAGGCAGATTTACGCAATTTGAATTATCTCCAGGATTCTTAGGGGAAGATATAGGGGCATATCGTGGAACGCTAAAAATGAAGAGCAAGTACAGGAAGAAGCCTCACGCTGTAGAGCAAGCACTTAAAGCTAAAGAACCTCACAAAAACATGTTCTTGATGAATGGGTACCAAGGCAAAATGAAAGACAAGAGAAATTTTCAAAAAAAGCCTCATGCCCACAAAGATGCGCAAAAAGGTATAGCACCAACAAAGAGTGCCTCAAAAGCAATCGCCTTTCAGGGAAATTTTAAACTCAAAAAGAACTACGATCGCAATATGCACCCTAGCTCAAAATACACTACTTCACTGCAGCCTAGAAATTCTCTAGAAGAGAAAGATCGTTTATTCAAATTCAATATTTGGTGGGCAAAACTATTTAAAAAGAACGAAAATCAGCCAACTGCTGTTAAGGATAAAATACGAAACCCTCGATATGATAAACGTGAGAAAGATCTTTGGTACGACTAAGTCGAAACCTTCAATAGACTGGAAGCATATTACTTCTGAAGACACCCTTTTAGAAGCTATCAAAAGCTCAACCGAAAAAGCAATTTTAATATTCAAACACAGCACGAGATGCTCCATAAGTAGTATGGCCATGTCTCGATTAGAAAATGGTTGGGATACTGAAGAAATGGCAAATATATCACCCTACTACTTAGATTTGATCTCTTATCGTGATATTTCCAACCTGGTAGCTGACAATCTTAATGTCATGCATGAATCTCCACAAATCATCATAGTGAAGGATGGCAAGAGCACCTATCATACTTCTCACATGAATATATCGGTTGATGCTGTGAAAAGCAATTCCTAGATTGCCCAATAAGTACAGTCAGATTGAATCACCTAACTGTACCGCTGGATAATTTTATCGATTAATAATTAAACGATATTCTTTGCAGGATTCCTTCGTCCAAACTCAACGCCACTGGACAAGTTTTCGCAGCATTTTCCAACATTTTTCGCTGTTTGTCGGTCATTATCAAATGACTCAGGTCAAAATTGACAATAATTTCAGCGATTTTGCGTGGGCTCGCTGACATCACCTTTGTCACCTCGGCAGTCGTGCCTTCCAACGCGATAGATTCTCGTTGGGCTACTTGCCCCATAATTGTCATCATACAACTACATAGCGCTGAACAGACCAAATCTGTTGGTGAGAATGCTTCTCCCTTCCCTTGATTGTCAATGGGTGCATCAGTGATGACTTCTTGTCCTGATCTCAGGTGTGTTGCATTCGTTCTTAGTTCTCCCGAGTATATTATTTTAGATGTTACCATGTTTCAAAAACTATCTTATTCTATTTCACGTTATTCTTTAAATGCCTAAATTTAATATTTAGCTGTGAGGTAACATGAAGAAATCCACAATATTAATCATCTCAATTTTCCTACTAACTTTCGGAGCCGTAAACGCGCAACAGGGTGGATACGAATATTTAAAAGAAACCAGGTGGGGCATTAATAAAAACACCTCAAGTGGGTTTATTGGAGGGATTATGATAAAGCATTCTATACAAAAGGAGGGTCGCATGTATCATACCTTTGGTGTTGAGCTCATGAACATTACTCATCCAAATGAGTCTGGTATCAGAAGAAGAGAGACTGGCTCTTTGTTTAAATTGGGAAAACAAAATTACTTCTATGCTTTAAGGGCGCAATATGGTCGTGATTTAATATTATTTAAGAAAGCACCTCAACAAGGAGCTCAAGTGATCGTAATGCTTGCTGGAGGCCCATCATTTGGATTCCAATCACCCTACTTTATCGCTTTGAAAAATGGGCGAAATGTTAAGTACGACCCCAACAATGGCCAGCACAGATCCATTGAAAATATTATAGGATCAGGAAAGCTGTTTCAGGGATTACCAGAATCAAAAATAATCTTAGGAGCGAATATCAAATTGGGGCTTAGTTTTGAATTCGGAATATTTAAAAATGCTGTAACGGGTTTTGAGGCTGGTTTCTTATTGGATGCCTACACACAGGAAGTTATCATTATGGACAGAGCAGAAAATCGTTCAGTTTTTCCGACCTCATTCATTACTGTATTCTGGGGATCTAGGAAATAAATTTTTTCCTGTCTTTTAAAAACATTAATATTTACTTTTGCTGAAAATCGAATAACTGATGATCGAACTACCTGTAGTATCTGCTGACAAAACGAGTAAAATAAAAAAACCAGACTGGTTACGCGTAAAGCTACCCGTTGGAAAAGAATATGCTCAAGTTCGTAAGATTGTCGATGAGAATAAACTCCACACAATCTGTGAAAGTGGTAATTGTCCCAACATGGGCGAATGCTGGGGAGCTGGAACAGCCACATTTATGATCTTAGGGAATGTATGTACAAGAAGCTGTACATTCTGCGCAGTTGCAACAGGGAGACCTCCAGAGTATGATACAGATGAACCTAAGCGAGTAGCTGAGGCAATCAAGACTATGGGTGTAAAACATGCGGTGTTGACTTCTGTCAATAGAGATGAGCTTAAGGATCGTGGTGCTGAGATCTGGTATCAGACGGTAGTAGAAACAAAGAATTTAAGCCCTACAACTACGATAGAAACATTGATCCCAGATGTGAAGGGAAATTGGGATGCACTCTATCGAATGATCGATGGCGGACAAGAAGTTGTCTCGCACAACATGGAGACTGTAGAGAGTTTGTATAGAAGAGTTAGACCGCAGGCCCGATATCAAAGAAGTTTAGATCAAATCAAACTCACCAAAGAAGCCGGTAAGCGAACCAAGACTGGAATAATGCTTGGTCTTGGAGAAAAGCAAGACGAAGTTTATAAAGCCATGGATGACTTAGTAGCTCACGGCTTGCACATATTGACACTCGGCCAATACCTCCAACCGACTAAACGTCATATTGAAGTGGCCGAATTCATCCATCCAGATGTATTTGCAGCATACAAAGAAGAAGGGGAAAGAAGAGGAATCAGACATGTTGAATCTTCCCCTTTGGTGAGGTCATCCTATCATGCTGAGCGTCATGTCAATGTACCTATAGATTAATTGGCCAAGACATTACTCTTTACCATCTACATAGTCCTGTAGATAGGCAAATCGTGCAGTTAATTGGCCATTTTCTGTAATGGTTGCTCGTTTGATTACTTCTTCTGCATCATCGCCCAATAAATGAGGTAAAACATTGTCGATCAATTCTCTACCAAAATCCTCAGAAGCATTTCTTGGAAGCTCACATGGTAAATTATCGACAGCCATCACTGTAATATTGGCTTCATCTTTGAATGCTGGCTCAATAGTTCCTTCACTTGGATTGTAATCATATATAGGATCATCAATGGTACTTGGTCGCATCGTAGATGGGATAGACCCTTCTATATCACAAGTAATATCTGCGATTACTTTGATTCTAAAGTCTGACTTTAGAACATCTTCTCTTTTGAATAACACTGGTGCATTGGGATCCCAAAATGCTCCAGCAATCATCAAATCGGCAACTCTAGCATACTTCAAGAAGTCTCCTTGATATTTATCAGGGTTAGAATAAAACTCTTCCCTTACAAAATCACCACCAGATTTAGGAGTATTATAGTCTCTTGTGTTAAGCTGAGTATAGACGGCTTCATCAAACCGCTCATTGAGCAATTGTGCTGGGCTTACTTTTCGAACTTTCATCCCGTCAAGTACCTCCATAGCTCCTTTAGTAACTCGTCCACCTCCTGTTATAACTATTTTAATTGCTGGAAACTTCACCTTGCTATACTCTCCTTGCATCTCAGCCATATCAAAGCATTGATGCGCTGGCTTAATGTCAAATAATCTAAACCGCTTACCATAAGTGAGCACACCGTTATAAGCTCCTACAATTCCAGCATATCTACCAAATGCTACCACTCGCGTCCCATTCGCATCAGTTAAATTCTCATAATCTACCATGCGAATTTTCTTATCAAGAATGGCTCTAAGCAATTCACGATTGTAAGGCTGCTTCTTTGTCGTATGAGAAAAGAAGAAATAAGTCTTATTTGGAATCAAATTTGGAATAGGAACTTCCTTCACCCCCATTAAAATGTCACAATCTGACACATCAGAAACAATCGGAATCCCATTATTTTCATATTCTCCATCCTTGTAACACCTCACATCACTTGTCTGACAAACTACATCAACATTGTCAAACTTACCCGACAACTCCTTGGTCTCTTCTGGCGTGAATGGCACTCGATGATCTACGGGTACTTTACCTTCTTTGATGATTCCTAGTTTGATGTTTGGCATATTCGATTTGTCTTAAAATGTAGAGTGTAAAAATAGCTATTATAATGGTAATCTCATTTGATAAATAGGCTCCTAATTAGAGGCCTTTGAATAGGGGAAAAGCGTAAAAATTTACAGACTTGGAGTAGGGCACAACAGTAATTAATCTAAAGAAACTAACTGTTTCCTTTAGCCATTTCCGCTAGACCTTCAATCCATCCTTCAGAATTATTCAAGCTTTCTACCAAATCCCAAGTTTCACCTCCCGCTTCAAGAAATTCTTCTTTGAATGTTTCACCAACCTCGATTGTAGTCTCTAGACAATCAGCAATAAATGCAGGAGAAAAGGCCAGTACTTTCTTTATTCCCTTGGCAGGGAGTTCTTGAAGCACTTCATCTGTATAGGGCTTGATCCAAGGGGTCTTACCCAATCGAGACTGAAATGTTGTCGTGTATTTGTCTTCCGATAATCCCAATCCCTCCGCAAGTAATTTTGAGGTTTGGAAACATTGTGCACTATAGCAATATTGATTCTTGGCACTGTAATTAGAACAGCATTTACCATTGAGTTGACAGTACCCCTGAGAAGAGCCCTTCCTAATGTGACGCTCGGGTAAACCATGATAACTAAATACGACATGGTCGTAGTCAGTCTTCGCCATCATTGCTTTTCCTTTTTCTACAAACCCATTGATATAGCTTGGGTGATCCCAGAACTTACTGATATAACGTAATGATGGTATGATCTGCCACTCATTGACAAGCTCATTAACTTTCT
Organism: Cyclobacteriaceae bacterium; assembly: GCA_034112085.1. GTDB lineage: Bacteria > Bacteroidota > Bacteroidia > Cytophagales > Cyclobacteriaceae > JAWUWD01. The sequence continues at coordinate 7,451 of JAWUWD010000023.1, forward strand.
GAATAACCGAACCTGTAGAGGCTGACGCATACTGAGGAAACAATGGTATTACCAGAATCTCTCCCACGTTTTCAGACTTTAAAATATCAAGCGCACTTTTGATACTTGGGCTTTGATACCGCATACCAAGAGCTACCACATATTCTTCACCAAGTTTCTTCTGTAACAAATCTGTCACCTCCACTCCGTAATACTTCAAAGGAGAACCCTTTTCATCCCAGAGTTTTTGATATTCAGCTGCCGACTTTGGCGATCTAAAAGTGGCAATAATCAAGTTGATCAAAAGCCACCTTTTAATATACGGTATATCTATCACACGCTCGTCCATGAGAAACTCACGCAAATATTTTCTGACATCTGGAACTGACGGGCTGTCTGGTGTTCCAAGATTCACTAATAATACCCCTTTTTTGATCTGATTTGCGGACATATAATATTGCTTAAAATACAGAGTAAATTTAAGAAATATTGAATGGATTAGCCATGGCTAAGCCATAGAATAAATCCATAAACACCGAATCGTAAGAACCTTGTTAATGAATATAGAAGATAGTATTTGAATGGATATTTGAACACTCCTACAGCCATCGCCACAGCTGAAAACGGTAAAGGTGTTAAAGCTGCAGCTATGACTAAAAATCCACCATACCTCTTTAATTCAGCTTTGTACTTATGGAGGTATTTTTCTTCAACTGATTGAAAGATCGGCATAACCCTACAGGAAGATCCAATATAATAACCCAGTACACCTGCAGCATAAGATAAGATAGATAGGAATAGAACATTGACAGTGTATGAATCTGTTATCCCTCCTTCGAAAGACCAGATCATAAACAACTCTGGCGGAATAATCCCGAAAATAACTTCCGAAAATATAAATATAGAATATATCAACTCTGGACGATCATACAGGGCTTCAATCCAAGCTGGATTAAGGTTGAGGTATTCTCTTGCAGCTATAAATATGAGAATCAGTGCAGCAAACCACACCATTCCCTTTGCCAAGTTATTGACTAAGAACTGATATCTAGGCTTCATTCTTCTCATATCGCCTTACTTGATAGGACACCTCTCAAAAGGCTTTGACTCATCAAATAACTTGCGGTAAGTTGCATGCGTCTTGTTGATGTAACCGCCAACTTGTTCTACTACGCGCATCATTTTGGGATTGAAATCTCCAATCCAGTTCATTTCTAGATCGTAATAACGTGGATACTTCTCCTGAACCATTTTAGCAGTTGCGATCACTAATGCACCCTCGACTCCCTTGCCATGATGTTCTGGAACCACTCCGAATACCAACCCAAACATTTTATTGCAGGTCTTCATATACTTATGGTACAAGAATTTGATTTTACCGATCATATCTAATTTTCCATTCAAATATTTAAATACCTGATTCATCTCCGGAAGATTGATGTAGAAAGCTATTGGATCATCGTTATAATACCCAAACCAAATTATTTTCTCATCCATGATGGGCTTAATAGACTTCATCACTGCCTTTGCCTGTGGCGCAGTCATACTGGCTACACCTGGTGTTGCTGCCCATGCCTTGTTGTATATTATTCGAAAGTCCTCCGTGTATTTATCAATATTATCCTTCTTGAGATGCTCAAATGTATAACCTGGATCTTCAAATATTTTATCTGCTTTTTGCTGAATCCGTGGATGAAAAGGATCCTTAATCACTCGTTTGTAAGTGAATTGCTTGAAGTAAATTTGAAAACCATAGGCCTCAAAAAAACGCACATAGTATTCAGGATTATAGTTGCAACAATAGTTCGGTTCTTGATCGAATCCATCAATCAATAGTCCCCACCATTTGTCTCTATCTCCAAAGTTAATCGGTCCATCCATGGCCTCCATCCCTTTGTCAGTCAACCATTCCTTTGCCTCATCGAACAGCATAAATGCGGCTTCTTGATCCTCTACGCACTCAAATAATCCTACACCTCCAGTAGGCTGTTTATTATCCTTATTGGCAGTTTTATGATTGATAAATGCAGCAATCCGTCCAATTGTTTCATTCTTGTCATTACATAAAATCCACCTAGTACACTCCCCATTCCTGAAAGTTTTATTCTTTTTTGGTTCGAATACATTTTCAACATCAGTATCTAGTGGACGAACCCATGGCGTAGATTTATCATACAACTTCTTCGGAAAGAGAAGAAACTCTTTTTTCTGATCGTCCGTCTTAACTTCAAATATTTGCATCCTGTTTTCTTTAGAAAAAGAAACCGTCAAAGACGGTTTAACATTAAACATCAATAAAAACAATCACCAATAAATGATTGCTTCTTTGGTGAAAGTTATCAATAAGTTGTGATTATTTATTAGGTAATGAAATATAAAATTTGGTTCCTTTATAAGGTGCACTTTCAAGGCTAATATTTCCCCCCATTTTATCAATAGCATTTTTCACAATGTACAAACCAATCCCCGAACCTTCAGAATATTCTGTAGCACGATAGAACATTTCAAACACCCTCGATTGCAGTTCTTCGGTAATTCCAATGCCATTATCTTCGAATGAAATGTTACAATGTTCATTATCGATTTTGATGTCAATTTTTATATAAGGATCATCAATTTCGGGATTCAGATACTTCAAAGCATTAGAAATGAGGTTTCTCAGCACTTCTGATACTCTCCACTGATCATTCGTAAATGGCTCACTATCGATAGTTACGTCTCTTTTAACAATATCAACTCCCGGGAGATAATGCAGCTCCTCAAAACTTTTATCAATGATTGCTTGAAAGTCAATTTGAGAATTGACAACATCTAAATTCAAATTTTTAGAATGACTAAGTACATCAGTAATAAACCTATCCAATTGTGTAATGCGATCACCAATCAACTCAATGTATTGACTCAAATCTGCATTCTCACCTTCTAATTTAGCTAAGTGAATAAGCCCCAATGTCGAAGAGAGGGGTGCTCTCAAATCATGTGAAACTTTATAAACAAAGTTGTCAAGTTCTTCATTCCTTATTTTAAGCTCTCCCTCCACCGTCTTACTAACCGTCACATCAACATAAATACCATATACAGCAATTACTTTTTCTTTCAACTTCACGGGGAGTCCATAGATCATCACTGGCACTAAGCTTCCATCTTTTTTCTTTCGAAGTGTCTCTACTTCTTTGATCACTTTTCCACCTGTTATCAACTTCGTGATGTTAATTGCCTCACCTCTAGCTTCTTTTGGAATAATCAGACTATTCAACTTTTGTCCAAATGCCTCATCGTTGTTGTAACCAAAAATATCTTCAAATCCTTTATTGATTTGGATAACTCTTCGCTTTTCATCAAGAAGTACAATTCCAATTGGAACATTTTCAAAAAGCTGACTCAATAATTGCTCACTACGCTTAAGAACGCGCTCTGTTTTCTTTCTCTCAGTGATATCTCTAGCAATAAGTTGAACAGCATTTTTCCCTTCGTATTGATAAGGAATCCCTACTACTTCAGCAACTAACTTATTACCCTTCAAATCAATAAAATTCTCCTCAGCCATAGGAGCTGCCTCTCGATTTTTATAGATTGTTTGGATTCTAGCCACAGCGACTTCTCGGTATTTCTTTTGAATAAAGTCCAGTACATTTCGCCCAATTAATTCTTGAGTAGACTTTGCACCTAAAAATTTGGCAGTTTGCTTATTGGCAAAGACAATTTTTCCTTCACAATGCACAGCAATGGCCAAAGGAGAGTACTCCGTTAAATCTCTATAGCGTCTTTCACTCTCTAATAAAATCTGTTCATTTTCCTTACGCTTATCGATATTTTGGATAGTCCCGGTAAGTCGAGTTGCCCGATTGTCTTTTGAGCGCTCAGTAACTTGTCCTCTGCTGTGAATCCAATGCCATTGACCGCTACCCGTTTTTATGCGCATCTCAATATCAAAAAATTCTGATTGCCCTTTGATATGCCTCACCATCTGCTTATAGACTGACGGTTGTTCCTCCTCATGGATAAGAGACATCCATTGCTCTCCCAGAGTCTCAATCACCTCGGTCCCGTACCCTATGATTTCCCCAAACCTATCATTAACAACTATTTTACCGGTACTTAGATAACAATCCCAAAGTCCAAGATCGCCTCCTTGCAGAGCCAGTTCTAATCTTTGGTCTGTAATACCTTCATGAAGAATTGCTTTTTTCTCAGCACTAATATCTGCCAAAACACCATATCTTACGATACTGCCATCTTCTTGCTTCTCAGGTCTAGATGTACCTCGAAACCACTTATGCTTCCTATTGACGGACATTCTACCTTCCCACTTCCAGCTCTCAAAATTAGAATCTGCCTTATTGAGAGACTTCAGATAACTCACAATATCCTTAGGATGAATATGATTCTTAAGCAATCGTCCATTTTCTTGAATATCAATGTCGTTAATCCCGAGTATTTCGATACAATTCTTACTAATATATCTGAAATAGCTCCCTCCTTTTGGATGAACAACATACTCGTATATTACAACCGGTAGGTTCTTTGTAAGTTTTTGGATTTTTTTATAAAATGCAGAGGAAAGATTATCATCAACCGCCTTAACAGACATATCAACCAAAGTGACCTCAATACTATTGACTACGCCCTGCTTATTTCTCTGAGGGTGGATATACCCAGAAAATGATTTCTGCTTGAAATCAAGAGACTTAAGAGATGCAGTTTTCTTAGTGTCATAATTGATTAATGGCATTTCGACTGAAGCATCTGCAGTCCTCTTTTTAAGTTGAGAAACTAACCCTTGATCTAGCAGTTGTTCGTCTCTAAACAAATTGTAATATCTAGATATGTATTTTTCAACCTTTGGTGTCATGCCACAAGACTTCCGATAGGACTCATTGAAAAATATGGGCTTCCCCTCCATGTCAAAAGTAATTTTCGGGGGAATATATTCAGGTTTTTTATCACCAGATACTGAAACCCTCTCGTTGTTGACATCAAATGACTGAAGGGACTTCAGCGTCCCCATACCTCCAATGATCAAATCATCGGAATCACGTACCGGTGATAGCTCTAAATCAAAATGAACATAAGTCTCATTATTTTGATCATAAAAAACCTTCCCCGTTCTGGCTATGCTTTCACCTGACAAGGCTATGGAAATGTGTTGCTTGTCAATAGCATTATTCAATAATGCTATTGAGTCAAATAATGGACTATTGACCCAATCGTCATTTTCAAACCCTAAAAATGTTCTAATTTTTTTATTGCAGATGGTCAATTTAAAATCACGATTAAATGCGAAGATGCCTTCACTGCTACTTTCTATTAAATACTCAATCTTCATAATAAATCCTTCTATGAGCAAAACTACGCTTCAGAATAATCAACCCTTTTAAAGAATAGATCATAATCTTACGTAGGCAATAATCTAGCAATATAATAGAATTCTTGTTAAGGAGGTATTAGGGAATTATTAAGGGAATAAAATATATCAATCTTTGACAACGATGTGCTTAATATTCTGAACATCCCAATCAATCACCAATCCCCTTGCAATTCCTTTTGCTGCATTATTTCCATATATTATCTCCGATAGATACAAAGCTGGATCATATGACTTAGCACCGCCAGCTGAAGTAATCAATTTACCATCATGCACAAAGCTCACATCTTCATGAACAATAAGGTTTGGATACATCTCCCTATACTTTGGGATATCCGATGGAAAAGTAGTCGTTTCTTTTCCGTCAGTGAGCCCTGCCTTCGCCAATACAAAAGCACCATCACATAGGGACATTACATATTGAGCATTCTCTCCAGTCGTTCTTACGAAGTTGATGAGGCTCTCGTTCTCTAAATCACTATCCATACTATGTTCGGCACTTGGCACTACCAAAACATCAATATCAGGTAATGAGTCATTTACATAGCTGTAGTCTGGCAATATGCGGAGACCTTCAAAAGAGGTGACTGGCGCTAAACTTGGTGCCACAATGAATACTCTCATTCCTTTATCTGTATGAAAAACAGTATGATGTAAAATATCCATAGGAGCAACCAATTCGGAATTATAGACTCCATCAACAATCAAGAAAGCAACATTCAACACCTTGTCTGGCATTAAAGGATTTTCTTCAAAAATATCATTAGACAGGTCACTGCTGGATTCTACACCCGTAGTACAGCCGAGTAACAGCATGCTGAGTATAATTATAAATAGTGGTTTCATAAAATCAATTTAGGTAAGGTTAACATTTTTTGAATCGAAGCATTTTTAATTACTGAAAATGTAACATATTTTTCAATAATCCCTTCTGAATATGAACAACAAAATGGAACTTTCACTTATCTCTTCATCTCCATAAGCTTAGTAAAGGCTGCATTTACATCATTTTTATTCAAGACCAAAGTTATCTCATTAGTAGTAGATATTACTTCGACAATATTGATATCGGCCCAGGCAAATTGTCTTAAAATAAAGTAATAGATTCCTGACTGCTCTGTGTTTTTCTTTGGCAAATTGACCGTAATAGAAGCTAGGTCAATTTGTTCATTTATCAATTTCTCCTGTTTCATCCCTATCAAGATTAGAGACCTCAATGAGCTACTAGCTACTATAGTCACCTCAGCAACTCCATTCGAAATCGTGAAAAATCCACCCTCATTGGATGCACTCATAATAATTTTGGCAATGTTAGTGGCTAAGGTCGAAGATTGGGAATAAGTAAAATCACATATATCCGACTTCACTGTTAGATCCCCAAGTTTTTCAATGAATTTTCGAATGCTAGACTTCATTTTAGCACTTGTACCAGTAGGCATGCGATTGAGTGCAATTGTTATTGCTCCCGTATTCACTTTTTTTGAGAGCTCTTTTTCTACGCTAGGCTGGATTTTTCTAGCCAATGAAGAGAGGTTCAACAACCTTTCATCCATGGACTCTATCCAAAAGGGGGTTTGATTAACAATACGTTCGGTTACTTCTTGAATTGTTCTCATGTATAAATTTATACAAATTGTATATTATTAGATAATTATAAACTAAAAATTTAACCTAAGCGCACGATGTATTTCATTTGTAATATGACAAAAGGCGATATACAAGTATTAAAATTTGGAGGTACCTCCATCGGATCAGCAGAAGCTATACGAAATACAACAGAGATAATATCTAAATCAACACAGAGAACCATTATTATTTTCTCTGCATTCTCAGGAGTTACGAACTTACTTAGCGATATCTCCTCATTTTTACTCATTGGGAATATCCAAAAGGCCAATCGAGCACTAGAGGCATTGATTGCGCGCCATACCAATATCATCCAAGATTTGTTCTTAAATGTGGGTTACAAAAAACAGGCTACTCAAATACTACACAGATACCTCTCAATCCTTCAAGAGCAAATTAATATGGCCCTCCTAGTTGATTATGATCCCAAACAAACACTAGCACTTGGAGAGCTTATTTCCTCTGAAATAATATCGTTCTATTTCAAAGAACAAGATCTGAATGTCGCAATCATCAATGCACTAGACTACATGCGAATCAATGAAAATGATGAACCAGATCAAGGAGAAATCGCTCAGCTCTTGGGTAATTTATTAAATGATTGCACCAGCCAGTTTATCATCACTCAAGGTTATATCTGCCGAAATAGAAATGGAAAAATAGACAATCTAAAAAGAGGAGGAAGTGACTACTCTGCAGCAATTATTGGTGTCGCTACTAATGCAACAACTATTCAAATATGGACTGATATTGATGGGCTGCATAACAATGACCCTCGTTTCGTAGACCATACGACACCCATCACCTCACTATCTTTTGAAGAAGCTGCTGAGCTAGCCTATTTTGGAGCCAAGGTACTTCACCCACAAAGTATCTTGCCAGCCAAAGAAGCAAATATACCCGTCCACTTGAAAAACACTTTTCAACCATCAAAGCCTGGAACACTCATAAAAAAACAAAATTTCACAGAGGGCATAAGAGCAATAGCCGCCAAAGACGGAATCACTTCCATAAAAATAAAATCATATCGTATGCTTATGTCTTTTGGGTTCCTGAAAAATGTATTTGAGGTATTCGATCAACATAAAACATCTATAGATGTAATTACTACTTCCGAGGTAGGTGTATCACTCACTATTGATGACACTCAAAATATAGAAAAAATTGTAGATCAATTAAGTGCTTTCGGAGAAGTTACTGTAGAAGACCAATTAAGCATTGTTTGCATTGTAGGCTATTTCCCTTCTGATCAATCTGGATTAGGCGCGAAAATAATGACTGCTATTAAGGACATTCCTATTCGAATGATCTCCTTTGGTGGAAGCCTACATAATGTATCACTCATTGTAAAGAGTGTACATAAAATAGACGCACTCAATCAGCTGCACTCACAAGTGTTTGACAAAAACCTCAGCTTACTATCAGTATGAAACATAACACTCCTTATTACCTGTATGATGTTGGCTTGCTAGAAGCAACACTAAATGAAGTGAATTCTCAAACATCTCGTCATGGATATAATGTACATTACGCACTTAAGGCTAATAGCAATGATCGTCTACTCAATATCATTAAGTCTCATGGGTTTGGTGCAGATTGTGTCAGCGGCAATGAGGTCATCAAAGCTATTGAAATTGGGTTTGATCCAAGTCACATAGTATTTGCAGGGGTAGGAAAAACTGACGCTGAGATCAATACAGGTTTATCACATGATATTTTTTGTTTCAATTGTGAGTCACTTCCTGAGCTTAAGATTGTTAATGAATTGGCACGCGCACAAAATAAAGTAGCTAAAATAGCTATTCGAATTAACCCAAATATAGATGCACGGACTCATCAATACATCACCACTGGCCTTGAAGAAAATAAGTTTGGGATTAGTCCATGGGAATTTGATCAAGTAGTTGATCTTCTTTCGAAAAGTGATTCTCTAAAATGTATCGGATTACATTTTCATATTGGTTCCCAAATCACTGATATGAATGTATTTAAGGACCTTGCCCTGTCTGTAAATTCCATAAATCAGTGGTTTATCAATAAGGGAGTTGATATATCAATCATCAACCTTGGTGGAGGCCTGGGAATCAATTACGAGCAACCTGACGAAAACTTAATCCCTGATTTTAAATTTTACTTCGAGACTTTCGCAGCACATCTCAATCTGTCTCCTTATCAAGGTGTTCATTTTGAACTGGGTAGGGCAATAGTAGGACAATGTGGATCATTAATCTCGCGGGTACTCTACAGGAAAGAAGGGCTAAATAAAAACTTTCTGATATTGGATGCTGGGATGACTGAGCTACTACGGCCAGCACTATATCAGTCACAACACTTCATTGAAAACGTATCGAAATATGGGCAAGACCTAATAGAAAAATATGATGTAGTGGGCCCTATCTGTGAGTCTTCAGACTGCTTTGGCAAGGAGGTATCATTACCATTTTCAGAACGTGGGGACATTATTGCCATAAAAAGTGCCGGAGCTTATAGTGAAGTAATGTCTTCAAACTATAATCTCCGGCAGCTTAATCCCTGTGTCTTCAAAGAGAAAACCCAAAGTTAGTATTATGCCCCTATTTGAATCTTTCCTATGATCGAGATAGTTAGGTCAAAACTAACTGGTCCGTTTACAACAGTCGCACTTGCTTCTATTGTAATGTTCTCGCCATTTGCCACCATATTCTTTACCTTCTCAAGAGAATCAGTTGATAAATCAAGCTGAGTAGTACTTTCTGAAATTGGTGTTGACGAAGATTTCTCAGCAACTACTTCATCACTTGCGCCAGATATAATAAATTTCACCCCACTAATACTGGGAGAAGTGATAGTTGCAACGTCAGAAATTGTATAGGACAACGACTCTATTTCATAACTTTTGATATTATCAAAATTACTGCTGATGTCAGCATTAGCAGACACTTGGATCACTTTGGTAGCGGTATAAGTTTTAGCATCTGAATTAAGTGCTACTATTGGTATCGTCTGTTCCAACGAAAATGGCACTGGAATTTTAAGTAAATCTTTTACATCATCGCAAGAGTTGAGTAGTAGAAGACTAATGGCTAATGTTGGAAATAATCTTAATGTTTTCATATCTAATTGTTTTTTAATTACATGAATATATGGCTTTAATTAATGTTAGGTAACTCCTGACTGACCTTTCCAATAATCCTGAACGACCCCCAGCACTTGCGAGTGAACCGCACATCCAGCAAGAATTTCTCTCCCAAACACATAATCATCACCTCCTGAAAAGTCAGTAACTTTCCCTCCAGCTTGTTGCACAATAAACGCTCCAGCAGCGACATCCCAAGCATTGAGGTTATATTCGAAAAATGCTTCAAACCTGCCACATGCCACGTAGGCCAAATCCACCGCGGCACTACCCATCCTTCTAAGTCCGTGAGTCGATTGCATAAACTGATTAAGTATAGCAAGATACTTTTCCATCTCATCAAAATCATAATAAGGAAATCCAGTAGCCAACAAACTGTCACTCAAATTGGTAATCGGAGATACTGATATTTCAGTATCATTACAATAAGCCACTCCACCTTTGATGGCATGGAAACATTCTTGTCGATTGATCTCATAAACCACACCCAAAACAATACGATCATTTTTCATCAATGCCACGCTGATTGAATAAACTGGTAAGCCGTGCGAGAAATTGGTCGTACCATCAAGTGGGTCTATGATCCAATTATATTCTTCTCCTCGTTTATCAGAAGTGCCTTCTTCAGCTATAAAACCAGAGCCAGGCAAGATTTCAGATAGTCCATCCACCAACCTCTTTTCTGCTTCTTTATCCACATAAGACACTAAGTCATTAAATCCTTTTTTCTCAATTTTCGAAATCGAAAAAACCGTACTCTCTTCGCGAATAAAGCTTCCGACTTGCTTGATGAGGGTTATTGCTGGGTCAATGATCTGTGCTAAAATCATGATTTTTTACTTTTACCATTGATAACCATGACTATCTCACCCTTGACCTTTTTTGCTTCAAAATGAGTCTTTATTTCTAATAACGTGCCGTTCACAGTTTCTTCAAACAACTTGGTGATCTCCCTAGACACAGAAGCTTTTCGATCTTCCCCGAAATATTCTATCATTTGATCTAGTGACTTCATTAGACGATGAGGCGACTCATACAAGATCATTGTTCTTGTCTCCTCACTCAATTGCATAAGCTTGGTCTGACGCCCTTTCTTGTGCGGCAAGAAACCTTCAAACACAAAACTCTCTGTTGGCAGCCCCGACTTGACCAATGCCGGCACAAATGCCGTAGCTCCTGGCAAACATTCTAGCTTGACCTCGTTATCTATACATGCTCTCACCAATAAATATCCAGGATCAGAAATCGCAGGCGTTCCAGCATCAGACACCAGTGCCATTTTCTCTCCACTTTTCATGCGTTTGATGAGATAATCAACCTGCTTATGCTCATTGAAAATATGATAGCTCATCATCGGGACCGAAATCTCATAGTGCTTGAGCAAAATACCCGTGTTACGAGTATCTTCAGCCAAGATCACATCCGACTCTTTAAGTATTCGCAATGCACGCAAAGTAATATCTTCTAGATTACCGATTGGAGTAGGCACCAGATATAATGAAGTTTCTTCCATCCTATTTCAACAGTTCATCGATAGCTACCGCCAACAATCGATCACTTTCAGTTACTACATCACCAGCGTCATGTGTACAGAGTCTTATATCTACCGTATTGTATACATTACTCCAGTTAGGATGATGCCCCATCTTCTCGGCTATGATTGCCACTTGAGACATAAAACCAAAGGCTTGCACGAAATTATCGAACTTAAAGACCTTTTTGAGTTGATTATTTTCTTCTTTCCACATCATAGCTTAAAGATCAAAAGAGCAAGTAAGGGAAGCAAGAGAAATAGGATATATTGGGCTCATCATTAACATGTGTTTTTGTTTGTCTGCATTTGACAATGTACCAGCAAAAAAAATTACATAAGTAGTATTTCTACAAATGTATACGTAAGGTTTTGGCACTAAAATGGAAGAATAATTATCAAAACTATACAATTCATGAAATGACAATTTTGAAATCAAAATAAAAAAGAAATAATAGACATTTTATTGACTTGAATACAAGGTAGTTAGGACACTATAATTAAAGAGGAAGTAATCGTTGATAACCTAAAAAAACGAAGAGGAGCACATGCGTAACTAACACACTGTTTATGTTTAAATACTTCTAAAATGAATTAATAATTTTAAAACACTTTAATCTTAAACAATAACACTATGAAGAAGTCTTTAATCATCTTAGCATTTTTTACAATTACCATGAGTTCTTGCTATACCTATAGTTGTCCTACTTACGCTAAAAAGACACCTAAAATGATTGAGCTAGAAAAGCAACTGCAAGAAAATATGGTTTCGATGGAGAAATCTAAAGACTGTATTTAAGTCTTACCGCTCAGAGAGGTAAGTGTTTTACCTATTCTAATTCTTCAATTTCATGTTGTTTTTTGAGTCTAGCCCTCCTAAATGGAGGTGATAGGTGAGATAATGATAGACTGAAATATTTCAATGATCATCTAACTTATTTAGGAAGTCATCTGCTGTTGTGATCATAGATGCTTGTTTTTCAGGACTCATCTTGTCAAAAGTTCTCACGAGCATCCCAAGCCTGGGATTTTTCAGAAAGAAGTCTCTATTGACATGCATAAACCGCCAAAAAAGACCATCCCAAACTTGCTGCCATTCGCCTTTAGGATGATTGCTCATTTTCATCACATAATTTGAACCACTGATATATGGTTTTGTAGCAAAAAAACCTCCATCAGCGAATTGACTCATCCCGTAAACATTTGGGACCATTACCCAATCATATGCGTCTATGAAAAACTCCATAAACCAGCGATAGACTTCCTTTGGGTGAAACTCACATAATAGCATAAAATTACCCAGAATCATCAATCGCTCGATATGATGGCAATAACCATCTTTTAAGACTCTTTTAATAGTCTCGTCAACTGGACCTATTCCTGTAGTCCCATTGTAAAATGAAGCTGGAATTTTTCGATTGAAGCCCCAGAAGTTACTATTTCGCGATTCAACTCCCTTGCATTCGTACATTCCTCTTATAAACTCTCTCCACCCCATGATCTGACGAACAAAGCCTTCTAAAGAGTTCAAAGCAACCCCATTCTTGGTTGCATAAACAACCGCTTTTTCTATTATTTCTTTGGGCTCAATCAGCCCAACATTGAGCATTGGCGTAAGCACACTGTGATGAAGAATTGACTCATTTACTACGATGGCATCTTCATAATCTCCAAATCCATGAAAACGAAATTCAAAGAACTGATTAAGCCACTTATTAGTCTCATTTAAAGTATATGGGTAAATTGGTGAGGAGTTTAACTCACCTATATTATTGGCATAATTTTGTTTCACGTAGGCTACTGCCTCCTCCCAGATTGTATCGCTAGAAGGATATTGGATAGTGGGAGGTGTTTTTCCTTTCGGGTACTTCTTTCTGTTGTCTCCATCGAAACTCCATTTCCCTCCTGCCGGTTGATCTCCATTTTCGAGAAGTATATTATGTTTTAATCGCTGCTGCTTATAGAAATTAGTTTGAAAAAATAACTTCTTATCTTTTCTAAAGAAAGTAGATAGATCCTCTAATGAATTGATGAACGATGGATTCTCATAACATATCAGTGCTATATGATTTTTCCCCGCTGATTCTTTGACTCTTCTTGAAAGCCAATTATCTGTTGGATCAATGTAGTGTATGGTTTTCACACCCAATTGTGCGAGAGAATCAATCAGCTTTCTGACATCTGACCTATCATCTTGCGCCTCTATGTACTCAACCTTTATTTCTTTTTCTATTAATAAGGATAAATGACTTTTCATAGAAGCTCTATGAAAAGCGAGCTTCATTTTATGGAAGTTGAATTCGTTAAAAAACAAATGCTCTTCTATCAGAAAAGTTGATAGCTTATTTTCAAGAAGTTCATGCTTTTGAAAAAGCTGATGAGGAAACAATAAATTTACTTCGGTCATTTTTTAGTTTTATTTCTTCTGCATCGTTCACTGCAGTATTTTACTTCATCCCAGTTCAGCCTCCACTTTTTCCGCCACACAAACGACAGTTTACAACCAAGGCAAATCTTGGATGGTAAATCTTGCTTTTTCATTTGTGACAAGTCCTGATCATAACCTACCCATTTCTTGTATGCGTCTTAACTATTCTTTTCTTTTCCTGTCTTACTTGTTTATCCTTTCGATGTCCCCAAATTTTATCTCTTGCCACTTTTCCCATTTCCTTCAAATCAATAATTGGGTAAGGGTAATCTTCTCCTATTGTCACACGGCAGAATGATTGATCAAGCGCTGTCATCTCCCAGGGAGTATGAATAAAAGCCGTTGGTACATTTGTCAATTCAGGAATCCATTTTTTTATAAATACTCCATCGGGATCATGCTCCTGAGAGTTTTTCACTGGATTATATATCCGCACTGTATTAACGCCCGTGGTTCCTACCTGCATTTGAAATTGGGGATAGTGAATCCCCGGCTCATAATCGAGGAACAACCTTGCCAGGTGATAAACACCAGCTCTCCAATCTTGGTCCAGGTGATGACATAGGAGCGAAACAACCATCGTTCTCATCCTAAAGTTAATCCAACCTGTTTGATGCAAACACCTCATGCAAGCATCAATTAAAGGGAAACCCGTATAGCCAGACTCCCAAGCTGCTATGAACTCTTTGTTCAATTCTCTTGCCAGTGATTCATAACCTCTGTTGATGCATCGAGTTTCATATTCACACTCTACCTCAAATTTCTGTATGAAATGACAATGCCATTTAAGTCTAGTCAGAATACCAATATAGGATCTTTGATGCTTTGCGAAATTTGGATGAAACTTGATGTGGTGTGCTGCTTGCTTAATACTGATATTGCCCCAAGCCAAGTAAGGTGATATTCTACCACAAGACATTCGACTAAGCTCTGGCTTTGAGATATGACGATGATAGTTTTTACCCCTTTCCTTTGTAAAAGACACTAAATACTTCCAGGCATAGCTCTCTCCTGCTGGCTGAAATGTCTTTGGATAATCCTCTGAAATTTGCCCTAAAAGTGATTGACTTAGTTCGAAAGGATTCTCTATTGAAGTCAATCTGTTGACTGAAAACTGATTTTTAATCAGAGGCTGAACCATCGTTTCGCGCCATTGATCATCCCATCCATTCCGATTTTTGATCCCTCTTACTACGGCATTTTTTTTCATCTCTAACCACCGAACTCCTTCTTTAGCAAGTGTTTTGGCAACCAACCTATCTCGATTCCAACTGAGTTTATGACCACTTTCCTCATATGAAAAAACTTTCCTCATATCATACTGAGCCGTTAGAAAATCAAAAACTTCTCCCGCCTCCGCATGGAACATCACTACTTGCCGATTAAACTGTTTGAGCTTATGATTAAAGTCAACTAATGAATGATAAATGAACTGTAAGTGCCTTTGTGAAGTATCAGGACACTTTATTTGACTAGGCTCAAACAGATAAATAATCAGATAAGGTAATCCCTCTTTTTCTGCGGCAGCCAGAGGCGCATGGTCTTGCGTACGAATATCTCGTTTGATCCACACAATGTTGACGGCCTCCTTCTTCATATATTTATTTACTTTTCACTTAACATCCATTGACATCCACTATAGCTATCATCAAGAGGTTGTATTCATTTGATAATATTTGTCTAACCTGATAATTTCTATCCAGTGCAATCATCTCACCAGAAAAGATATGAAATCCACCAATTTCAACACCCAAATGGAATAAACGATCTAATTCTATCTACACATAGATTTCAAAAATAAGAACGATGAATTATATAAACTCAAGAAGGACTTAGATTGTTTATGTGATTCGAATCTTAATATTCAGTACCGTTTCGCTGACGTAAGAAAAATAACTACAGTATAATTTTCCATCTAAATTATTTAGCGACTTTGAAGAAAAGTGACTCTTGAGGTTCGTATTTACGAATATGCTTTACACATGCAGAATTAGCTAAATCTGCAGCTCCAGATATTATGAAAATATTAACAAAAAACACTAATGAATGCGATATCTATATTCTCAGATGTATATCAAATCTTATTAGCTCCTACAATACGCTAGACACGATCAGTAGAATTTTAATACTCAAAGATGCAAGATGCTATTCTTTCAGATCACCAAAAAAAAGAATAGTAGTTCTAGCCTGCACAGAAAAGAAAAGCTCGAAGATAGAAATGAGGAGTTAGAAGCCCAGCATGAAGAACTCACAGCTACAGTAGAGGCGCTGATGAAAAAAAAATGGCAGTTTAGCATTAACACTTTCGGAACTAAACATTCGAAATCGAGAGATAGACCAGATAGTTTACAGAAGCTACCATCACTTAAAAACTCCAATTACTTCTTTAGAAGTACTCATAACGCTTATTGAAGTAGATCCTAAAGAGAAGGAATCTTATTTGAACATGTCTAGATCTTCTATTAAGGAGATGAGGCGCTTACTAAAAATGCTTGCAAGATACAGCAACAACTTGGTTCAAGAGGTTCTGTGTGAACTAATAGACTTTACATCTATTTGGGAAGAAGTACTAGACGACTTACAAATATCGGAGGATTTTGAATCTGTTAGAATCACACTTACTAAGCCTATTAAATCAACATTTCGGGTCCAGATAGGCTATAAAACTATTGCTGTACAATATCATTAAGAACTCCATTGATTTTCGATCTGAAAAAGCACTAATCGATGTGTTAATGACCGTAAATAATGATCAACTGAAATGTCAGATAATGGAATTGGAATTCCTATCGAGGTTCAGCCGGAAGTATTTAACATGTTTTATCGAGGAAGCGCCAAATCTAAAGGGTCAGGACTGGGACTGTACCTGAGCATGAGGGCAGTTGAAATCTTATCTGGAAAAATAAACCTGATTAGTGCTCTAAATATTGGAACAACGGTGAGTATAGAAATACCCATAAAAAAAGGCTGAAATCATTTAAGATATCAGCCTCTTTTTTATTGAAGTAACTGAGCTACTTCGCTATGTCATTCTCAATTCTCTTTATGTACTCCATCGAATCTTCCAACATATTCTGTTGTGAAGAACACTTCTCTTCCAAGAAGTCGACTCGCTCTTTCAGCTTAGTAATTTCACTTAAATAATTGTCGTCTAAGGCATTTGATTTACTTACTGCATCAATTGTTCAATTTCCTTCTTAGACATAGTTTTTTATTTATTAATTGCATCATCTATACTAGATGCATAGGCGATGTCCATCTGATTGAATTTACCGTTTGGATAGTCCCTTGCAATTTTTTCTCTTCCAATTTTAACACTCTGGATAAACACCTGATTATCTGGTAATATTTTCCTGTGTGTTTTTAGTCCTAGACCAAACATCGTTTCTTTCCATTCAACAAAATACCATTCCATAGATGGTTGATGAAACACATTCAATTTTTGCTTGTCAAATATAAGTTTTGAAATTTTACTGGCCTTCACCAGTGATCCTATATAATTCAAAATTTCTTTGAACTCTTCTATTGTTATGTAGCTCCCTGTCGCTGCAACCACTAAAGTAGATTCTCCTAATACAGATGATACGTCTGCATTTTTAAATGATTTTTTTTAAGTCCAATTTGTAGTCTGTACCCGTTCCCATATTATGTATTATTTGTTTTCATAACTCTACAACACGGGCGGTTAACTATTGTTCAAACAATTGTCGACTAATGTTCAGATGATATAAAAACTTACTACTAAGATAAAACACGTATTATCACTATTTTTTTTTGAAATAGAGACTTTTAGGAATAACACATAATGAAGGCACAAAAAAAATCACTTGCCATTCGTGCAGTACGCCTGAACAAAAGGAATGAAAAACAACCATGATAAAAAAATTACACAACGTTTCTAAAGTATATCTCATCATTCGCGTTTGCAAAGGCCACAAAAAAACCTCTTGAAAATTAATTCAAGAGGTTTGTAGTAGCGGGGACTCCGCCAGTAATTACTTTACTGAAATTCACTCAATTATATCAGGATATACCTTCTAGGAACAAGAAAGGCATATCGAAATTCACTTAGTATATAAATTAGTGAAATTGAATACAAATCAATCAACGTTTCGTTTACGGAGTGTTTACGGAACTGAGAAATCACTTCAGCGACTGGTTGCCCTTATAAGGACGCTTTTGTTTGCCTGTTATTTCAATTAATGCGACAGAACCGTACTTACTAATAATAGTAGATTTATCCACAAAGAAAGAATACTAATTGATAAAGATCAATTAGTTGTAAAATTTGATTTAAAAAATTCATGAACGGCTTTTCGATGGGTTTTCCCAATGGGGATATAGGCTTCTTCAATTTTTACTTGATGCCTTTCAATAGTTTTTACATGGGCGATAGAAACTATATACGACTTGTGTACCTGAATGAATTTTGATTTTGAGATTACTTCAAAAACATCTTTCATACTCAAACGCGCAATCACTTTTTTATCACTTAGGCAAAAGCTAATATAGTGGCCATCTTTTTCCAAATAGCGAACATCATTAAGTGCTATGCGATGTGTTTTTGACCCACTTTTAAGGTAGATGATTTCTTCATTTGCACTTGAAGTTTGATTGATCTCAATGACCTCAGGATTCTTATTCATTAAACGACTTTGGGCCTTATTAACTGCGATAAGAAAACGCTCTAAAGTAACAGGTTTCAGTAAATAGTCTATTGCATTTTTTTCATAACTCTCTATTGCATATTCGGTGTAAGCTGTAGTGAAAATTACTAATGGTGGGTCAATCAATACTTTTAATAATTCCATACCATTGAGTTCTGGCATATTAATATCCAGAAAAATAAGATCGACTTTAGTATCTCTTAAAAAGGCTAATGCTTGAAGTGGATCCCGAAAAGTACTCAAAAGGTGTAAGTTTGGAGTTCTATCAGCAAATTCAGTTAACACCTCTATGGCTGCTGGCTCATCATCAATAATAACACAATTTACATTCATAAATTATCTATTCGTAGCTGCACTTCAAAATACACCTCATCATTAGTTATGTTAAGTTCAAAATTATTGGCGTAGACAAGTTCTAGCCTTTTTTTAACATTGGCAATTCCAATACCTGAATATACATGATTGTTTTTGCTCTGCTGAATCTTGTTTCGTACGTTAAAAAACAAACTACCATTCGTAATGCTAATCTCTATTTTAATAATGTTGTTTTGATGTATTTTGATTCCGTATTTAAAAGCATTCTCAACAAAGGGGATTAACATGAAAGGACTAATATTTGTATGCTCTATATCGCCTTCCAATTTTAAGTTTACAATTACTTCTTCGTCTTCAAAACGTAATTGTTGCATTTCAATATAATCCTGAATATACTTAATCTCTTTAGCAATAGGAATGTATTTAGAACTACTGTCATAGAGCATAAAACGCGTTAGACTGGAAAGTCTAGTTATGGCTTCAGAAGCTTCAGTGTCATTATTCCTTTTCGTAATGGCATATATACTATTTAAATTATTGAATAAAAAATGTGGATTTACCTGAGATTTCAAATAATTGAGCTCTACTTTCCATTTTTCAGCTAAAATTGTTTGCTGTCGGGTGCGTTCTTCCATAAGTTGTTTCCAATCTTTAACATATCGATATCCAAAGGATAAAGCTAAAAACAAAAGGTTTCGTATTACATGAGGAAATTCAAGGCTTCGTCTATTTGGGAGATTGTTATAATCTACACCATATAGATTTTCAAAATTTTCTGGTAAATTATAAATGGCTTGTAATGCTATTTTCACAAGTAATTCCATTCCAAGTAAACCGATAAACAACAATATAATACTCAGGATGTATTTTTTAACCTGTTTATTTTTATGGTACTTAGGAATGGCATAGTATATATTTAGAAAAAATTGCAGCCCGCCAAATAATATTGAAAAAAAAAGCGCCCAATATATACTACCATCCTTAAGATTAAATGGGTAGATAAACACATAATCTCCCATACCTTGTAATCTTGGATAAATTAAAACACTGAATATCAGAGCCATTACCAAGGTCTCAATAAGACCAACTTTTATCTGTTTTAGTATACCCATAGCTACGAATATAGGGGTTTGTCAAATTCAAATATAATTTTCGGCATGAAGGACTCATATTTGTCACAAACGGTTCAAGTCTTCAGAATTTGGCAATAAATTTGGGATTGATTGCCTTGATGTACAAAAACGTGCTGTTGGTGACTTTCATTTTGTAACCATTAAAACCGCCTGTTTATTTGCAGAGAATTAAATTAGAAAAAAATGAAAAAGTCAGTTTATTTAGAACATCTATTCGCAGCATTAATAGTTTTATTCCTTGGTTCCCACCCATCAATCTATGCGCAAACTTTAGAAACCAAGGTTGATAGTTTATTGCAAGAAAAATACAAACCAGATGCTCCAGGAGCGACCTTCTTAATTTCTAAAAATGGAAAGATCATTTATAAAAAGGCATTCGGACTTTCAAACTTAGAATTAAATCTTCCCATGCATACGGAAAACGTTTTTGAAATAGCTTCTATAACAAAACAGTTTACAGCAACATCTATTTTAATGCTTGCGGAAAAAGGAAAGCTGAATTTGGATGACGAAATAACCACGTTCATTCCTGATTATCCTACAAACGGACATAAAATAACAGTACACCACTTGTTAACGCATACATCAGGAATTAAAGATTTCACTAGAGTTAAGGGCTTAAATGCAATTTCAACACAAGATTTAGCGCCTTTAGATTTAATAGACTTTTTTAAAAATGAGCCTATGGATTTTGCTCCAGGAGAAAAAAATAAATATAATAATTCGGGATATATAATATTAGGCTACATAATCGAAAAGGTATCTGGGCAGAGTTATGCATCTTTTGTTGAAGATCAAATTTTTAAAGTGCTAGGGATGACATCTTCACAATATGGAAGTCACAGAGAAGTTATTAAAAACAGAGTTTCAGGTTATCATAATAAGGGTAGTTATGTTAATGGTCGACAAGTTAGTTATTCTTTTGCGTATTCAACAGGAGCATTGATGTCTACCGTTAACGATCTGTTTAAGTGGCAAGAAGCAATAAAAAACAACCTTTTAATTAATAAGGAAACAACTGAAAAAGTATTCACAAATTATACATTGAATAATGGAGAGCATATTGATTATGGTTATGGATGGCATATTAAAAAATTAAATGGAATTTCTACTAGAGAACATGGTGGACACTTTTTTGGATTCAAATCAATGGGTGTTTATCTCCCTAATGAAGATATTTATGTTATTGGACTGAATAACTGCGATTGTAATTCGCCAACAAATATTACAAGAGAAATAGCAGAATTAGCTTCGAAGCATTAAATTAAAAACACTGTAAAGTCGAGTAGGAGCAAGGAGTTTCACCTCGCCCCTCTCGGAGACCCTTTCTGCTTTCGCTTCACACCCAGTGGTTGCCTACTACGCATCAAAGCAGTTGTTAGAGTCGACTCCTATAAGTAGACTCTGGTGGGTCGATTCCACCATCTTGTTTTCAGTTACGTGAGGTCTTTTCCCCACTCACACCACACAGCGTACGGGCCTCGGACTGGGCGGTTCGTAAAGCTTGATAAAAAAGTGACAATTCAAGTCATTTTTACAGTTTCAACATTCCAGGAAGTCGGTTTACGGCTTCTAAACACCACTATTCCCGGAATATATTTTCGTTCCCGGCCCGTTTCCGGAAGGCACAAAAAAACCTCTTGAAAATTAATTCAAGAGGTTTGTAGTAGAACCAACGAGTCGATTATCGAATCTTAATTTTGCTGATCTATTCCCGCTAGTAGCATTTATGAAAAAAAGAAACATTACATCGTTCGTGAACTACTAGTTATATGTTCCTTAATGGGGGCTTATACCCCCTCCCCCTTATGTCTCCACCTCTCGGGAGGGGCTATTAAGACAATAGTTCCGTATCCTGAGTTTGTTTCATATTAATAAACGAGTTAAACCTATGAAAATGGGGTGGATACGTGAATTAAATACAACCAAAAAACCTCCGATTCGGGAATTATAATTTTTTATAAAAGTGATTTTTATGATTTTGGTAGTATTTAATAACGAGAAATAAATTTCTGATTTATTGTCTTTCGAACAAGAATGCAACGGTTAGCTACCGTTGCTATTCTTACTTCATATAGGAAGGATAATAATAGTCATGAATTTATAAATAATACTTATCTGGTTTATACCAGAATATTCGAAAGACAATGGAAATTATCAACCATCATTATGATGATGAATACCTGTTATATACAGGAATTAAAAATTACTCACAAAAGAGAAAATCGTACCCAAAACACCTATATAACCATAACTGTTTTGCCTACGATAATACCTCAATTTATTTAGTAGATAAACTTCATCTTACTTATAGCACAGATTATACCTCCACGTATTTTCAAGATTTAAGAAATAGTATATTTAGTACTAATGACATTTACCAATTGGGTGAATTCATTCAATTACAAAAGAGCAATGCAACACCTGCAGATTATAATAATTGCTACAACATAATTGTTTCGGGGATTACATATGGTGTTATCAACCTGCATAATTACAAAGCCTTCAATAGTGTAAGGATTGAATTATCAAATCAATTCCTATATACAAATTCAAGCTTCCATATAATTACTAATCTCTTCAAAATAAGCCAAAAATTCCATTTGGAATTCTGCAATGTCTCAAAGTATGAACTTGCGAGAGATACTATAGAAAGAATATATGATGAATACTCATGCATTTACTATCAATCCACATTTTGCGCAAGTCAAGTACATAAAGTTCACAACAGTAAACCCATCTACTCCAACTACAAAAAATCGTCCTATAACCCAATAATATCAGATGCTGAAAATAGAAATTTTGGAACTGCATATATTGGAAGCCCTAAAAGCACAATTCAACTAAAAATCTATAACAAAGACCGCGAATTGAAAAAATGGGCGAATAGAAAAAATTACATCTCACAAATACATCAACAACATTTTGGAAGCAATCAGATAGACAGAGTAGAAGCTAAATGCGATTCAAAAGCAATTAACAAGTATAAATGGGACATGTTTGATGTTTTAAATCAACGGAAGCATCCAGAAATATTTCATGTACTAGTGGGTGATAAATTGACCTTCAAGGATTTAACTACCAAATATTGGGTCGGTGGTAATGACAAATATGATCTTGTGAAATTGATGCCAAATATTACTGGTCTTACTGCAACTAAAAGTATTAGAACAGAACCTCAACAGCCCTTCATGCACAGCCAACATATCAATAAATTAAAATTAATGATTCATTCATTTCTAGATAATGAAATTGGTGTACTAGCTATGCACAGCTTTATAAAAAATAATATATGGCAGATTAAGAAGAGTGATAACCCAAAATATCAATTAGATAATATCTTAAGAACGTATAAAAATCCAAAAGTGGGAGAAACAGCAAATAGGATTAGATATGTAAAAAATCTAATTGATTCCAATGGTGGAGGTGTAAAATTAATAAGGACTTATTTTAATTACATCTTCTAAAATCGCATTTGTACTTGTTATGGTTTGCGGCTGTAGCCGCAAACCATAACTATAGTTGTTAACAAATAAATTAGAATTATATCAATAAGGAATTATAACTAATACTGTTTAAATTCGGCTATATTTTTTTTGACTATGGAAAACCACATTACCGACTACCTTCAACACATTAATTCTAGGTTTATAACTGGTATCTCACGTGAGCATAC